>NZ_JBALUY010000037.1:0-32657 GCF_036963605.1 Phenylobacterium sp. | reverse complement strand
CTGCCCCTGTCGCAGCACGCCCTGATCGTGCTGCCGCGTCTGGCCTATCACGACTACGAGGGCATCGCCCTGAACCTGGACGAGCGCGAGCGTCTGGTGGCCGATATCGGCGACAAGACCCTGATGCTGCTACGCAATCACGGCACCCTGTCGGTGGGCGACTCCGCGGCCGACTGCTGGATCGGCATGTTCTACCTGGAGCGGGCCTGCAAGCAGCAGGTCATGGCCCTGTCGGCGGGCCGGGAGAATGTGCTGTTCGCCCCTGAGGCCTCGCAGGCCGAGGTCCGCGGCCAAGTCGCCCGCGGCATCGGCGGCAAGCTGGCCTGGCCCGGCTGCCTGCGCCGCCTCGACCGCCAATCCCCGGGCTACGACGCCTGATCGACGGGACGCAGCGCTGGCGGGCTGCGCCAGCCTGCGTCTTGACCACGTGGCGATATTTTCATAGGCGGCCGGCGGCATCTTTTTGTTAGGACAGCTCGAATATTCAGCGAGCGCCCACGTGTTTCAAAGCCGACACGAACGGCCATCGTTCTGTTACTGGACGCGGCGTAAGCCTTTCCGCTGAGTCCTACTGTCCGTGTCACGTCATTCGCACGCTCCCCCGCCGGAGCGATGGAGCCCGCTTTGGTAAGACGCCATTTCTTCCTCGCCGGCGCCCTGGTCATCGTCCTTATAATGGTTATCGTCGGCGGCCTGCGGATCGTCATGGACGGCGAGCAGGTGCATGCCGGCGGGCCTGGGGGACCTGGAGGCCCTGGCGGCGGCGGCGTGCCGGTGGCGGCGACCGCCGTGAGCACCCGGAGTTTCAACGACACGGTCGAGCTGCTGGGCGTGGCCAAGGGCCGCCAGTCCGTCACCCTGACCGCTGCAGCCACGCAGCTGGTGGAGCGGGTGCGGTTCACCGACGGACAGTTTGTGTCCAAGGGCGAGGTCCTGGTCGAGCTGAAGGACGCCGAACAGAACGCCGGCGTCGAACAGGCCCGGGCCCGCCTGCTGCAGGCGCAGCAGACCCTGGAGCGCTGGAACACCCTGGCCGAGCAGGGCTTCGCCTCCCAGGCCGCGGTGGAAGAGCATCAGGCGGCCTATCGCACGGCCAAGGCTGATCTCGCCGCCGCCGAGGCCCGGCGCGGCGACCGCCTGATCCGCGCGCCGTTCGCCGGCGTGGTGGGGCTGACCGACATCACCCCGGGCGCCCTGGTCAATCCGGGCTCGACCATCGTCACCCTCGACGACCTGTCCTCGATCCGCGTCGACTTCCAGGTGCCGGAGCGCTACCTGGCCGGCCTGCGGACGGGTCAGACCATCGTCGCGACCAGCGACGTCTATCCTGACACCCAGATCCGCGGACAGATCGAGACCCTGGACACCCGGGTCGATGAATCCACCCGCGCGATCACCGCCCGGGCCATCTTCCCCAATCCAGACCGGCTGCTGCGGCCGGGCATGATGATGCGGGTCGCCTTGTCGCGGGGCCAGCGCGAGAGCCTGGCCGTGCCTGAGGCGTCCGTCTCGGTCCAGGGCTCGTCCTCCTTCGTCTTTCTGATCGCCGACGGTGAGAACGGGCCCCGGGCCGAACAGCGGCCGGTGGTCGCCGGCATGCGCCAGAACGGGTTTGTCGAGATCAGGGACGGTCTGGAGGCCGGGGATCGCATCGTCGCCAATGGCGTGAACAAGGTGACCGGCGGCCAGCCGGTCCGGATCGCCGAGACTCCCACCCCCTCTGACGTCGCCGGCGTAGATCCCGCGGCCGAACGGCCAGGCGCATGACTCTTTCGGACCTCTCCGTCCGTCGTCCGGTGTTCGCCGCGGTCGCGGCGATCATCCTCTGCGTGGTCGGGCTCGCCTCCTTCACCCAGATGACGGTGCGGGAATTGCCGGCCGTCGATCCACCCGTGATCTCGATCAGCACCGACTATCGCGGCGCCTCCTCCGAGGTGATCGAGGAGCGGATCACCGAGGTGATCGAGCGCCAGGTCGCCGGTATCGAGGGCGTCGATCGGATGACCTCCGGGTCCCGGGACGGCTCCTCGCGCATCAACATCCAGTTCAAGCTCAGCCGCGACCTCGACGCCGCCGCCAACGATGTGCGCGACGCGGTGTCCCGCGTGTCAGCCAATCTGCCCCTGCAGGCTGACCCGCCACAGATCCGCAAGGCCGACGCCGACGCCCAGCCGATCATTTTCCTGGGCCTGTCGTCCACCACTCTGAACCGCCTGCAGCTGACGGACTACGCCAACCGCTACCTTGTCGAGCGCGTTTCGACGGTGCCGGGTGTGGCGCAGGTGGGCGTCGGCGGGGCGCAGAACTACGCCATGCGGATCTGGCTCGATCCCCAGGCCATGGCGTCCCGCGACATCACCGTCACGGACGTCGAAAACGCCCTGAACGCCCAGAATCTGGAGCTGCCCGCCGGGGCTCTGGAAGCCGCGGCCAAGGACTTCACGATCCGGGTGGCCCGGGGCTACTCCACGGCCGAGGAGTTCGCCAATCTGCCCGTGGTCACGCCCGGCGACGGCGGCTATGTCACCCGGCTGGGCGATATCGCCCGGGTTTCGGAAGAGGCCGACGAGCGTCGGCGCATGTTCCGATCCAACGGCCGCGACCTGGTCGGTATTGCGGTGACCCGCCAGTCCCAGGCCAATGACCTGGAGATTTCGGACGGCATCCGCGCCCTGCTGCCCGAACTGAACCGGGGCCTGCCCGAGGGCACCGAGCTCAATGTCGCTGTCGACTTCACCCTATTCACCCGGCACGCCCTGGAAGAGGTCTGGATCACCATGGGCATCTGCCTGGCGATCGTCGGGCTGGTGAATTTCATCTTTCTGGGGACCTGGCGGGCGGCCATCATCCCGACCGTCGTCGCGCCCATCTGCATCCTGTCGACCTTCATCGTCCTGGCGCCCCTGGGCTTCTCGCTGAACCTGCTGACCCTCTTGGCGCTGGTCCTGGCCATCGGCCTGGTGGTGGATGACGCCATCGTCGTGGTCGAGAACATCCAGAGGCGGATCGACGAGGGGGAACCGGCGCCCGTGGCCGCCCAGCGCGGGACGCGTCAGGTCTTCTTCGCGGTGGTCGCCACCACCATCGTGCTGATGTCGGTGTTTGCGCCGCTGATGTTCCTGCCGGGCTATATCGGCCGGCTCTTCGTCGAGCTCGCCGTCGCCGTGGCTGCGGCCGTCGCCTTCTCGTCCCTGCTGGCGCTCAGCCTGTCGCCCATGCTGGCGTCCAAGCTGCTGCGGCCCGCCAAGGGGCAGGGCTGGCTGGCGCGCACCGTCGACGGCTCGATGGACAGGCTGCGCAACTCCTACCACGCCTCGCTCGAGTTCCTGCTGGGCAAGCCCGCGGCCACCTGGGCGACCGGCGCCCTGGTGGTCGTCCTGGCGATCACAGCCTTCGGCGTGTTCACCTATCTGCCCAGCGAGCTGGTGCCTGAGGAGGACCGTGGCCGCGTCGATATCAGCATCAATGGTCCCGAGGGGGCCGGCTATGACTACACCTATGACGCCGTGAAGCAGATCGAGGCCCGCCTCATGGAGATGTATGAGGCTGGCGAGGTGTCTCGCTACCTGATCTCCATGCCCCGCTTCGGCGGCCAGCAGTACAATACCGGCAATGGCAATGTGACCGTCCCCGAAGGCGGCGTGGACTCCAACGAACTGGCCGCCCAGCTCAATGAGGAACTGGCCGAGTTCACCGGGGTGCGCGCCATCGCCTATGTTCGCCCGGCCCTGCGCGGCAGTGAAGGCAACAGCGTCGATCTGATCGCCATCGGCGCCGAATATGACCAGATCGCCGACTGGCTGCGTCCGATCCAGGCCGCCGCCGAGCAGAACCCCGGTCTCGCCCGGGTGCGGCTGGACTACGAGCCGACCTCCCCGCGCCTGCTGGTCACCATCGACCGGGAAAAGGCCGCTGCCCTGGGCGTCACCACCCAGGCGGTCGGCCGCGCCATGGAGACGATGTTCGGCTCGCGGCGGGTGACCACCTATATCCGCGAGGGCCGCGAGTACGACGTCATCCTGCAGACGGGCCGGGAGGAGCGGATGAGCCAGGAGGATCTCAACAACCTCTATGTGCGCTCGGAATCCGGCGAAACCATTCCGCTGGCCTCCGTGGTCACCTCAGAGGTGCGCGGCGACACCCCGGACCGTGAACGCACCGACCGGTCCCGGTCCATCAACCTCAGCGCCCAGCTCAATCCCGGCTACACGATCGGCGACGCCATCGCCTTCTTCGAGGCTGAAGTGGACAAGCAGCCCGGCGGGGTCGGCGTCATCTGGGGCGGCGGCGCCCGGGACTATCTGGAGGCCGGCGGCGCCGTCGGCCTGGCCTTTGGTCTGGCCCTGCTGCTGGTCTTCCTGGTCCTGGCCGCCCAGTTCGAAAGCTGGATCCATCCCGGCGTTATCATGCTCACCGTGCCGGTGGCGGCGCTCGGAGGATTGTTCGGCCTGCTGGTCGCCGGCTCGACCATCAACACCTATAGTCAGATCGGCCTGATCATCCTGGTGGGCATCGCGGCCAAGAACGGCATCCTGATCGTCGAATTCGCCAACCAACTCCGCGACGAGGGTCTCTCGATCCGCGAGGCCGTGATCGAAGCTTCGACCCTGCGCCTGCGGCCGATCATCATGACCTCGATCTCGGCGGCGGCCGGGGCCATCCCGCTGATCGTCTGGGGCGGGGCCGGCGGCGAGTCCCGGCGTTCCATCGGCGTGGTGATCTTCTTCGGGGCGATCTTCGCCACGATGCTGACCCTGTTCATCGTGCCGGTCTTCTACAACCTGCTGGCGCGGTTCACGAAGTCGCCCGAGCACATGGCCCGCCGGATCGAAGCCTTCGAAGAGGCCGAGCAGGCCCGGGTCGCCAACGCCGCCGAATAGGCGAGCGTCCGGGAGTCCTGACCCGATACGAAAGAGGCCTTCCCCCGGGGGGCAGGGGAAGGCCCAGTCGTCAGGATTTGGGGGCCGCCCCGAAACCTGCGCGGCTTCGGGGCGATTACCGTGCTCGACAGATGCAAAGTGAGCGCGACCTCACCAAGGTGGGCGCGACGCTCCACATCGTCAAGGTTGTGATCGCACGAAATCGCACGTCATTCGTGTTTTAGGAGTCCGCCGGCACCGGCGCCTCAGGTTCGGGCGTCGCCGTCTCCCCGGGGGCAAAGCCCGACTCGACCTTCAGATAGGCGATCAGGTCGATGCGCTTCTTGGGATCATCAAGGCCCACGAAGGTCATGCGATTGCCGGGCAGATAGGTGCGCGGATTGGCCAACCAGGCGTCAAGGCGTTCGGCGTCCCACACGAAGCCAGCGTTCTGCAGCGCGTCGGAGTACCGATAGCCCTCGACCGACGCCGCCGGCCGGCCAAAGACCCCATGCAGGTTGGGACCCGTCATGTTCGGGCCGCCCTCGACCACCGTGTGGCAGGACCGGCAGAGGCCAAACTGCCGACGACCGTTCTCCAGGTCGGCGGTGTTATAGGGGGCAGGCAGGGCGGCCAGCTGGGCTTGCTGTTCGGCCTCTGAGGGCGGCGGCGGCGTCTGCGGGCCTGAAGCTGCGGCGCCGTCGCCCTGCTGGCCGCAGCTGGCCAGGCCTGTGGCGACGATCGCCCCGATGACCCAATTCGATACCGTGCGCATGTCGGCGAACCCCCTGGAAATCTGCGCGCAAGCTAGCGAAGCCTGCCGGTCATGCAATGGGGGGCGAGCCTTCCGCATCTATTCGCAGGCGGTCAGGCGGAGTTGCGGGATTGCGAGCGCCTATGGAGGCTTGCGCCTGTTGCTGCGCCTCGGGTTTCCGCGCTACTCCCGACCCCTGCATTCGGACAGGAAGGGAAGCTGCGATGACTACCGAGGAACTGATGGGCCAGGACTTCGGGACCCTGGCTGAGCTGATCGCGTCGCAGGCCCGCGAGCGGCCGGCCCACGCGGCCCTGGTGGATGGTGACCGCAGCCTCGACTATGCCGGCCTGAACCGCCTGATGGACCAGATCGCCGTGGCCCTGCAGCGGGATGGCGTGGGACCCAACGAGGCCGCCGCCATCTGCGCCACGACGTCCCTGGAATATGCGGCGGTCTTCATGGGCGCCCTGCGGGCTGGGGCGGCGGCGGCACCGCTGGCCCCCTCATCCACCGCCGACAGCCTGGTGATGATGCTGAACGACTGCGGGGCCAAGGTCTTCTTCCTGGACGAGGGCGTCGCCGCATTGCTGGAGCCGGTGGCCGACCAGATCACAGCCAAGCGCGTGGCCCTGGACGGCTCCTCGGCCGGGGTGGCCTTCCAGGACTGGCTGGCGGCTGAAGGCGCGACGCCCCAGGCCGTGGAGGTCGGGCCGGACGACCCGTTCAACATCATCTATTCCTCCGGCACCACGGGCACGCCCAAGGGCATCGTCCAGCCGCACGCCATGCGCTGGGGCCAGGTGCGGCGGGGGATCTATTCCACCGATGCGGTGACCATGGTCTCCACGCCGCTCTATTCGAACACCACACTGGTCAGCTTCCTGCCGACCCTGGGCAATGGCGGCACGGCCGTGCTGATGCCCAAGTTCGACGCCCAGAAGTTCCTGGAGATGGCGGCCCGCCACAGGGCCACCCACGCCATGCTGGTGCCGGTCCAGTACCGCCGGATCATGGAGCGGCCGGACTTCGACACCTATGACCTCTCGAGCTTCGCCCTGAAGTTCTCCACCTCGGCCCCCTTCTCGCCGGAGGTGAAGGCCGACGTGCTGAAGCGCTGGCCCGGCGGCCTGATCGAGTTCTACGGCATGACCGAGGGCGGCGGCTCCTGCATGCTGGTGGCCCATGAGCACCCCGACAAGCTGCACACGGTCGGCCAGCCGATGAACGGCCACGACATCCGGCTGATCGACGAGGACGGCAAGGAGGTTCCCCAGGGCCATGTGGGGGAGGTGGTCGGCCGCTCGGGCGCGATGATGGTCGGTTACCACAACCAGCCGGGCAAGACCCGCGACGCCGAGTGGTACAGCCCAGAGGGCCTGCGCTTCATCCGCACCGGCGATGTGGGCCGCTTCGACGAGGAGGGCTTCCTGACGCTCATGGACCGCAAGAAGGACATGATCATCTCGGGCGGCTTCAACATCTATCCCAGCGACATGGAGCTGGAACTGGCCAAGCACGACGACGTGCTGGAATCGGCCGTGGTCGGCGTGCCGTCCGACCGCTGGGGCGAGACGCCGGTGGCCTATGTCACCCTGCGCCCGGGCAAGAGCGCTGCGCCGGACGACATCAAGACCTGGCTCAACGCCCGGGTCGGCAAGACCCAGCGCCTGGCCGACGTGGTGCTGATCGACAACCTGCCCCGCAGCCACATCGGCAAGGTCCTCAAGAAGGACCTCCGCGACAGCTATAAGGGCCCTGCGCTCACCGCGTGAGCGCAGGCTTCACGGCCTAGTCCCGCGGCTTGCGGGGTTTGCCGGGCCCCTTGGGGCCTTTGGGGGCTGTGGGGTCCCAGGGCTTCTTCGGTCCCTTGGGACCGGCGAAGCCGGCGCCCGGGGGACCCGAGCGGGGGCCACGGGACGGACCCCTGTCGGGGCGGGCCTCGCCTCGCATATCCGGGCGCGAGTCCGGGCGGGGGCCGAAGTCGCGGCGGGGCGGCCGACCTTCACCACCTTCGGGCCGCCCGCGGGGCGGACCACTCCGACGGGGCGGCGCAGCGCCGGGAGGCTCGCTGGCCTCGACGGGGATTTCGGCGGTCGAGCCCGCAGCCTTGATCGCCTCGCGGAAACGCTCCTCGGCGGCCTTGGAGATCTCGAACTTCGTCTCGCGGTCGAAGATGCGGATCTGGCCGATATCCTTCTTGGTCACGTGACCCAGGCGGCAGATCATCGGCAGGATCCACTTGGGATCGGCGTTCTTGCTGCGGCCGACGGGCATGCGGAACCAGACGCCGTCGGAGATGGCCTCAGGCCGGGGGCCGCGCTCGGGCCGGGCAGGGCGCGGCTCTGACGGCGAGCGGTCGCGCACATCGTCGAACAGCTCTTCCGGGGCCGGCATCCGCGAGCGGTGCAGACGCACCAGCGCCGCGGCCACGGCCTCGGGGCCACGGTCGGCCAGCAGCTTCTGGGCGAGCGTCAGGTCCTCGCCGGTCAGGGCCTCGTTCAGCATCGGATCGGCCAGCAGGCGTTCCTGGTCGCGCAGGCGGATCTCTTCGCCGGACGGCGGTCCGACCCACTCGGCCTCGACGCCCGCCGAGGCGAGCAGCTGTTCGGCCTTGCGACGCCGGGTATAGGGCACCACCAGCACCGAAACGCCCTTGCGGCCGGCCCGGCCGGTGCGGCCGCTGCGGTGGAGCAGGCCGGCCTTGTTGACCGGCAGTTCGGCGTGGATGACGAGACCGAGGTCGGGCAGGTCCAAGCCGCGGGCGGCGACGTCGGTGGCCACGCAGGCCCGCGCATGGCCATCGCGCAGGGCCTGCAGGGCGTCGGCTCGCTCCTTCTGGCTCAGTTCGCCCGACAGCTGCACCGCCGAGAAGCCTCGCTCGCGCAGGGCGCCGTACAGGTGGCGCACCGCCTCGCGCGTGGCGCAGAAGATCAGGGCCCCGGGGGACTCGTAGTAGCGCAGCAGGTTGACGACGGCCTTCTCGACCTCGTTGGGGGCGACGCGGACGGCGCGATAGGCGATGTCCCCGTGGGCCTCGTCGCGGCGGGTGGTGTCGATCCGCGTGGCGTCCCGCTGATAGCGTCGGGCCAGGGTGACGATGTCCTTGGCGATGGTGGCCGAGAACAGCAGGGTCTGGCGGGTGATCGGCGTCGAATCGAGAATCTCTTCCAGGTCCTCGCGGAAGCCCAGGTCGAGCATCTCGTCGGCCTCGTCCAGCACCGCGACCTTCAGGGCCGACAGGTCCAGGTTGCCCCGTTCCAGGTGGTCGCGCAGGCGGCCAGGGGTGCCGACAACGATGTGGCAGCCGGCGCCCAGGGCGCGCTGCTCGCGCCGCGCGTCCATGCCGCCGACGCAGGTGACCACACGGGCCTTGGCGTTGGCGTAGAGCCATTCCAGTTCGCGGCTGACCTGCAGGGCCAGTTCGCGGGTCGGCGCGATCACCAGCGCGAGCGGCGGGCCAGCCTGGCTGAAGGTTTCGGCCTCACCCAGCAGGGTGGTGGCGGCGGCGAGGCCGAAGGCGACGGTCTTGCCCGACCCGGTCTGGGCCGACACCAGCAGGTCGCGGCCCTCCGGCGCCTCCAGCACGGCGGCCTGGACGGGGGTAGGGGTCGCATAGCCCTGCGCCTCGAGCGCCCGGCTGAGCGCCGGATGCGTGGCGGGAAATGACATCGGAATCCTCTTTCCGGTGGCGGCTCACGCCGGTCGGCGCGCGCCTTTTGATCTGATATCGCCTGAGAAGGTGGTGCCGGTTGCAGGACTCGAACCCGCGACCTTCGGTTTACAAAACCGCTGCTCTACCAGCTGAGCTAAACCGGCGAACCTTGGAATATCAAAGAGATCATCGTGCGGCCTCATCCTGTTCCGCTCCCTTGGGGAGCACGCATGGGACACTGGACGTAGCCGCAAGACGTTTGTTGCGGCGACCGATGCCACGTCGTCGCACCGGCGCCAAGGGCGAATACCCCGCCGCGGCGTTGCGACACTGGCGGTTGCGCGCGCCGGCTCGGCCTCACGGCGGCCTAGGAGCGCCTGCTCGGTCGAGAGCCGACCCATTCGAGCACCTGCTCCACAATCTGGTCAGGAGTCTGGCCAGCCTGCACGACGATCACCGTTTCGTCGGAGGCGGGCGGCTCCAGGGCCGCGAGTTGGCTGGCCAGGAGGGAGCGGGGCATGAAGTGTCCGCTGCGGCGCGCCAGTCGCTCGGCCAGAAGCTGAGGCGCGGCCTGGATGAAGACGATGGCCAGGTCCTCAACGCCCCTGCGTAGGCGGTCGCGGTAGGCCCGCTTGAGGGCCGAACAGGCCACCACAGCCGGCGCGCCATCCCTCTGCCTAGCCTGCATCCACTCCGAAACGGCCGCCAGCCAGGGTCGCCGATCCTGGTCGTCCAGGGGTTCGCCCCGCGCCATCTTGGCGTGGTTGGCCGGAGGATGCAGGTCGTCGGCGTCCAGAAAGGCCCAGTCCAGCCGCTCGGCCAGCCGGCTGGCGATCGTCGTCTTGCCGGCGCCGGAAACGCCCATCACCAGAATGATCGGGGCTGGGGTCATGAGTGTCCTAATGATGAAGGCGCCTTGCGGCAGCGTGCGGCGGAACCGCGGCCCGCGTCAGACCTTTCCCCCACATGCAGCACGACGGGCCAGACGACCTCAAGGGCCAGGTGATCGCCATCACCGGCGCCTCCGCAGGCGTGGGGCGCGCCACGGCCCTGGCGGCGGCGGCTCGCGGCGCCTCCCTGTTGCTGATGGCGCGCAGCCCGGCGGCTCTGGAAGACGTGGCCCGGCAGGCCCGCGCGCTCGGCGTCAGCGTCGAGATCGCACCGCTCGATGTGAGCGACGCAGAGGCCGTGCGGCTGGCCGCCCGTCGCGGCGAGCAGGCGCTGGGTCCCATCGACGTCTGGATCAACAGCGCCATGGTGACGGTCTTTTCACCCATCGCCCGGCTGGCGCCGGAGGAGGTCGCCCAGGTCACCGGCGTCACCTATCTGGGATCGGTCCACGGCGTCCTGGCGGCCCTCGACGTCATGCGCGGCCGCGGCCGCGGGGTAATCGTGCAGGTCGGCTCGGCTCTGGCCTATCGCGGCATCCCCCTGCAGGCGCCATATTGCGCCGCCAAGCACGCGGTTCGCGGATTCCTGGATTCTCTGCGCGCCGAGCTCATTCACGAGGGCAGCGGGATCAAGGTGTCCGAGGTGCATCTGCCGGCGGTGAACACCCCTCAGTTCGACTGGGCGCGGGCCCATACCGACCGACGACCCAAGCCCGTGGGCGCCATCCACGCGCCCGAGGTCGCCGCCGACGCCATCCTGACGGCGGCGCGCCATCCCCGGCGCGAATACTGGCTGGGCGCCAGCACGGCGCAGACGATCCTTGGGCAGTCGGTCGCCCCACAACTCATGGACCGGCTCATGGCCCGCATGGCCTGGGAGGGCCAGTTCACCGACGAGACCTTCCCTCCGGGATACCAGGACAATCTCTTTCACACGGTCGAGGGACCGCACCGCACCGAGGGCCGCTTTAGCCGGGCGCAGCAATCTACCGCCCCCCTGGTCGCCGGGGGCCTGGCGCGGATGGCGGTGATCGCCGCCGGCGCCGCGGGCTTCGCCGGGTTAGGCCTTCTGATCGGCGGGTTCATCGGGTGATGACGCCTGGTCGCGGGGTTGATTGGGTCGCGCCGCCCCCTTGCGACGGGCCAGGTTGAACGCCGTATCGATGATGGCGAAATGCGAAAAGGCCTGGGGAAAATTGCCCAGCTGCCGGCCGGCCTTTGGCTCGTACTCCTCGGCCAGCAGGCCAAGATCGTTGCGAAGGCCGAGCAGGCGATCGAAAAGCGCTTCGGCCTCCTCCCGGCGCCCCTGGAGCAGAAGGTTGTCCGCCAGCCAGAAGCTGCAGGCTAGGAACACACCCTCGTCGCTCTCCAGGCCGTCATCGGTCCGTTGGGGGTCATAGCGCAGGACGAGGCCGTCACGGGTCAGCCGGGCCTGGATGGCGGCGACCGTCGAGACCATCCTGGGGTCATCGGCCGGCAGGAACCCCACCAGGGGGATCAGCAAGACCGAGGCGTCCAGGGCCTCGTCGCCATAGGACTGCACGAAGGCGCCCGCCGTTTCGTTGTAGCCTTTTGCGCAAACCTCCCTGTGGATCTCATCGCGCAGGGTCCGCCAACGGTCCACCGGCCCCTGCTGGCCGAGGTCTTCCACGGCCCGCACCGCCCGGTCGAACGCCACCCAGGCCATGACCTTGGAGTGCACGAAGTGACGGGGGCCGCCGCGCACTTCCCAGATGCCCTCGTCAGGTCGCCGCCAGACCTGTTCCAGGTGAGCCAGCAAGGCGGTCTGCAAGGCCCAGTCGTCTTCGCGAAGCTCGAGATCGAAGGCGCGGGCCTGATGCATGGTGTCCATGATCCAGCCGAAGGCGTCGATCTGGAACTGGCGGGCGGCGCCGTTGCCGATCCGCACTGGCGTGGAGCCTTCGTAGCCCGGCAGCCAGCCGACCTCCCGTTCTTCCAGGCGCCGCTCGCCGGCGAGCCCATAAACCGGCTGAATTTCGTCAGGCTCTCCGGCCATGGCCCGCAGCACCCACTCGCACCAGGCCTCGGCTTCCTTGCGATAGCCGGCGTTCATCAGCGACAGCATGGAGAACGAGGCGTCCCGTAACCAGCAGAACCGGTAGTCCCAATTGCGGGCGCCGCCGATCTGCTCGGGCAGGGAGGTGGTCGGCGCCGCGATGATCCCGCCGGTGGGCGCATAGATCAGCGCCTTGATGGTGATGAGCGAACGGTTCACCGCCTCGCCCCATGCGCCTTGGTAGCGGCTCTTGGCCACCCAGCCGCGCCAGTAGGCGAGCGTCCGCTGTAGGGCGGCCTCGGGATCGCAGGGCTCCGGCGTATAGATGTGGGAGGGTTCGTAGTGCAGCACGAAGTTGATGGTCTCGCCTTCATCCACCTCGAAGGCGGCGCGGACATCGCCCTCGCCGATATCGACCGGGCAGGGCGGCCGGAGGATCACCGAATGGGGGCCGGCCACGGCCCGAACCTCGCCGGATGGCGTCCGCTGAAGCCACGGCTTGACCGCGCCATAGTCGAACCGGGGGCGCAGCAGCAGGCTCAACCGGCTGCGTCCCTTCAGGCCAACCACCTGGCGGATAAGGCGGGGGTCGTCCTGGCGGGGCTCCATGAAGTCGATGACCCGATAGCTGGCGCCATCGAGGCATTCGAAGTCATGCTCCAGAACGAGGCTGCCCTCGCAATAGCGCCGCGAGATCGGGCGCGCGCCGTCGGCGGCGATGCGCCAGAACCCGTGCTGTTCTTCGCCGAGCAGCGCCGCGAAACATGCTTCGGAATCGAAGCGGGGCCAGGCCAGCCAGTCGATGGAGCCGTTGCGGCTTACCAGGGCGGCGCTCTCGCCATCGCCGATCAGGCCATAATCCTCGATCCGCTGCATCGCTCCCCCGGCTTCCCCTCGCCAACCTTGCGGGCCGTCACCCCTGATTGGGCCTAACGACTGGGGCGCCGTTGGGTTCTAAGATCGAGCCTTTCACTGTCGGACCCGGCCGAGACTTGCGGGCGCAAGTGAGCGAATGGACCCTGGCGGCCCTGGACGGCGCCCGGTCCGATCGGGTTCAGTAGCGGGGGCTGCGCGCCTCGACGCCGCGTGGCGGGGAGGGACCATGGCGAACTGGACCAACTGGTCGGGCAGCGTGCGGGCTGAGCCGGCGCAATTTGCCCAGCCGAAGACCCTGGCGGAACTGCAGGATCTGGTGCGCGGGGCCGGCAAGGTGCGCGTCGTCGGCGCCGGCCACTCCTTTACGCCGCTCTGCGAAACCGACGGCCTGCTGCTGAACCTGTCGGAGCTGGAAGGCGAACTGGTGGTCGCGCGGGACCGCCAGACCGTCACCGCCCCGGCCGGCTGGAGCCTGAAGCGCCTGACCCGCGCGATGTGGGACGAGGGACTCTCCCTGCCCAACCAGGGGGACGTCAATCCGCAGTCCCTGGCTGGCGCGCTGGGCACCGGCACGCATGGCACCGGGCGGGAGCTGGGCAGCCTGTCCACCTTGGTTCAGGGGATGCGCTCGGTCATGGCCGACGGGTCGGTGGTGGAGACCAGCCGCACCGAGAAGCCCGACCTGTTCGAAGGCCAGCGCCTGTCTCTCGGCCTGTTCGGCGTGGCCGTGGCCGCCACCATCGATGTCCTGCCGGCCTACAGGCTGGAGGAGCGGGTCGAGAAGAAGCCCATGGCCTGGGTCTATGAGAACTTCGCCGACCTGGCCCAGCGCCATCGCCATGCGGAATTCTTCGTCTTCCCCTATGCCGATGAGGCCATCGTCAAGACGCTGCACCCCATCGAGGCCGAGGACACGCCGAGGGGCAAGCCGAGCAACGAGGAGGACATCTTCCGCTTCTGCTGCGACATGACCAAGGCCTTCCCCTTCCTGGCCGGACCCATCCAGAGGTTCATGACTGGCGCATCGGGGGATGTGCACAAGGTGGGCCCGGCCTACCGGATCTTTCCCTCCACCCGGAATGTCCGCTTCGAGGAGATGGAGTACGAATTGCCGCGGGAGGCCGGCCTGCCGGCGCTCAGGGAGGCCATCGCCTGGATCCGCAAGGGCCGACGGCCGGTGGCCTTCCCCTTCGAGTTCCGCTGGGCGGCGGCCGACGACATCTGGATCAGCCCTTTCAACCGGGGGCCGGGCGCATCCATCTCCATGCACCAGTACGCCAAGATGGCCTGGCGCGAGGTCTTCGCGGCCGCCGAGCCCATCTTCCGCAGCCACAGCGGCCGGCCCCATTGGGGCAAGCGGCACTTCCTGACGCGGGACGAGGTCGACGGCCTCTATCCCCTGGCCGGGCGCTTCCGCACGGTGCGGCGGGCGACCGATCCTGACGGCAAGTTCCTCAATCCCCACCTCGCCGAACTCTTCAGCTAGGCCGGAGGCCCCATGACCGCCCTTTCCGACGACCGCCGCCTGCACGGCCACCTGATCGGCCAGCAGGGCTCCCGCCGGGCGCTCAACACCCCGGTGCTGGTGCTGGACCTCGACGTGCTGGACCGCAACATCGCGACGATGGCCGAACTGGCGGCCAAGGCCGGCATCCGCCTGCGCCCCCACGCCAAGACCCACAAGAGCGTCGACGTCGCCCGCCGACAGGTGGCCGCCGGCGCCGTCGGCCTGTGCTGCGCCAAGCTCGGAGAGGCCGAGGTGTTGGCTGAGGGCGGGATCGAGGGGCTGCACATCACTTCGCCGGTGGTTTCAGGGCCGGCCATCGCCCGCCTGATGGCGCTGAACGCCCGGACCGAGCGCCTGTCGGTGGTGGCCGACCACCCGGACAATGTGGCCGCCCTGGCCGCCGCCGCGTCGCCCGAGCGGCCGCTCGGCGTGTTCGTCGACATCGATCCGGGCATCCGCCGTACGGGCGTGGTCTCCGACGAGGCCGCCGTCGCCTTGGCGCGCCAGATCGCCGAAGCGCCGGGCCTCACCTATGAGGGGGTGCAGAAGTACTGCGGCAGGGAGCAGCACATCGAAGCCTATGACGAACGCCGCGAGGCCATTGTGGCCCAGACCGAGGCGCTGCGGGTTACGATCGAGGCGCTGGCGGCCGCAGGCCTCGCCCCCCCGGTGGTGACGGGCGGCGGCACCGGCACCCACCGGATCGACCTGGAACTCGGCGTCTTCACCGAGTGGCAGGTGGGCTCCTACGTCTTCATGGACGATCAGTACGCCGCCTGCGCGCTCACGGCCGACGGGCCTTCACCCTACGGTCGCAGCCTGTTCGTCGACGCCCGCGTGGTCAGCGCCAATCACACAGCCCTGGTCACAGTGGACGCCGGCTTCAAGGCCTTTTCCACCGATGCCGCCCCGCCGCAGGTCGTGGCCGGGGCCCCCGAGGGGGCCAGGTTCGCGTTCATGGGTGACGAGCAAGGGGCGGTTATTGCGCCGGGGATCGGCGAGACTCTCGCCATCGCCGACCTGGTCACCCTGGCCGTGCCCCACTGCGACCCCACCGTGAACCTCTATGACAGCTATCATGTGGTGACCGGCGACGCCCTGGCCGACATCTGGCCGGTGAGCGCGCGGGGCCGCAGCCGCTGATCGGCCTCAGCCCTTCAGGGTGGCGTCGAACAGGTCGAACAGCTCGCGCCAGTGCCGCTCGGAGGCTTCGGCGTCATAGGCGGCCATGTCGGCGGGCGCATAGCCATGGCGTGCGCCGGGATAGATGACCACCTCGGCCTCGACGCCGGCCGCCTGCAGCGCCGCCTCAAGCCGGACCTTCTGCTCGGGCGGAAAGCTGCGATCCTCGTCGGCGCCGGCCACCAGCACGCGGGCCTTGATCTGGTCGGCCTGCCGGTGCGGGCTGTCGGGCTCGTCGGTGGCCAGGTTGCCGCCGTGGAAACTGGCGGCCGCCGCGATGCGGTCGGGGAAGGCCGCAGCGGCCCGCAGGGCGATCCCGCCGCCCATGCAATAGCCGGTCAACCCCACCTTGTCGGCCTTGGCCCGCGGCTCCTGGTCGAGCCAGGCCAGGGCGCCTTCGGTGTCGACCATCTGGGCCTGGGGGTTGGTGGAGGCGCGCAGGCGGCCGAAGGCCTCGCGCCGCGCCTCGTCGTTGCGGATCGTGGCCATGTCGATGGGTTCATAGGGGCCGGCGCGCCAGTAGAGGTCGGGCATCACCACCACATAGCCGTGGGCGGCCAGGCGCTCGCCCATGTCGAACAGGGCCGGCCGGATGGCGGGTGCGTCCATGTAGAAGATCACGCCCGGCCAGGGTCCTTCGCCGGCGTCGGGCGTAAAGGCGAAGGCGCGCATGGCGCCGTCCTTGGTCGGAATGCTGATCTCCTGGCGCATGGGTCGTCCTCCTTGCTCTTGTCTGTCCAGCGATAGTCGGCCGATGCGGCGCTTTCGCAAAGGGCGCGGCGTGGGAGCCTCGACAACCGTCCTGGCTTTCCCGCGCGGGATCGGCTCCCCTGGTCAAAACAGGAAACCCTCGGGAGACGCGCCATGAAGTTCGAGGACTATCGCCGCCACGACATGACCGCCCTGGCCCAGCTTGTCGCCAGCCGGGAGGTGTCGGCCACCGAGCTGCTCGACACGGCCCTGGACCGCGCCGCTGCGGTGAATCCGCGGATCAACGCCATCACCCACGATCTGGCCGACTTCGCCCGGGCCGAGATCGCGCGGGCGCCCCAGGGTCCGTTCGCCGGCGTACCCTTCCTGCTGAAGGACCTGGGCGCCCAGCTGGGCGGAACCGCCACCACCAGCGGCTCGCGCGCCTTCAGGGATGTCCGCGCCGAGACCGACAGCGCCATCGTCACGGCCTATCGCCAGGCGGGCCTGGTGATCTTCGGCAAGACCAATACGCCGGAGTTCGGCCTGGCCCCGGTGACGGAGCCTGCCCTGTTCGGCGCCACCCGCAATCCCTGGAACCTGGACCACACGCCGGGCGGCTCGTCCGGCGGAGCCTCGGCGGCGGTGGCGGCCGGCATCACGCCCGGCGCCCACGCCAGCGACGGGGGCGGATCAATTCGTGTTCCGGCGGCGTCCTGCGGGCTATTTGGTCTGAAACCCTCGCGCGGTCGGGTGTCCTTCGCCCCGGCGGGGGAGGGGTGGGCCGGCGCCTCCATGCAGCATGCGCTCACCCGCTCGGTGCGCGACAGCGCCGCCCTGCTGGACGTGGTCTGCCAGCCGCAGGTGGGCGACCCCTATTTCCTGGCGCCGCCGGCGCGGCCCTTCGCCCAGGAGGTCGGCCGCGATCCCGGTAAGCTGCGCATCGCCTTCACCACCGCCTCCCTGGCCAGCCCGGAGCTGGACCCCCAGTGCGTCGGCGCCGTGCGCGACGCCGCGGCCCTCTGCGAGAGCCTCGGCCACCATGTGACGGAGGCGAGCCTGCCGGGCGATCTGGCGGCCCTCTCGCAGGCCGCGGGCGTGATCATCGCCGCCAGCGTCGCCGCCACCCTGGACGCCGAGGCCGAGCGGCGTGGCCGGCCCATCGCCGAGGACGAGATCGAGTTCACCACCTGGATGAGCTACCGCCGTGGGCGCGAGCTGTCGGCGCCGCAATACGTCCAGGCCGTGGCCGCCGTGCACGCCTTCGGCCGGGCCGTGGCCGGCCTGTTCGCCGACTATGACATCCTGCTCTTGTCCACCACCGGTCGGCCGCCGCCGCCCGTGGGCTGGCTGACCGAGGATCTCAGCCAATATGCCCGGCGGCTCTTCTCCTTCATGAGCAACACCCAGGCCTTCAACAATACCGGACAGCCGGCCATGAGCGTGCCCCTGGCCTGGAGCGAAGAGGGCCTGCCCATCGGCCTGCAGTTCGTAGCCCCCATGGGGGAGGAGGCGCGTCTCTTCCGCCTGGCCGGCCAGCTGGAACAGGCCCGGCCCTGGTTCGACCGGGTGGCGCCGCTTTGAGGACATGGACATGAGGATTCGCCTCGCCGAGGCCACCGACCTGTCCCGCGCCCCCACCCGGTGGACCGCCGAGGCCCGAGCCTTCACCGCAGGTCCGAGCCCGGCCCGTCCTACGGCGGGGGCGCCCCCAGCCCGGCGCGGAAGGCGCTCAGCAACCGCCAGCCCTCGGGCCAGTCGCCGAGGCCGCTGGCGGCGTTGAGATGTCCGAGAGCGCCCATATCGACGAATCCGGCCCCCCAATGGACCGCCAAGCGGCGCGCCACCGGCAGGGGGCAATAGGGATCGTCGGCGCTGGCCACGACGAGGCTGGGAAAGGGCAGGGGCCCTGTCGGCGCCCGGGCGAAGCTCGCCGCCTCGGGGGGATAGTGCGGGCTCGCCTCGTCAGGGGGCGCGACCAGCACGGCGCCGCTGGCCGCCGCCGGCCGGTCCTTCGCCCAGTGCGCCACCAGCAGGCAGGCCATGCTGTGGGCCACCAGCACCGGCGGCTCGCCCGCCTCGCCGACGGCGCGGTCCAGGGCGGCGATCCAGTCGGCAAGGTCCGGCGCCGTCCATGAGGCGGGCGCCAGACGCATGGCGCTCGGCTCGAAGCCTTCCCAACGGGTGTGCCAGTGGTTTCGCCCGGACCCGCCCAGTCCCGGCAGCATGATCAGCCGCGCCATCGGCTCGCCCCTGTTCTAAAGTCCAGGCGCAGAGGATCGGCATCACAGGGAGGGTTGAACATGGATGATCATCGGCGAAGGGCGGCCGTTTCCGATGATTTCAAGGCGAACGCAGGGCGGAGCCTTAAGGGCGAGGTCGACGGGGTCGACCTCGCCATCCTGGAGGCGCTGCAGGAGAACGGCCGCCAGCCCCTGTCCGAACTGGCCCGACAGATCGGCATGTCCCAGCCCTCAGTTTCCGAGCGGGTCAAGCGGCTGGAGGAGCGCGGGGTGATCACCGGCTATGGCGCGCGGATTGATCCCACCCGCCTGGGCCTGCCGATGATGGCGCTCATCCGCCTGCGCACCACCCATGAGCACATCCGCGCCTGTCTCGACCGTTTCGCCGCCATGCCGGAGGTGATCGAGGCGCACAGGCTGACGGGAGAGGACTGCTTCCTGCTGAAGGTGATCGTGCCGACGCCCGGCGACCTTGAGTCCCTGGTGGACGGCATCGCCCGCTTCGGCCCGGTGACCACATCCCTCGTGCTGCGCAGCGAGCCGCCCAAGGCCATCGGCCGCGCCCTCGTGCGCAAGGCGGCTCGGACAGGCTAAAGGCGGCGCGGCGTTTTCTAATGGCGGGGGCTGGGGCGGCGCCTATGCTCGCCGCCATGACTCGTCCGCACATCCTCTACGGCCTGCCGCATTCGCTCTACACCGGTCCCGCCCGGGCCTATTTGCGCAAGGCGGGTGTCGCCTTTGTCGAACGTGCGCCGCGCGAGCCGGAGTTTCGCCAGCAGGTCATGCCGGCCATCGGCCGCTCGATCATCCCGGTGCTGGTGACGGCCGAGGGCGAGATCATCCAGGACAGCGTCGACATCATCGACCATTTCGAACGGGCGGGTCCGGCGCTCAGCGCCTATCCCGACAGCCCGCGCCAGCGGTTCCTGGCCCACCTCTTTCAGCTGTTCGGCTCGCAAGGGCTGCTGCGCGCGGCCATGCATTACCGCTGGAGTTATTACGACGCCCAGAGCGCCTTCCTGGATCACGCCTTCGGCGTCTCGGGGGCCGAGGACGACCCCAGCCGCGGGGCGATGCGCAAGATGCAAAGCTACCTGCCCGGCCTGGGCGTGCGGCCTGACACCATCCCGCTGATCGAGCAGGGCTATGCCGATCTGCTGGCCGCGCTGGAAGCGCATCTGTCGGTCCATCCCTATCTGTTGGGCGGCCGGCCGAGCATTGGGGACTACGGACTGTTCGGCCCGCTGTTCGCCCATCTGGGCCGCGATCCGGTTCCGGCCGACATCATGAAGCGCCAGGCGCCGGCCGTCTTCCGCTGGATCGAGCGCCTGCATGCGCCCGACCTGGACATTCCGGACATGCGAGAGGCTGACGGATGGCTCCTCGGCGACGCGGTGCCTGACACGCTGGAAGCCCTGGTCGCCGAAATGGGGGCGGAAATGGGCGCGGAGCTCGGCGCCAAGCTCGCCGCCCTGGAAGATCACTATCAGCGCCTGGCGCCGGCCGACGGCGATCCGGTCAGCGCCAAGCCGCACCAGCGGACCATTGGCCTGGCGGCCAGCCGCTATCGCGGGGTTCCCGACGAGGTCGGTGTGCAGCCCTATCTGCTTTACATGGTGCAGCGGACCGAGGCGGCGCTTGGCGCGCTGTCGCCCCAGGATCGCCGCTGGGCCGACGACCTGCTGGCGCGGAACGGGCTGTCGGCGATCGGAACGCCGCGGCAGGCGCAGGTGGACCGGCGCCATCACATCGAGGTCTGGGCGCGTCCCTGACCCGCGACCTATCCTAGCGGCCCATCCACGGCTTGGACTTGGACGAGGACTGGTGGGCGGCGGCCTGTTCGCGCTGGAAGCGCCCGCCCCGGGGCGGCTTTGGCTTGGCGTCGAGGGCGGCCTTCTTCAACCGCAGGGCGCGCTGGATCGGGGTCTCGTCCTCGGGACCGTCGTCGGCAGGCGTGTCGTTCATTTCTTGGATCCGGCGTCGAGGTCGGGGCGGGCGGCCAGGAAGGCGGCTCGCTCGGCGGCGCTGAGCACCTTGCCGGGTTTCTGGCGCGACACCCGCGGCTTGGGCGGCGCATAGACCCCCATGGGCGGGGCCGGCGGCTTCAGATCGGACAGTCGTTTGGGCGGCGGCTTCATGGGGTCATCGCGGCGTGAAGGCCCCCCGATTCCAGGGCCGGCCCACCTATGACACATCAGGCGCCGGGCGTCCGCCTGCGCATGTTCAGCAGATAGACCGCGATCACGCCGGTGGCCACCAGGCCGATCAGCAGGGTGGAGATGGCGTTGATCTCCGGGCTGACGCCCAGGCGCACGGCGCTGTAGATGCGGATGGGCAGGGTGGTGGCGCCGGGGCCTGTGGTGAAACTGGCGATGACCAGATCGTCCAGGGACAGGGTGAAGGCCAGCATCCAGGCCGCCGCCACGGCAGGCGCGATATTGGGCAGGGTCACCATGACGAAGGCCTTCCAGGGCGGGGCGCCCAGGTCGCGGGCGGCCTCCTCCAGGGCCTCGTCGAACGAGACCAGGCGGGCCTGCACCACCACCGTGGCGTAGCAGAGGGTGAGCGTCGTGTGGGCGATCGTCACCGTCCAGAAACCCCGGGGCAGGCCGACCGACACGAACAGCAGCAGCAGGGAGAGGCCCAGGATCACCTCGGGCATGACCAGGGGCGCATAGGTCATGCTGGAAAACAGGGTGCGGCCGCGGAACCGGCCAGCCCGCACGAGGCCGAGCGCCGCCAGGGCGCCCAGGATGGTGGCCAGGGTGGCGGACACGAAGGCCACCCGGAGGGTGACCCAGGCCGCGGCCAGGAGCTGTTCGTTCTGGAAGAGGCTCGTGTACCAGCGGGTGGAGAAGCCGCCCCAGACGGTCACCAGCCGGCTGGCGTTGAACGAATAGATCACCAGCAGGAGGATGGGCAGGTACAGGAAGCCCATGCCCAGCGTGACGGCGGCGATGTTGAAGGCGCTGGGTCCCCGCCGCATCAGCGCTGCTCCATCATCTTGGTCTGCTGGCGCTGGAAGAGCACGATGGGGATCACCAGGGTGGCCAGCAGCACGATGGCTACGGCGCTGGCGGCCGGCCAGTCGCGGTTGGAGAAGAACTCCGTCCAGATGGTCTTGCCCAGCATCAGGGTGCCAGAGCCCCCCAGCAGGTCCGGGATCACGAACTCGCCGACCATCGGGATGAAGCAGAGCAGGGCGCCAGCCGCCACCCCGGGCAGCGACAGGGGGAAGGTCACCCGCCAGAAGGCCTGGAATGGCGTGCAGCCCAGGTCGGCGGCGGCCTCCAGCAGGCTGTCATCCTGCCGCTCCAGCACCGCATAGAGCGGCAGGACCATGAAGGGCAGATAGGCATAGACTAGCCCGATATAGACCGCCGTGTCGGTGTTCAGGATGTCCACGGGCGGCAGACCCACCTGGGCCAGGGCCATGTTCAACAGGCCGGCCGGCTTGAGGATGGCGATCCAGGCGTAGACCCGGATCAGGAAGCTCGTCCAGAAGGGCAGGATCACCGCCATCAAGAGCGCCTGGCGCACGCTGGGCCGGCACCGAGCCATGCCATAGGCCAGCGGATAGCCGGTCAGCAGCAGGATCGCCGTCGCCACGGCGGCGAACTTCAGGCTCGAAAGATAGGCCGCCAGATAGAGGCCGTCCTGGCCCATGCGGGCATAGGCCTCCAAGTCCAAGGCGCGCACGAAGGCCACGACGCCGCCTAGGCCTGCGCCCCAGTCGAGCTTGGGCGCATAGGGCGGGATGGCGAGGACCACGTCCGACAGAGAGAGCTTGGCCACCAGCAGGAACGGCGCAAGGAAGAACAGGCCCAGCCACAGATAGGGCAGGAAGGCCGCGCGGGCCTCCCAGCTCGGCCTCCCCCGGGGACGTCCCAGCCGTCTCCAGGGGCGGCGCGGGCGCGGGGCGCCCGTGACGCTCATCGGGTCAGGACCACGGCCGAATCCGGCGCAAAGGTCAGCCAGACCTTGTCGTCCCAGTCGACCGGGCGGTCCACCACCCGGGAAGCGTTGGCCCTTGCGGCTCGGATGGTCCGTCCGCCAGGCAGCTCCACCAGATAGGTCGTCCAGTCCCCCAGATAGCCGATGTCGGCCACCTGGCCCTCCAGGCGGTTGGGGCCGGGCGGCGGCGGGTCCAGGTGGACGCGCATCTTCTCCGGCCGCACCGCCAGCCAGGCGGTGGAGCCCACCAGGACCTCGTCGTCCTCGATGGCCTCCAGGCCGTCCGGCGCCTCGGGGCTGGCCAGGCGGATGATGTCGCCGTCGTCCTCGGTAACCCGGGCCTCGAACAGGTTCACATCGCCGATGAAGTCGGCGACATAGCGGGAATTGGGCGCCTCATAGACCTCGGCCGGCCGGCCGATCTGGGCCAGTTGGCCGGCCCGCATCACGGCGATGCGGTCGGCGGTGATCATCGCCTCCTCCTGGTCGTGGGTGACGATCAGGAAGGTCATGCCCAGCCGCTGCTGCAGGGCCATCAGCTCGAACTGGGTCTCCTCGCGCAGCTTGCGGTCCAGGGCGCCCAGGGGCTCGTCCAGCAGCAGCATCTTGGGTTTGGGCGCGATGGCGCGGGCCAGGGCCACCCGCTGCCTCTGGCCGCCGGACAGCTGGTGGGGCTTGCGGTGGGCCAGGCCCTCCAGGCGCACCAGGGCCAGCATCTCATCCACCCGGGCGGCGACCTCGTCCTTGGGCCTCTTCTGCTGGCGCAGGCCAAAGGCGATGTTCTGGGCCACGCTCAGGTGCGGGAACAGGGCGTAGGACTGGAACATCATGTTGACGGGCCGCAGGTGCGGCGGCTGGCCCGCCAGATCCTGCCCGGCCAGGGTGATGCGTCCGGCGTCGGGGGTCTCGAAGCCGGCCAGCATCCGCATCAGGGTGGTCTTGCCGCAGCCGGACGGCCCCAGCAGGGCGAAGAACTCCCCCTCATAGATATCCAGGGACACCGCATCGACGGCGGTTTCGCCGCCGAACCGCTTGGTCACCTGGTCAAAGCGCACCAGCGGCTTGGCCAAGGGGTCCGCCCAGGGGGCGAAGCTCGACCGCACCGCGCCGATGTTCAAACGCGGCTTGGCGTTCACGAAAGGTCGAGCTCCCTGCTCGGCGCAGAACCCGTCACTGGCCCGTCTGGACCCGGGTCCAGAGCCGGTTCACCTCGCGAACCAGCGCCTGATCCTTGGCGGTGGTGACGAACAGGCGGCCCATCACCTCGTCGCTGGGATAGATGCGCGGATCGTCCCGCACCTCGGGGTCCACCAGGGCGGTGGCCGGCTCATTGGCGTTGGCGTAGGCGGTGTAGTTGGACGCCGTGGCGATCACGTCGGGACGCAGCATGAAGTCCAGGAAGGCGTAGGCCGCGTCCGGATTGGGGGCGTCCACCGGAATGGCGAAGACGTCGAACCACACCTGGCTGCCCTCACTGGGGATCACATAGTCCACCTCGACGCCGGCGCCGGCTTCCTCGGCCCGGTCAGCCGCCTGGAAGATGTCGCCGGAATAGCCGATGGCCACGCAGATATCCCCGTTGGCCAGGCCATTGACGTATTCCGAGGAGTGAAACTTGCGCACATGCGGGCGCACGGCCAGCAGCATCTCGGTGGCGGCCTCATAGTCGGCCACGGAGGTCGAGTTGGGATCCTTGCCCAGATAGTTCAGGGCCACGGCGTACATGTCTTCCGAAGCGTCCAGGAAGTGGACCCCGCAGTCGGCCAGCTTGGCCATGTTCTCGGGCTTGAACAGCACGTCCCAGGAATCGATGGTCACGCCGGGCAGGCGCTCAGCCACCATCTGCGGATTGAAGCCGATGCCGATCGTGCCCCACATATAGGGCACGGTGTAGCGGCCGCCCGGATCGAACGGCTCCATATAGGCCATGATCTTGGGCGACAGATTGCCGATGTTGGCCAGCTTGGACTTGTCGAGCTCGGCGAGGGCGCCGGCCTCGATATAGCGCGGGATGTTGTGGTTCGACGGCGTGACCACGTCATAGCCGGTACCGCCCTGGAGCATCTTGGTCTCCAGCACCTCGTTGGAATCGAAGGTGTCGTAGACGACCTTGAGGCCCGTATCGCTGGTGAAGGCCTCCAGCAGCTGGGGGTCGATATAGTCGGACCAGTTATAAATCCGCACGGTCTCATTGGCGCTTTCGCCCTGGCCACAGCCGCCAAGGCCCAGCAAGGCCGCCATGCTGGCCGCGGCCAGTCCCGTCTTCACACCCCAAGCCCGCATCTCGATCTCCCTGATCAGCCCAACCTCAGCTTATAAGGCCGATGGCGCTGCGGTTAAGAGCCCATTCGGCGCCGTCCGTTCCGGAGCGTCCCGATGCCATCGATCCTGGCGCCCGGCCCGACGCCCCTGACTTCGCTCGCCGGCCCATCGTTCTGCTGGCGTTTTCCAACATATTCGTGACGTCGACCTGGCACGGCCACCTTTTGAGTACGGCTTGGCCGTGCCGGGAGACCGCATCGGGCGCGGCTTCTGTGCCCGGCCGCGCTGAAGATCATGCAGGAGGTGATCACGCCCACCACCTTCGCGGCCTTTTCCGTGTTGCATCTGGGCGAGAGATCCACCTGGAGCCACGCCATCTGTTTTGCCTGATCGCGGCGGCGGCGTTGTACATCTTCAAGGGACCGATCCGGGTCTGAGACGCCTCGCCATGGTCTCGGCTTTTGGCAAGCCGGACGCGGCGCCATATAAGCCCGCCCTCACGACCTCTCACAAACGAGCCGGCAGACCTCATGTCCCGCATCCTCATCACCTCGGCCTTGCCCTACATCAACGGGATCAAGCACCTGGGGACGCTCGCGGGCTCCATGTTGCCGGCCGACGTCTATGCGCGGTTCCAGCGGTCCCGGGGCCGCGAGACCCTCTATATCTGCGCCACCGACGAACACGGCACGCCCACCGAGCTGGCGGCGGCCGAGGCGGGCGTTGACCCGGCGACCTTCTGCGCCCAGCAGCATGAGGTGCAGGCTGAACTCGGTGCAAGGTTCGGCCTCTCCTGGGATCATTTCGGCCGTTCGTCCTCGTCGCAGAACCACCGGCTGACCCAGCGCTTCGCCCAGACCCTGTGGGAGGCCGGCCTCATCGAGGAGAAGGTCACCCAGCAGGTCTATTCCAACGCCGACAAGCGCTTCCTGCCCGACCGCTATGTGATCGGCACCTGTCCCCACTGCGCCTATCCGGCCGCCCGCGGCGACCAGTGCGAGAACTGCACCCGCGTGCTCGACCCCGCCGACCTGATCGCGCCGCGCTCGGCGGTCTCGGGCTCGGACGACATCGAGATCCGGCCCTCCAAGCACCTCTTCCTTCGCCAGAGCCTGTTCTCCGACAAGCTGCGCACCTGGATCGACGGCAAGAAGGGCGACTGGCCGCTGCTGGTCACCTCCATCGCCCTGAAATGGCTGGATGAAGGCCTGCAGGACCGCGGCATCACCCGCGATCTCGAATGGGGCGTGCCGGTCAACGCCGCCGACTGGGGCCCCAATCCGGATGGCGCTACGCCGGACGTGGACGGCCTGGCGGGCAAGGTCTTCTACGTCTGGTTCGACGCCCCCATCGAATATATCGGCGCCACCTGGGAATGGGCGGACGCGCGGGCGAGGGAAGACGGGACCTTTGTCGACCTCTCGACACCCGGAGACATGCGCTACGGGGATTTCATCGGCGCGCTGAATACGCAGACCAACCAGTGGCAGCGGTGGTGGCAGCTCCCCGCCGCGGCGGACGTCACCTACGTGCAGTTCATGGGCAAGGACAACGTGCCCTTCCACACCGTCGGTTTCCCTACCACGATCATGGGGGTGAACGATCACGTCGAGTCGGACAGCGGCGGTCATGCTCCTACGTGGAAGTTGGTCGACCGACTCAAGGGCTTCAACTGGCTGGACTATTACGGCGGCAAGTTCTCCACCTCGCAGAAGCGCGGCGTGTTCATGGACCAGGCGCTCGAACTGTTGCCTGCCGACTACTGGCGCTGGTGGGTGGTGGCCAATGCGCCCGAAGGGTCTGACGCCACCTTCACCTGGGAGCAGTTCCAGACCCAGGTGAACGCCGACCTGGCCGATGTGCTGGGCAATTTCGTCAACCGCATCCTGAAGTTCACCGAGACCCGCTTCGAGGGCGTCGTACCTGAGGGCGGTGAGCCCGGCGAGCTCGAGATCAAGCTGGCCGCCGACGTCTCCGCCAAGCTCGCCGAGTTGACCGAGCTGATGGAAACCATGGAGATGCGCAAGTCGGCTCAGGCGCTGCGCCAGCTCTGGGTGCTGGGCAACCAGTACCTGACCGAGGCCGCGCCCTGGACCGCCATCAAGACCGATCGGGACCGCGCCGCCGTCGCCGTCCGCACCGGGCTGAACCTGGTGGCCCTGTTCGCCAAGGTGTCCGAGCCCTTCATCCCTTTCGCCGCCGAGAAGATCGCCGGCGGGGTGGGCGAATCCTTCCCGGGCCGCTGGCCGCAAGGCGACGGCGCGGCCCTGCTGAACGTGTTGCAGCCGGGGACGAAGGTCGCCGCGCCTGACGTCCTGTTCCGCAAGATCGAGGACGTCCAGGTGGCCGAGTGGCGCGAGCGGTTCGGCGGCGAGGTCGAGCCGGCCTAGGCCTGTTCGGCAAGCCAGTCGCACAGGCCTAGGGCTGCGGCGCGGCCGGTGGCGAAGCTTGCCTGCAGCAGGTAGCCGCCGGTGGGCGCCTCCCAGTCCAGCATCTCGCCGGCGGCGAAGACGCCCGGGCGCGCCCTGACCATCAGGCGATCGTCCAGGCCCTCGAACCTCAGCCCGCCGGCGCTGGAGATGGCCCGGTCCAACCCCGCCACGGCGGTGAGCGGGACGGGGACGGCCTTGATCGCCGCAGCCAGGCCCACCGGGCTGCGGGGCAGGTCGGCGCCGAAGGCTTCCCGCAGAAGGCCGATCTCGACGGGGGAGAGCTTCAGCATCTTGCGCAGGCGGTTGGACAGGCTGTCGCCGGCCCGGCCGCCGATCAGGCGCGAGGCCAGGTCGCCCCGGCGCATGTCCGGCCGCAGGTCGAAGAGGAGCTGTCCCTGGCCGCCGTTCGCCAGGGCGCGGCGGATCTCGCTGGACAGGGCGTAGATCCCGCCGCCCTCCAGCCCATAGGCGGCCACCATCGCCTCACCCCGGACGGTATGCTCGCCAAAGGTGAGCGCGACAGCCTTGAGCGGCGCGCCGGCGAATCGCTGGGCGAAATCGGGGCTCCAAGGGGCCCGCACGCCCATATTGGCCGGGGCGAAGGGGGCGATGGGCGCGCCGACGTGCCTCAAGGTGTCCGCCCAGGCGCCATTGGCGCCGAGCCTCGGCCAGCTCGCCCCGCCCAGGGCCAGCACCGTGGCGGCGGGCCGGGCCTCCACCTCGCCCACAGGCGTGGCGAACCTCAGGACGCCGTCTTCGCCCCAGCCGGACCAGTCGTGGCGCAGGTGAAAGCGCACGCCCGCTGCGTCCAGCCGGCCGAGCCAGGCCCGCAGCAGCGGTGAGGCTTTCAGGGCGCGGGGGAAGACCCGCCCGCTGGAGCCGGCGAAGGTCTCCTGGCCCAGCCCCTCGGCCCAGGCGCGCAGAGCCTGCGGATCAAAGGCCGCCACGGCGTCGCCGAGCCGGTCGCTGGCCTCGCCGTAGCGGGCGACGAGGTCTTCCAGGGGTTCGGAATGGGTGAGGTTCAAGCCGCCGCGGCCGGCCATCAGGAAGCGCCGCCCCAGGCTCGGCATGCGCTCATAGACGTCCACCGACAGGCCCTGGGCGACCAGGGTTTCGGCGGTCATGAGACCGGCTGGCCCGCCGCCGATGACGGCGACGTTGGGCTTGGGCGAATTCATGGACTTAGAACCAGTTCAGGTCTGCGCGGGTCCCATCGACCTCGACGCCCTTGAGCCGGGCGCGGCCATCCTGGCCGATGGAGACGATGGCGAAGGCGGCGGGGCCGCCCGGCTGGCCGGCCTCGCGCAGGGACTCCTCCAGCGCCACCGCCTCGTCCTGGTCGGCATAGAAGCGGTCGACGCCGACATCCAGGGTGACGAAGGTCTCGCGCACGCGGTCGTCTTCCGGGACCGCGCCATCCTTCGGGACCCGCGGCGGGGCGGCGAAGGCCTGGCGACAAGAGGCGTCGCCGCGTACGGCCAGCGGCCCGTGGCGCAGGGCGGCCTGACGGCTGGCGCCGGCGCCGGTGACGCGGTGATTTCCCTCCGGGGTGGGTGACAGGGCCACCCAACTCTCGTCGCCGCCGTAGTGGGCTTCGAGATCCGGTGGGCAGTCCTGGCCAGGCGGCAGGGCCTCGGTCAGCTGCAGGGCCGCATAGTGCCCGCTGAGCAGGCTGCGCGGATCGACCGCCTCCATGGCCAGCCGCACCTCCTGGCCGCCGGCTCTGGCGCGATCTTCGCGCACCAGCAGGCCGACCAGGGCCAGGATCAGGAGGGTGGCGACCAGGCCGATCCGCAGGACCAGCGCCCTGGGGCTCGAAAATCGGTTCATGCCTTGGCCCTCCCGCGACGAAGCAGGGCCCCGGCCACCAGCGCCAGGACGGCGCAACCGGCGAAGACGCCGGCTGCGGTCATGAGGCCGAGACCCAGGTCCATCAGGATGGCGCTGACCGCGCCGAGGGCGGCCAGCACGCCTGCGGCCGTGACGGCGCCGATCCGGTCATGCAGACCCAGGGCGATCACGGCGCCCGACAGGATCAGCCAGGCCAGGCGATGGATCAGGCCCAGAGTCTCGTCGGCGAAACCTGCGACGGCGAAGGCGAGCAGGGCGCCGGCCACCATCCAGGCATAGGTGACGCCGGCGGCGCGCAGGTCGCGTTCGCTGGCCCAGCGGCCGGCGCCTGCCGCGATGGCGAAGGCGGCGGCCAGGGCGAGATAGGCCGCGGGCTTCATATCGGGTGCGGCGAACAGCCAGCCGACCACCATGGCGGGCCCCGCCAGATGGCCCAGGCTGCGGCTGCGCCAGGCCAGGGCCAGCAGCACGCCGGCCGGGGCTGCAATGGCCAGCCAGCGGAGCTGCAATCCGAACAGCCCCTCAGGGCCGGCGAAGTCGCCCAGGGCGATCAAGGCCACCGAGACGATGGCCGCCGCATTGGCGCGTCCGGCCAGGGCCAGCAGGGCCGCCGCCAGGCCCGCGCCACGCAGGGCGGCCTGCGGATCGCCGGCCAGGTCGAAGATCTGCCCGGTCAGGCCGATGGCCCCGGCATAGATCAGGGCGGCGACCCCCAACAGCACGTCCCGCACCAGGGGACGTCCGCGCAGAGCGGCCCAGGCGGCGCCCGCACAGGTGACGGCGAAGATGCTGAGGATCAGGGCGAAGCGGGCCAGACGGGGAATGGCGTCCCAGTTGGCGGCGACGAAGGCGATGGCGGCGAGGCCGGCCAGGATGGCGCCCATGACCGCCAGGGCGATCCCGGCGTCGAGGCGGCGGGCCTCGGCCACGCTGTCCAGGATGGGTTGGCGGGATTCCGGGGCGACCAGACCCTGGTCGACCCAGCGGTCGAGGTCTTCGCTCAGTCGCGCCTTGTAGCCCGCCATGTCGCGCTCCGACCAAAGGGAAGGGGCCCAGGCGCGAACGCCCAGGCTACCCGACTAGTGGAGGCGGTGTTCTGCCGCCTCCTCAGGCGAGATGTCCAGGAAGCCCGGCATCACGGCGTTGTAGGAGTCCACATTGTCGAGCTTGACCACGGCGTTGCGGTGGCCTTCCCAGACCATGGACAGGGCGACATAGAGCACCACGGCCAAGCCGATATAGCCGATCCACCGGTACTTGTGCAGCAGGCTGGCGATGTAGCTGGCGGCCACGCCCATGAGAGCGATGGAGAGGATCAGGCCGAAGACCAGGATGCCAGGATGCTCGCGGGCGGCGCCGGCCACGGCCAGCACATTGTCCAGCGACATGGACAGGTCGGCGATCAGGATCTGGACGAAGGCGGCGCGGAAGCTCTTGACGGGGCGGGCGGTCGGCTCGGTGGCCGGATCGCCGTCGAGCACGGCTTCGGCGTCGGCCTCGTCATGGACGGCCTGCTCGCGCAGTTCCTTCCACATCTTCCAGCAGACCCACAGCAGCAGCAGCCCGCCGGCGAACAGCAGACCGATGATGCCGAGCAGTTGCGTGGTGATCAGCGCAAAGCCGATCCGCATGATCACCGCCGCGATCAGGCCATAGAGGATGGCCTTCTTGCGCTGGGCCGCGGGCAGGGCGCCGGCGGCCAGGCCCACGGCGACGGCGTTGTCGCCGGCCAGGACGAGGTCGATCAAAAGGACCTGGAAAAGGGCGGTTAGGGCGGGGCCGTATTCGGCGAGCAATGACTCAAACATGGTCGCCTCAATGCGACAGGCCCAGGGCCGTCGCAACGCCTATTCTTACGGTCTGCTATAGAATCTTTATGGGATTCCGGAGAGCGCATTCCCTAAAGGCGGAATCCGGGTCTGTGTGCGAAACGCGCCCAAGCCTCAGGGCTAGGCGCTGCCGACGACCAGACGATTCCGTCTGGTCGCGGCGTCCGCTAGGCGGGTTCTGGCTCTCGTTCAGGCGTCTCGGCTTCAGCCTCGGACTCAGCCTTGGCTTCGGCCTCATCCTCCGCCTTTTCGCGATGATGGGCGTAGGCGGTGGCCGCCACAGCCCCGGCCGCGGCCGCGGCGAGGGGGGCGGCCAGACCCGGTCCGCGATCATCGTCGTGATCGTTGTGGCTTTCGTTCGTTCCATAGCCATAGGTCTGGAAGCGCCGCCGACGCTGGGCCTGCTTGCGCGAGGTGGCGTTGCGGGAGATGGCGGCCAGGATCAGAACCGCAGCCAGAACAGCCAGGGCCAGCAGGATATTGCGCGTGGAAAGGCCGTCCTGTTCGGCGGCGGCTCCGGCGTCATCGGCCGCCGTGCGGGCCGCCTCGACGGCCTGTTCGGCCAGTTCGCCAGCCTCCTGCGCGGCCTCACCCGCCTGCTCGGCGGCCTCGCCGGCGTCGGGCGGCGTAATCTCGCGGTCCCAGAACTTGAACCGCTCGAGGAAGCTGAAAAATCCTCCGCTCTTCTTTTCGGGGGCTTCGATGTCGGCCGGCGCGCTCGGCGCCTGGGCGCTTGCGGTAGGCGCAGCGGGAGTCGGCGCGAGCTTGGGTTGGGGGGCCTTGGCGATAGGGCCGGGGGAGGCAGGCGCGGGAGTCGGCGTCACACGCTGGGCGACCTGGGGGGTAGCCGGCGCGATCGTGGGGCTTGGGGCCGCGCGAGGGACAGGGGCGACCCGGGCGTCGGCGCTATAGGGCCGGGTGCGGGCCTGAGCCTGAGCCTGAGCGCGGGCGGCGCTGGCGGCGCCATAGACGCGCTGGCGTTCGGCCGGGTCCATGTCCTCGGGATTGGCCACAGGCCGCATGGTGGTGACGAGCATGCCGTCGGCGCGGCGGAAGCGCACCACGGCGTCATTGCGAGCCTGCGCCGACCCGAGCGGGGACTGGGCGACGTCGCCTGGCGCCGGCGGCGGGCCGCCCATCAGGCCGGTTCCATCGTCCGCCGAGCCGGGCGCTGCGCCCATCAGCGGCGGCGGGGGCGGCGGAGCTTCAGCATAATAGTCGTTGTTCTGGGCGGAGGGGCCGGAGGGGGCGCTGCAACCGGCGACGGCGAGCAGTCCCGCCGTCGCTACGAGCCCGAGGCCCTGCTTGCCAAGCGTCTGCCTGAAGGTCCTGATCGCCATGGGACGTCCCCCTTCCCGTGTCTGATGTCGAATGCCGCTTCGATGGTTAACAACCAAACCACGACGTAACAGTGAAATCAAAGCCGGGAATCGGCCTGAGGGAACAAGCTTCGCCTCAGGGGCGAGGCCGGGAGGCCTCATAGAGGGCGATGGCGGCGGCGGCCGAGACGTTCAGGCTTTCGAATCCGCCGGGCATGGGGATCTTGGCCAGCACGTCACAATGCTCGGCCACCAGCCGCCGCAGGCCCGCGCCCTCCGATCCCATGACCAGCACGCTGGGCGCGCCGTCCATGGCCTGGTCGAGATTAACGGTGGC
>NZ_JBALUY010000036.1:0-32806 GCF_036963605.1 Phenylobacterium sp. | reverse complement strand
GCCGCCGGGAATCTGGGCGCCGCCCTCGCCCAGGGACTGGCCGCAGACTACCAGGTCGTTGGCCTGGATCTGAAAGGCGACAGCGACACCTTTCCGCTCATCGAAGCCGATTTGACGGACAAGGAGTCTATCGAAGAGGCTCTGGGCGAGGTGCGAAACCGCTTTGGCGGCCGGCTCTCCAGCGTCATTCACCTGGCGGCCTATTTCGATTTCAGCGGCGAAGATCATCCGCTCTACGAGAAGCTGAATGTCCAGGGGACGCGGCTCTTCCTCAACGCCCTGCAGGCGTTCGAGGTCGAGCAGTTCGTCTATGCCAGCACCATGCTGGTCCACGCGCCGGTTCGTCCCGGCGAGACACTAGACGAGAGCCAGCCCCTCGACCCTCGCTGGATCTATCCCCAGTCCAAGGCCGCGGCTGAAGCCGCCATAGCCGAGGCCCACGGTCACATCCCCTATGTGCTGCTGCGGCTGGCCGGGGTCTATGACGAGGCGGCCGCCGTCCCGACCCTGTCGCAGCAGATCGCCCGCATCTATGCCCGGGACTTCGAGAGCCACCTCTATTCCGGCGACACCGATGTGGGCCAGTCGATGCTGCACAAGGACGACATGGTCGAGGCCTTCGTCCGGACGGTGGATCGCCGGGGCGAGCTGCCGGCCGACGCGGCCATCCTCGTGGGCGAGCCGGACGCCCTCTCCTACCAGCAGATTCAGGATCAGGTCGGCCAACTCATTCATGGCGAGGACTGGCCGACCCTGCAGGCCCCCAAGCCGATCGCCGCCGCCGGCGCCTGGGCGCAGGAAAAGCTCGAGCCGGTGGTGCCCGACGCCCTGGACCAGGGGGAGAAGCCGTTCATCCGCCCGTTCATGGTGCGGATGGCCGACGACCACTACGCCCTGGACATCAGCCGGGCCAGGTCCTGGCTGGGCTGGACGCCCCGTCACAGGCTGGCCGAGGTGATGCCGGCCCTGGTCCAGGGGCTCAAGGACGATCCGAAGGCCTGGCATGAGGCCAATGGCGTGCCGATCCCGGCTTGGATTGACGACGCCGAAGCCGAAGGGCTCGATCCCGAACAGGTGCGTCAGAGCTACGAGAGCCAGGTTCAGACCGCCCATGGCGCCCATCGCTGGGCGCATCTGGTGAATATGGGCCTGGGCGCCTGGCTGGTGGCGGTCTCCCCCCTTCTGGGCCTCGACGACGACCGGTTTCTCATCAGCCAGCTGGCGTCCGGCTTGGCCTTGATGGTGCTCGGCGGGCTATCGCTCAGCCCGCGCTTCTGGCTGGCGAGATTCGCCGCCGCCGTCGTCGGCCTATGGATCGTCTTTGCGCCCATGTTGTTCTGGACGCCTGCGTCCGGCGCGTTTCTGAACGCCCTGCTGGTCGGGGGCCTGGCCATGGGTTTTGCGCTAGGCTTCCGCCCCGATCCCGGCGTCTCACCCGTGGCCGAGCTCGATGGGCCGACCACGCCGCCGGGCTGGAGCTACAATCCCTCGGACTGGGTCCAGAGGCTGCCGATCATCGCCCTGGCGCTGTTTGGCCTCTTCTTCTCCCTGTCGCTCGCCGCCTATCAGCTGGGCCATATCGACTCGGTATGGGAGCCCTTCTTCGCCGGCGGCCCTGATCCGAAGAACGGCACGGAAGAGATCATCACCTCGGAGGTGTCCGAGGCCTGGCCGATCCCCGACGCCGCCATCGGCGCCCTGGTCTATGCGCTGGAGATCGTCACCGGGATCATCGGCTCGCGGCGCCGCTGGCGCACCATGCCTTGGCTGGTGATCGCCTTTGGTCTGATGATCGTGCCGCTCGGCGTGGTCTCCATCGGCTTCATCATCATCCAGCCGATCGTCATTGGCACCTGGTGCACCCTGTGCCTGATAGGGGCGGCGGCCATGCTGCTACAGGTCCCCTATGCGATGGACGAGCTGATCGCGAGCCTGCAGTTCCTGGCGCGGCGCAAGCGGGCCGGCCATCCGATCCTGCGCACCCTGCTCCGCGGCGACACCGACGAGGGGCCGAACGAGCCCGCCGTCGACGAACTTGCCCGGCCTTTCGGCGCCATAGCCAAGGACATGGTCCAAGGGGGGGTGAACCTGCCCTGGAACCTGGCCCTGGCGACCCTGATTGGCGTCTGGCTGATGTTCACGCGCCTGACCCTGGGCGCAGAGGGCGCAATGGCCGACGCCGACCACCTGATCGGCGCCCTGGTGGTGACCACGGTAGCCATCGCGGCCGCCGACGTGACGCGGACCGCGCGCCTGGCGTTGCCGCTGCTAGGGGTGGCTCTGCTGGTGACACCGTTCACCTTCGAAGGCTCCAATGCTCAGACCGTCGCCAGTCTGGTCTGCGGCCTGGCCCTGATCGCTTTGGCCGTTCCGCGGGGGCCGATCGCCGGCCGCTATGGGCGATGGACCCGCCGGATTGTCTAGATCGGCGCCGCGCCGCCGACGGACGTATATTGCAGATCGCCGTCATGCCCCGGGGTCGCGGCGACCGGTCCCAGGGACTCGATATAGGCGACAATGTCGTTCATCTCGGCGTCGGTCATGTAGATGGGCGGCATCTCGCCGTGACCTTCCCGGGCGATCTGAGCCAGGCTCCGTTCCAGGCCGATCTCGGTGTGCCGCATGCGTATGCTGGCGAAGGCCGGGGCCACAGCGTTGGGGCTGGCCTCGCGCCCGGCCACGGCATGACAGCCTGCACAGGCCCGCAAGACGAACTGCTGGCCGCGCTCGGCGGCAGGGCTGAGGGGCGCCGGCGGCGGGCCCTCGCCGGTCGCGCAGGCTGTCAGCGTCACCGCCAGGATCAGAACCATCAGGACATGGCGCATGGCGTTACCTCCCGCTCGCCCGATCCTAGCCGACCTTCGACCCTGGCCGCGCCTCCGTAGTCCTACCTAGGCGCCGGACCGGAATTTTCGGGCGGCCAAGCTGGGCTGATCTTCTCCGTCACAAGACGAGAGGAGCACCCCATGACTGTCCATGATCTCTACCTGGCCCTGGTTCTGGCGACCTTCGGCGCCTTTGGCGCGACCCTGCTCGGCGTCAGCACCTGGGCCAACATGAGCAAGGCCAATGTGCGTAAGGCCAACAGACGCAACGGTTGACGCCGCCTCAGCCGCCGCGCGTGCTCCAGGCCACCCAGGCCGCCACCGCCACAAGGCCGATGGCGAAGGCGCCCTGCACCCTGCGCGCGCGGCCTGCCTGAGCGATCCAGCCATAGGCTCTCGCCCCTAGCGCCACCAGGCCCAGGTGGACTGCCACCGACACCGCCAGGTGGAGGGCGCCGAGGCTTAGGAAGACCCACGGCCCATTGGTCGTGTCGGCTGGGACGAAGCTCGGGATAATCGTCAGATAGAAGATCAGGGCCTTGGGATTGAGCACGTTGGTCACGAAGCCGCGTCGGACGTCGCGCCAATCGCCCTCCCCGGCCTGGTCAAGCTCAGTCGGGGCCGCGCGGCTGCGCCAGGCGTCGAAGGCCAGCCAGAGGAGATAGGCCACCCCACCCCATCTCAGGACCTGGTAAAACACCGGCTGGCCGGCGGCCATTTGCGACAAGCCTACGGCCGCGGCGACCAGATGCGCGGCCAGACCGAGCGTCACCCCGACCACCGTCAGCAGGCCAGCCCCCAGACCACGACGCGCCGAGACCAGGGCCAGGTAGCCCATGTTCGGTCCCGGCGTCAGCTCGATGAGCGTCGCTGCGATCAGGAACTGCAGGACGGCCGACAGCACCATGAACAGTCCCCTTCCCTGCAGCCCAGACCAATGAGTCCGGCGCGACGTGCGGCTTGCCAAGGCCGGGCCGCCCTTCTACCGCATCTCCTCATGCCTTGGTTCATCCAGGAACGCGAGAACGTTACAGCGGCCTGGCGGCCCTATGCCTGGACGGCGAGCGCCCTGACGGCCTGTGCGGGCGCCTATCTGCTGGCCCAGCCGCTGACGCAGGATAGGACCATCTACCTGATCTTCCTGCCTGCGGCCGTGGTCGGGGGGCTGGCAGGAGGGTTCGGCGCCGCCATTCTGGCCACCCTTGGCGGCCTGGCGGTCGTCGCGGGCCTGGGTGGAACCAGCCTGTTCGCCGATCCCGGCAACCTCCTCGACACCGCCCTCTATCTGATCGCCGGGCTGTGCGTCGGTGGGGCCGGCCACATCCATCAGCGACGAACCGCTCAGGGCGGGGCGGCGATCATGCATCTGGCTGAGAGTGAGGCGCGGCTGCGCTCGATTCTGGAAACGGTGCCCGACGCCATGATCGTCATCGATCATCAGGGCGTCATGCGCGCATTCAGCGTCGCGGCAGAGCGGCTGTTCGGATGGCGGGCGGACGAGGCCATAGGGCGCAACGTCTCGGCCCTGATGCCCAGCCCCTATCGCGAGCAGCACGACTCCTATCTCGCCCGCTATATGCAGACCGGCGAACGGCGGATCATCGGCATCGGCCGGGTCGTGGTGGGCGAACGCAAGGATGGCTCGACCTTTCCCATGGAACTGGCGGTCGGCGAGATGGAGGCCAGCGGCAGTCGCTTCTTCACCGGCTTCGTCCGCGACCTCACCGAACGCCAGAGCACCGAGCGTCGAGTGCAGGACCTGCAGTCGGAGCTGGTCCATGTTTCGCGCCTCACGGCCCTGGGGGAGATGGCCTCGGCCTTGGCCCATGAGTTGAACCAGCCGCTTTCGGCCATCGCCAACTATGTGAAGGGCTCCGAGCGCCTGCTGGACGCCCCTGAGCCCGACCGCGCCAAGATCAAGGGGGCGCTCTCCAACGCCGCCGACCAGGCGCTGCGCGCCGGCCAGATCATCCGGCGCCTGCGGGACTTCGTCTCCAAGGGCGAGGCTGATCGCCGGATCGAGAACCTGCCCCAGCTACTCGAGGAAGCCGGCGCCCTGGCCATGATCGGCGCCAAGGAGCGCGGCGTGCGCCTGCGCTTCGACATCGACCACACCCTCGAGCTCGTCCTCGCCGACAAGGTGCAGGTCCAGCAGGTGGTCCTGAACCTGATGCGCAACGCCATCGACGCCATGGAGGCCTCGCCGCGCCGGGAGCTCACCGTCGCCACCCGGCCCACCGACGATGAAATGGTGGCCGTGATCGTCAGCGACACGGGGCCTGGCATCGCCGAGGAGATGGCCGATCAGCTCTTCCAGCCTTTCGTGACCACCAAGCCGCAAGGTATGGGTGTGGGCCTCTCGATCTCGCGAACGATCGTGGAGGCGCATGGGGGGCGGATCTGGGCTGAGCCCAATCCTGGCGGTGGCACGGTGTTCCGGTTCACCCTTCGCGCGGTGCGGCGTGAGGAGTTGGAGAGCGATGGCTGAGTCCGTGGTGCATGTGATCGATGACGACGAGGCCATGCGTCAGTCTCTGGCCTTCCTGTTGGACACCGCCGGCCTCAGCCCCCTGACCTATGAATCGGCGCCCCAGTTTCTTGCGGCGCTCGATAGCGCCCCGCCCGGCGTGATCGTCACCGACATCCGCATGCCGGAGATGACCGGCCTGGAACTTGTACGGCGGCTGAAGGCCAGAGGCGCGCCCCATCCAGTCATCATGATCACCGGCCACGGCGACGTTCCCCTGGCGGTGGAAGCGATGAAGGCCGGGGTCGTCGACTTCCTTGAAAAGCCCTTCGACGACGAAAGCCTCCTCTCGGCCATTCACGCGGCGCAGGACATCGGGGCCGGCGAAAGCCAGGATCCCGAGCGGGAGCGGGTCCGGAGCATCCTCGACAGCCTCTCCCCTCGCGAGCAAGAGGTGCTTGAGGGCGTCGTGGACGGCAAGCTGAACAAGGTGATCGCTCATGAGCTGGGGATCAGCCCGCGCACGGTCGAGGTCTACCGCGCCAATGTCATGTCCAAGACCGGCGCGCGCGGACTGTCGGAGCTGATCCGCATGGTGCTGCTGATCCGCCCCTGAGGCGTCCTTGCGATGCATCAAGGCGCCGTCGGCGGCGATCCCGGATGGAACGGCTTTCCGCCTTCTTGGTTTGCTCGCCCCATGCCCATCGTCGCCCGCCCCACCCCCATGGTCGTCCTGCTGGATGACGATGCGGCCCTGCGCCAGGCGCTCACCTTTCTGCTGGAGATCGAGGGTTATCAGGTGTTGGCCTGCGAAACCGGCGAGCAGCTCATGACCCAGGCCCTGCCCGAGCGCGACGCGTGCCTGGTGCTGGACTATCGCCTGGAAACCGGCACCGGGCTGGATGTCCTTGAGGCGCTGCGGGCGCGGGGCGTGGCCCTGCCGGCGATCCTGATCACCAGCCCCCCCAAGCCGGACGTGCATGCCCGCGTCGAACGCCTGAAGGCGATCCTGGTGGAGAAGCCGCTGCTCGGCGACCTTCTCCTGGCCCGAATCCACGACGTCCTGGCCCTTCAGGCGCCCTAGGCCGCCGCCGCGCCGAGGCGGCGCGCTCGCGCAAGCCACTGCAGCCGTCGCCGGGGGTCGCGGCCCTCGGCCGGTCCCAACGCCGTCTCCCGGATCGGGCGGAAGCCCGATACCCACAGCACGCCGCGGCTGACGCACTTCAGTCCGTGAGCGAAGAAGAGCAGTCGGAAGATGACGGCCGGCATGCCCATGGTGACGATCACTCGCGCGGATCGGCCAGCCAGCAATCCTTTCAGGCCCTTCTCGCCCCCCGGCGCGGACAGCGCGACGCCATAGCGGAACACCTGCTCCAGGAACGCCTTGAACACCGCGGGCGGGGCGCCGAGCCAAAGCGGGTAGATCAGCACGAGATGGTCGGCGGCGCGCAGGGCCTGCTGCAGTTCGGCGACGACGGGGCTCGCCTCGGCCATGAAGTCGGCCTGAGAGCTGATCGGCGGCAAATCCAGCGCGCCGACATCCACCCGCCGGACGGTGTGGCCGGCAGAGCTCGCCCCCTCGCCATAGGCGGTGGCCAGGGCCGAACAGAGACGGTCCGGCCGGGGGTCGGGATGGCCGTTGACCAGAAGGATGCGGCGCGGCGTCTTGGCTTTGGCGGTCATGGGGCGTCTCCCTGGGTCCACCTTCGGCTCTGGCGCAGCCTTGGGCGTTGACCAAGGTCAAGCCGAGCCTCCGTAGGGCTACTTAGGTGAAGCCCCCGAATTTCGAGGCGGCGGCCGTGGCGCGACTATTCGGTCAACGGCTCAAGGAACCCCGCCATGACCCTCGCCTACGCACCGTCCGCCCACGTCGGCGTCACCGCTCTGTCTGAAGTGATGGAGCGGCTGGGCCTGAGAATGAACTTCGCCAAGGACGAAGAGATCTTCTGCCAGGATGAGGAGGCCGACCTGACCTACCTCGTCGTCTCCGGCGCGGTGCGCACCACGCGCCTCCTGAGCGATGGCCGACGGCAGGTGGGCAGTTTCTACTACCCGGGCGACCTGGTGGGGCTGGAGACCGGCGACATTCACCGATTTTCCGCCGAGGCGCTCAGCGACAGCCTCCTGCTGGTGGTCAAGCGCAGTGCGCTGAAGACCTTCGCCGGCGACGAGGCCGTGGACCGCGCCATCTGGGAGGCGACCCGCCGCGAGCTAGAGCGCGCCCAGGAGCATCTGCTGGTGCTTGGGCGCAAGACCGCCTGTGAAAAGGTCGCCTCCTTCCTCATGGATCTGGCCGAACGCGAGGGTGGCGAGCCGATCTCCCTGCCCATGGGCCGCCAGGACATGGCTGATTATCTCGGACTGACCATCGAAACCGTCTCGCGGATGCTGACCCAGCTCCAGGGCGCATCGGTGGTCGAGTTCGACGGCTGCCGTCGCTTCCGCGTGAAGCGTTGGGATGCGCTGGAACGTCTCGCCGAATAGACCTCCGTTTCGCGGCCCAGCCCAGGCCGCCGAACGGTTCGTCGGGATAGGAGCCTGTGGACCGGACGACCATCGCCTCGGCCCCGGCCTCCGGCTTCAGCGCCCGCCGGCGCGGCTATCCCCCTGCCCCCGTACGCCATCGGGACCCGCAGAGCCGCGCCGGCGATCTTCTTCCACCGTCTGTCGCCTGGAGCCTGCCCTTTTTCGAGGGTGGGCTCCTCTTTTCCTTTTTCGCCAGCACGGCCTTTGACATCGGTCAGGGCGGAGCCGGCGCCGCTTCAGCAGGCTCATCCCCATGACCGTGCTCTACAATCCCCACGCCCTCGCCGACGCACACCTGATCGCCAAGTACGACGGTCGCGCGCCCCGCTACACCAGCTATCCCACCGCCGTGCAGTTCACGCCCGACGTGGATGAGGCGACCTATCGCGGCTGGCTGGCCGCCCTGCCGCCGGGCGATCCGGTCTCGGTCTACATGCACATCCCGTTCTGCACGCGGCTCTGCTGGTACTGCGGCTGCAATACCCGGGCGGTGACCAGACGCGAGCCCATCCGCGACTATGTCACCCTGCTGATGCGCGAGCTCGCCACCCTGGCGCAGGCCCTGCCGGCGCGGCTGGAGGTGCGGGACATCCATCTGGGCGGCGGCTCGCCCAACATGCTGAGCGTCGAAGAGCTGCACATCATCTTCGCCGGACTGCGCCAGACGTTTGCGGTCACCCCTGACGCCGAGATCGCCGCCGAGCTGGATCCCGCCGTCCTGTCGGGCGACTGGATCGCCGCCGCCGCCCGCCATGGCCTGTCGCGAGCGAGCCTCGGCGTCCAGAACCTGGCGCCCGAGGTCCAGCAGGCGGTCAACCGGCAGGAGCAATTCGAGGAAATCGCCGACTGCGTCGAAGCCCTGCGGGCCGCCGGCGTCGGCTCCATCAACCTCGACCTCATGTATGGCCTGCCCCACCAGACCACCCGCAACACGCTGGCCACCCTGGACGCGGTGCTGACCCTGCGGCCCGAGCGGCTGGCCCTGTTCGGCTACGCCCATGTGCCCTGGATGAAGGCCCACCAGCAACTGATCGACGAGGCCGCCCTGCCTGGTCCCGCCGAGCGCCTGGAACAGAGCCAGGCCGCCGCCGAGCGCCTGAAGGCCGAGGGCTATGTTCAGATCGGCCTCGACCACTTCGCCCTGCCCGAGGACACCCTGGCCAAGGCGGTGATGCACGGTAGCCTCCACCGCAACTTCCAGGGCTACACCACCAACTTGGCCGGCACGCTGCTGGGCCTGGGCGCCTCGGCGATCGGCACGACGCCGGGCGGCTATGTGCAGAACGTCACCGCCGAGCTCGGCTGGCGTCAGGCCGTCGGCGAGGGTCGCCTGCCCATCGCCCGCGGCGTGGCGGTGACCGACGAGGACCGCTTCCGCGCCGACATCATCGAGCGGCTGATGTGCGACTTCTCCGTCGATCTGGCCGCCGCCTGCGAACGGCATGGCCGCGAGCTGGCTGAGCTAGAGGACGCCATCGCCCGACTGCATGACTTCCGGCAGGACGGCCTGGCGACCTGGGACGGGCGCACGCTCAGCGTGACGGCCCGGGGCCGAATGCTGGTGCGCTCGATCTGCGCCCTGTTCGACGCCTATCTGGCGCCAGACGCCCAGCGCCACGCCAAGGCGATATGAGCACCGCCTCCGCCACTGACATTTCAGGCCAAATGTCCTAGGTCCTGACGCCTGGAGCACTGGCGAGGAGTCGTCCCATGAGCGTCTGCGTCCTGGGCGGCGTCAATCTGGACCATGTGGCGCAGGTCGCCGAACTGCCCCGTCCCGGCGAGACCGTCGCCAGCCGAAGTCTCGCCCAGTTTCCTGGCGGCAAGGGCGCCAACCAGGCCGTGGCCGCCGCTCGGCTGGGGGCGAAGGTCCGCCTGCTGGGCGCCGTGGGTCAGGACGGGGCCGGCGGCGTCATGCTGAACTTCCTTGGCGGCGCCGGCGTGGATGTGGCCGGCGTACGGCGTGAGGCGGACGCCTCGACCGGGCAGGCCTTCATCACGGTCGATGACGCCGCGCGGAACATGATCGTCGTGGCCGCGGGCGCCAACGCCCTCTATGGCGCAGAGGCGGCGAGCGCTGCTGACCTCGGCGGGGCCGGCGTGATCCTCACCCAGTTCGAGGCGACCCTGGCGGCCATCGAGACGATCTTCACCCGCCCCGAGGCGGCCGGCGCGCTCAAGATCCTCAACACCGCCCCGGCCCTGTCAGACGGCGCGCCGCTGCTCGCCCTGGCCGACATCCTCATCCTCAATGAGACGGAGCTGGCGAGCTTTGCGGGTCTGGACGCCGAACCTGCCGATCCTGAGGCCGCCATCGCCGCGGCGCGGTCCCTCGCCAGGCCCGGCCAGGCCGTCCTCGCCACCCTGGGGGCTGCGGGCGCAGTGGCGGTGCGTGGGGATGAGGTGTTCCGCGTCGCGGGCCTGCGCCAGCAGGCGGTGGACACCACCGGCGCCGGCGACTGCTTCTGCGGCGCCCTCGCCGCTGGCCTGGACCGGGGTATGACGCTGCCGGCCGCCATGGCCTTCGCCAACGCTGCGGCGGCGTTGTCGGTCACCCGGGCCGGCGCGGCGGCCTCCATGCCCCTGGCCGCCGAGGTCGAGGCGCTGCTGGCGAGCGCCTAGGCGCTCAGGTCTGCGGCGGCCTCACCGATAGCGGCGCGGCGGTACTCCCGGGGGGACTGCCCATAAGCGCTGCGGAAGGCCCGGCTGAAATGGGCCGAGCCGTTGAACCCCCAGCGGAAGCAGATTTCCGAGATCGAGAGCTGGGCGCAGGCGGGACTGGCGAGGTCGGCCCGGCAGCGCTCCAGCCGCCGGCCGCGCACATAGCCGGTAAAGCTCTGCCTCTGGCCGGCGAACAGCTTCTGCAGATAGCGGGGCGAGACCCCGTCCTCGTCGGCCACCCGGCGCAGGGTGAGTTCGGGTTCGGCCAGCAGGACCTCGATGGTCTGGCGGACTCGGTGCATCTGCACCGCCCGCGCGCCCTCCGCCCCGCCCCGCGCGGCCGCTCCGCCATCCTGGGCCAGGCAGGCCACCAGGAATTCGGTGAGCGCCAGTTCGACGGGACGTAGCTGGTCCGAGGTTAGCTCATCCAGAGATTCAGCTGTCGCCCGTAACAGGCCTGAAAAGACGTGATTAATCCCCTGCCCTGCCGCCAGATGCCCAAGCCGCAGGGCCGAGGGGGCCAGCAGCCGGTGGTCCAGGGCCACCCGCGGCGCGGTGATGAACAGCAGGCGAAACCGGCTTTCCAGGCGCAGGCCGGCGGCGTGGCCGGTCGGGCCATAGACGATGTCGCCGGCCGCCATGGGAATCTCGCGCGCGCCATCCAGCAGGGTCGCCTCCCCCTCCAGCAGGACCGCCATCCAGATGGCGGCGGGCTGGTGGGGATTGCGGCCGGAAATCTCCTGCGGCGTGGAGGCCACCACCGAAAACTCCACCCCCATGGGCGAGGTCAGGCTGGAGACCTGGGCGTGGAAGGCGCCCTCCGTCGGCAGGTCACCCACCGGCAGGCGCAGCCGCTCCATGGCCTCGCGCCAGGCGTCCCGGCGCTCCGGCTTCAGATAGGTGTCGGTGGTGAACTGCCAGGCCTTCAAGGTCCCGCCCTAGCTAGGATCCTTCATCGAACCCTTGGCCGGGAAGATGCCGCGGGGGATGCGCACATGGATGCCCTGGGTGCCGTCCACCACCTGGGTGATGGAGAAGTCGGCGGCCACGCTCATCAGGGAATAGGCGTCGTTGCGCGACAGGCCCTGCTGCTCGGTGAGCAGGCCCAGCATGTCGAGGGAGGCGTTCTTCATCGCCCGGTTAAGATCGGGGTCGAACCCATGGACAATCCACCAGTTCGGCGTCTCGAGCAGGGGCGACGGGAAGGTGAAGTCCTTGCGCAGGACGATCTGCATCAGCACGTTCAGCGAGGCCTCGATGGCCGTGCCGCTGATCTCGCCGTCGCCCTGGCTGACATGGGGATCGCCGATGGAGAACAGGGCGCCGTCCACCTGCACCGGATAGTACATGGTCGCGCCCGCGCCGATGCGCCAGTTGTCGATATTGCCCCCGTGTAGGCCCGGCGGAATGGTGCTGACCCGGCCGTTGACGTTCGGCGCGACGCCGGCCGTGCCCAGGTGCGGCCGCACCGGCACCCGCACCCCGGGCAGCGCGCCCTGGCGGTCGCAGACCGGGCAGTTGGTGATGGTCCCCGGCGTCAGATACTTACCGGGAAAGTCATAGGCGTAGAGGGCGCTGGCGGTCTGGGCGTTGGCGTCCAGCTCATAGATGGTCACCCGCTCCTTCTGGTCGAACTCGTCATAGAGGTGGCCCCAGTTGGCGGCGAGATTGGAGCCGTAGTTGCAGCGCGGGACCATGCGCAGATAGCGCACCTCCAGCATGTCGCCAGGCTCGGCGCCCTCCACATGGATGGGGCCGGTCATGATGTGGACGCCGGGATTGCGGTCGGCCTCGGGGATTTCGCGGAAGATGGCGGTGACCGCCTCGTCCATCATCAGCTCGGGATCATCGCCGGCATGGTGGGTGATGGCCTCGGCCTGCACCAGGTCGCCGCTCTTGATCTTCAGGGCCGGGCCGCGGGCGGGATCGAAATAGCCCCAGTGCACGGTCTTGGACGTGGCGTTCAGGGTGTGCAGGGCGCCCGGCAGGGTGTCGGCCCGGGTCTCGGTCGGCTCGCAGATGAAGGCCATGGGGACGTCCTTGGGAAAGCTGGAAATCAGGCGGCCTGGGCGGCCGGGCGGCTGTCGAGCATCACCGTGGTCATGCTGAGCGAGCCGTGCTCGATGTGGTCGGGGCCGAAGACGGCGCGGTCGCCGGGCAGCCGGGCGCCGAGCGCATAGAGCAGCGGCCAGTAATGATCCGGCGTCGGCACCGAGCGGCTGGCCGCCTCGCCGAAGGCCTCATAGGCCACCGCGGCCTGCGGCTCGTCATTGGCGATGGCCGCCTTGATGTGATCGTTGAAGGCCGCGGCCCAGTCGAAGGCCGGGCGATGGCGGGCGCCCCAGTCCATGGCCGGCAGATTGTGGACGATGTTGCCCGTGGCGACGATCAGCACGCCCTCGTCGCGCAAGGGGGCGATCTTGCGGCCCATCTCGTAGTGCCAGGCCGGCGGCTTGCTGGCGTCCATGGACAGCTGGACCACCGGCACGTCGGCCTTGGGATAGGCCTTGCACAGCACCGACCAGGTCCCGTGGTCCAGGCCCCAGGCCTCGTCCTGCGCCACGGGCAGAGGCGCCAGCAGCTCGGCCACGCGGCGCGCCAGGGCCGGATCGCCAGGCGCGGGGTACTGGACGTTGAACAGGGCCTGCGGGAAGGACGCGCCGAAGTCGTGGATGGTCCGCGGCTGGGCCATGGCGGTGACGCCCACCCCGCGGGTCAGCCAGTGGGCCGAGACGCAGAGGATGGCCCTGGGCTTGCCGATGGACTCCCCGATGGCGCCCCAGGCTGCGGTGGTGTCGTTGGTCTCGATGGCGATCATCGGACTGCCGTGGCCGAAGAAGACCACCGGCAGGCGTTCGGCCGGCCCGCTCATGCCGGGACCCCGACGGGGGCTGCGGCCGGCGCGCCGGCGTCGGCGGCCATCGCCTTCCAGGTCTGCTGATAGCGCGGCGTCAGCCACCGGTTGAAGGCGATCTGCGCGCCCTCCTGCCAGGAATAGCGACCGCGGATGGCGAAGCGCGAGCGCAATCCCGCCTGCACCAGGCCGTCCACATGCAGATCCTGGGAGATGATGGCGCCGGCCGCAGCCATGTTCATGGCCAGCTTGTGCTCGAACGCCGGGTCCTCCATGGCGCCGGGCGCAAACAACAGGCCGGTGTCCATCTCGTGGGTCTCGGCCCCATCGGCCCGGACGATCAGATAGATCACCATGTCGCTGGTCACCACCAGGGACAGGGTCGGCGGGATGTTGGCGAAGGTCATCCGGTTGCGGTCCACATCCGTCAGCTTGGGGAAGACCGGCAGCAGGGCCTTTTGCGTCACGTTGAAGCTGGCGTCGGGGTGCAGGGTGCCGTTGAAGCGCAGGTAGCCGGCTGCGCCCTCCGGCGGATCGGGGAAGACCGACTGGGCGCTGGGGACGAAGTCGTGCAGCGGCCCCTGGTGCAGGCGGCTGGCGTGGTAGCCGTCATTGTTGTTCTCGAACATCACCTTCCAGTTCCAGGGGAACTTGGCCGGCGGGTCAGGGCGCGGCCCCTCGGCGTTGGCCAGGTCGTAGCCGGCCAGCGCGGCCTCGATCTCGGTCAGGCGCGGCGCCAGCGGGGCGGCGTCCAGATCGAAATTGATGAAGACGAAGCCCAGCCACACCTCGACCTTGAACCTGGGCAGGGCGATCTTGGTCTTGTCGAAGCCGCAGGTCTGCTCCATGGCCGGCGCATTCACCAGCTTGCCGTCCAGGCCATAGGTCCAGTGGTGGTAGGGGCAGACGAAGCCGCGGGTGTTGCCGTGGCCCTCGGCCACCAGCATGGCCCGGTGCTGGCAGACCGAACTCATGGCCACCAGCTCGTCCTGGCGGGTGCGGGCGACCACCACGGGCTCGCCGATGATCGAGGTGGTGAAGTAGTCGCCGGCCTCCTTCACCCACGACTCGCGGCCCACGCAGAGCCATTCGTGATTGAACACCGCCTCCTTCTCGAACTCGTAGAAGCCGGCGTCGACGTAGCAGGCCGGCGGCAGGGTCTCGGCGGTCTCAAACCCCTCCATGGAGGTGGTCAGCCCATCGAAGAAGGCGTCGTTCAAGAGGTGCGCGCGCATGCTTTAGGACCCTCGGCTTCCGGTTCGGTCGAGGCCTTGACGGTAGGCGCCAGCGTGGGGCCGGTCTTGCACCAGCGCGCACGAGAACTTGGCCGGCGCACAGCCAAAGCGCCTGATCGCCTCCTTTGCAGGCGGCGGTGATCAGGGGCTGATCAGCCGCCCGACCCCCTGCTCGGGCGCTGGCAAGCAAATGTGCGCGGATGGACAAGACCGCCGCGCCCCTGCCCGGCTAAGGTCGTTCCCACACAGCCGGAGCCAGCGCCGATGACCACCGCCGTCCAACTCAAGACCCGCGAGCTGAAGCCCGGCTTCGGCGCCGAGATCCTCGATGTGGACCTCGCCAGGGCCGACGCCGACACCCTGGCCGGCGTCGTCGACACCTTCCACCGGCACGGCGCCATCCTGCTGCGCGGCCAGGACATGACGCCCGCCCAGCTGGTGGATTTCGTGGCCCTGTTCGGCGAGCCCGAAGACCACACCCAGAAGCAGTTCACCCTGCCCGGCCACCCCAAGGTGTTCGTCCTGTCCAACCGCGAGGTGGATGGCAAACCCATCGGCGCGCACAATGACGGCGTCGGCTGGCACACCGACTATTCCTACAAGGCCCAGCCGGTCATGTGCACCATGCTCTATGCCGTCGAGGTGCCCGACGAGGGCTCCGACACCCTGCTGGCCGATGGCTGCGCGGCCTGGAATGCGCTTTCGCCGGAACGCCAGAAGGAGCTCGACGGCCTTCGCCTGCACCACTCCTACCAGCACTTCATGGCCACCCGGGAGTTCGGCCGCCAGGAGCTGTCGGAAGAGCTCAAGCGCGACAACCCCGACGTGGAGCATCCCCTGATCCGCACCCACCCGGCCGATGGCCGCAAGGCGCTCTGGCCGTCCACCGGCACGGTGACCGAGGTGGTGGGGATGGAGAACCCCAAGGGTCTGGAGCTGGTGGACGAGTTGGTGGAATTCATGACCAGCGAGCCCTTCGTCTTCCGCCACAAGTGGCAGGTGGGCGACATCCTGATGTGGGACAACCGCTGCACCCTGCACACCGGCACCCTCTACGACGACACCAAGTACTTCCGGACCATGCACCGCCTGTGGGCCAAGGGCGACGCGCCCTACTGACATGACGCGCACCTGGTTCATCACCGGCGTCAGCGGCGGCCTCGGCCGCGCGCTCGCCCTCGCCGCGCTGGAGGCCGGCGACATCGTGGCCGGCACCGTCCGCAAAGGCCCCGACCGCGACGCCTTCGCAGGCCTCGGCCCCAAGGCCCACGGCTACGTCGCCGACGTCACCGATGAGGCCGCCGTGGCTGCGGCCATCGCAGGCGCTGAGGCGCTGGCCGGCGGCATCGACATCCTGGTCAACAACGCCGGCTACGGCCTGACCGGCGCCGTGGAGGAAACGAGCCTCCATGAGGCCCGCGCCCAGTTCGAGGCCAATGTCTTCGGCCCCCTGGCCGTGCTGCGCTCAGCCCTGCCCGGCATGCGCGCCCGCCGCTCAGGCCATGTGATCAACATCACCTCGGTCAGCGGCCTGGCCGCCTGGTCGGGGACGGGGATCTACTGCGCCAGCAAGTTCGCCCTGGAAGGCCTGGGCGAGGCCCTGGCCCAGGAGGTGGCGCCCTTAGGCATCAAGGTCACCAATGTGGCGCCCGGCGGCCTGCGCACCGACTATGCCGGCCGCTCGCTGACCCGCGCCAGCGACGTCATCGACGACTATGCCGACACCGCCCACATGGCGCCGAAGCTGCTGGCGCAATACGCCGGCCAGGAAAGCGGCGACCCGACGAGGGCCGCGGCCGCCATCCTGAAGATCGCAGGCGCAGATGACGCGCCCCTGCACCTGCTGCTGGGCGAAGACGCCCTGCACTACGCCATGCGCAAGATGGGCCAGATGACCACCGAGATCGGCGACTGGGCCGGCCTCTCCACCAGCATCGGCTTCCCCAAGACCTGACGGGCCATCCCCTTGACCGTCAGCCCCTCCCCGCCGCGGCCGCCGCCGGCTGCGGCGGGGGGTTCGAACCTCCTCAGCCTTCGCTCGCCGGCGCCTCAAGCACCCAGCCCTGGACCGTGGTCAGCGGCGCGAAGCCGAGCCTTTCCAGGATCGGCCGGCTGGTCTCCAGCGCCTCGGTGATCACATAGCCGTAGCCCCGGGCGGCCGCCTCCCGCGCCCGGCTTTGCACCAGGGCGCCATAGAGGCCGCGCCCGCGATAGGCCGGCGCCACCCCGCCCGTATAGAGGCCGGCGAAGCTGCGGCCCGGCGGCATCTCCAGCCGGCCCGCCGCCACAGGAACGCCGTCCACATAGGCCACATGCGCTGAGGCCACCCCTGCGCCAATGTCAGCCAGCAGCAGCGCCGCATCGTGGCCGAACGGGTGGCCGAAAGCCGCCTCGACGGCCCTCAGGAAATCGTCCACATCCCCAGCCGTCGTCACCGTCCGGATCGACAGGCCCGGGTCCGCGCGCCCAAGCAGGCTCTCATCCAGCGCGCGAACCAGCAGGGTCTCCTCAGGCTCGGAGACAAAGCCGTGGCGCTCCAGAATGCGCGGCAGGTCCCCTGGCCGGTCATGCCCGTGAACCTTCCACTCCAGCACCCCACCGGTCGCGCGCATATGAGCGACCTCGGCGCCCACCTGAGCCTCCGCATCGGCCTCCGAAAGGTCCGAATAGACGATGCAGTTGTAGGGCTCGCTGAGCCGCACCAGGCCGCCAACCCGGGTCGCTTCCAGCCCTTGAGTCAACGGCGGGTCCCGCCGCATCTCGGCGTCATAGCGCGCCAGAAGATCGGTCAGCATATGAAGCCGCTCCAGCGCGCGACGTAGGGATAGGTGCATCAATATTCCTGAGCCGTGGTTCAAGGAAGACAAAACGCTCTCATAGCTGCTTCACGGCTTCGAGTTCAGATTCAAATGGCCCATATTCCAGTCTATGATTGCCAGACGTCATCGCTACGTTCCCCGCTGTTACCTCAAAGGGTTCGCTGACGACCGGGATAGCCCGCAGGTATACGTTGTAGACTTGCGGCGTTTGGCTGCCTTTCCCTCCAGCACCAGGAACGTGGCCCAGGAGCGCGACTTTCACTCCCTAGCCGACACTGATGTCGAGGCCGATGCGCTGGAAAAGGCCTTCTCCGTCTTCGAAAGCGATGTCAGCTGCGCCCTAGAACGATGCGTCGCCACAGGGACATTCGAAGACGGGAGCGACCGCCATTACATTCTCAACCTGATCGCTTTGATCGCCGTGAAGAACCCTCGAGTACGCGCCAACGCAGACCGGTTCCGCAAACGGATCATGAAGAGGGCGATCGATTTAGCAATCTCGTCGCCTGAGATTTGGGAACGTCAGATGAGGGAGGCCAAGGCGTCGGGCTTCGTCAATCCCAGTGCAGACACTGATTTCAAGAAGATGCGCGCTTTTGTGGAGCAAGGGTACGACATCATCATCTCGCCCGCAGACCACTTGATCACAGAGATGGATATCTTCGAAGAGGTTCTGCCGCTATTTTTTGAGCGCGCCTGGACGGTGCTGCGCGCACCGCATGGGACAGCCGGCTTCATAACTAGTGACCAGCCTGTTTACCTAATGTGGTCCGATCCTCCAGCACTCGGCCACAAACGTCCTCCTCCGGGCTTTGGCCGTCGCGGCACCATGGTCCTCTTTCCCCTTGCGCCCAGCATGGCGCTAGTCGGGACCTTCGAAGGGACTGACAGAGTAGTCTACGCTACTGACAGCCAGATCGCCGACTTCAATTTTGCGATGATCGAGAATGCGCGTCGTCAAATTTACGCTAAAAACGCCGACTTCCTCTACAGGCTCGAAGACGATGCGCAAGCCCGCAATGGGCAACTACTGAGCGATATTGAGATACTACGCAAGAAGGCAGACAAGCTCTAGTCGAAGCCCCTCAAAACGGCTTATCCCCCGCCACCGTCACCCGGAACCCTGACCGCGTATCCGGGAAGTAGTCCCAGATGGCCTGGTGCCAGGTGCAGCGGTTGTCCCAGAAGGCGACCGAGTTGGCGCGCCAGCGGAAGCGGACCTGGTAGTTGGGGTTCATGCAGTGGACGTAGAGGAAGTTCAGGATGGCCGCGCTCTCGTCCTCGGGCATGCCCTCGATGTGGGTGGTGTAGGACGGGTTGACGAAGATCAGCTTCTTGCCCGTCACCGGATGGGTGCGGACCACCGGATGGACCGAGCGGTTGTACTTCCGGTCCAGGTCCGGGAAGAGCTTCTGATAGACCGGGTTGGCGTCGTGGACGGCCCGCAGCCCCTCCAGATAGGCCTTCATGCGGTCCGACAGGGTGTCGTAGGCCGCGTACATCGAGGCGAAGACGGTATCGCCGCCGCTCTCTGGCACGACTGGCATGTAGAGGATCGAGCCCAGGGGCGGCGCGGGATCGCAGGTCAGGTCGGAGTGCCAGTTCTCGCCGGCCACGAACTTGGAGTCGCCGTCGGCATGGATGGCGACGATCTCCGGATGGCCCTCGATGCCGGGGATGGCCGAGTGGATGGCCAGTTCGCCGAACAGCCGGCCGACCGCCTTGTGGGCGTCGTGGTCCATCTCCTGGTCGCGGAAGAACAGCACCTGATGATTGGCCAGGGCCTCGCGCAGCTCGGCGGTCTGTCGGTTGCTGAGCGGCTTGCCGAGATCGAGCCCGAACACCTCGGCGCCGATCCGGCGGGTCATCGGCTTCACGTCCAGAACTTCGTAGCCCATGGTCTTTGACCTTCTTAGTCCTCGGAGCCCAGGAAGCGGCCCTGGCAGTAGATGAGGGGATCGCCAGGGGTCGCCTCGATGTTCAGGCCCCGGCCGATCAGGATGTCGTGGTCGCCGGCCGCGTGCAGCGAGTGCAGCCGGCAGTCGATGCTGGCCAGGGCGCCGGCGATCTGCGGCGCCCCCAGCGTGCCCGGCGTGATCTCCACCTCGGCGAAGCGGTCGGTGGCGCCAGGGCCGGCGAACAGGCGGGCCAGATCCCCCTGCTCGGCCGACAGGATGTTGATGCAGAAATGGCCTGACCGGCGGACGGCGGCCCGGGTGCGGCTCTTGTGGTCCAGGCAGACCAGCAGCAGCGGCGGATCCAGCGACACCGAGGAGAAGGCGCTGACCGTGGTGCCCACGGGGCGGCCCTCCTCGTCCGTCGTGGTGACGATGACCACGCCGCTGGCGAAGCTGCCCATGGTGTTGCGCCAGACCTTCGGGTCCAGGGGCTGGGAGACTTCCAGATCGCCGTACACAGACGTCCCCCCCATCAGTCGTTCCCGAACGGGTTGTCGCCATAGACCGGCGCGCGGCGGCTCGCAGCCTCGCCGGTCTCGGCCCGGCCGCAGACGGCCAACGCGGTGAGCGCATAGACCAGCGCGCTATCGGTGAGGTCCTTCGGGCTCGGCCGCCAGCGCTTGAAGCCGGTGGTGATGGCCGGGATGCGGTGCATGTTGAAGACGTTCTGGTCGCGCCACATGCTGGAATAGACCGGCGCGGCCCGCTGGACCGGACGGCCCAGCGACAGGCGGGTGGCGGCGTCCACCGCGCCCACCAGGGGGGCGACCTCGCCCGCGTCGGCCTCGAAGCCGTGGCGGACCACCATGGGCTCGATCTCCACCTCGCCCAGGCCTGCGGCGCGGGCCATGCGCTCGAGCGAATGCTGCACCTCGGCGATCTTCTGGCGGGGGTTCAGGCCCACCTCCAGATAGAGGTTCACCAGCTCGGTCCCGGCGCCGAAGGCGTAGGGAATGCCGCCCCGCACCGCGGCGATCTGGGCCTTGGGCAGGGCCACGCCGCCGGCGCTTTCATAGGCGCTGTCGGCCTCGTACTGGCGGCTCCACTGGTGGATGGCGTCGGTCAGCGCGCCCAGGCGATAGATCGGATTGGGGTGGTCGACGGACTTTTCCGGCTGGGCCAGCAGCGGGGTGAAGACGCCTTCCCCCCACAGCCGGATGCGGAACACCGCATAGCCGCAGCCGACCCAGGTGAGGCCGAAGTCGCAGCCCTCGGCGGCGATGGCGTAGTCCGGCGCGACGCCGCCGTGGTGGAACAGGTAGTGGGCGCCGATATCCTTGCCCAGATAGTTGACGCCCTTGTGCTCCTCGATGGGCTCGGGGCCGATCTCGCCGGGGCAGGCGGTCAGATAGAGCTTGCCGGCCAGGTCGTAGCCGGCGGTCTTCAGGGCCTTGGCCGCGATCAGGAAGCAGCTCATCGGCCCCCGGTCGTTGGCGATGGGATAGCCATAGAGGACCCCGTCCTCCAGCCAGCACTTCTCCCACTCCGGATTGTCCAGGGTCTCGGCGCGGTACTTGTAGGCGTCGAGGTCGGCGTTCCAGGTGGGGGCCTCGGTGTCCAGGTGGGCGGTGAACAGCAGGTTCTTGCCGTCGCCGGATCCGCCATAGGTCCCGATGATGTTGTTGCGTTCCGGCGTGGCGCCGACCCGGCGGGGGTCGAAGCCCTCCGTCTTCATCCAGTCGTGGACGAATTCGCCGGCGGCGAACTCGTGGCCGGCCGGGCTGGGGATATTGCCGAGCGCCAGGGCCAGTTCGACGATCTCGGTCTCATTGATCGCCGCGGCGATGGCGGCGCGATCGGCGTCGGTGACGGCGTAGGGCGCCTGGGCGCCGGGCAGTTGAAATCCATCGGCCATTACGCGGCCTCCTCCCAGGCGGTGATCACCTGGTCGGTGTCGACCAGGATTGCGCAGTTGAGTTCCAGGGCCTTCAGCGACGCCTCGTGCACCTCGGCCTCGTAGGCGGCGCAGGCGTCAGACGCGACGAAGACGTGATAGTCCAGGTGGAAGGCGTCGCGGACCGTGCAGTCCACGCAGCATTCGGTGGTCAGGCCCGCCACCACCAGGGTGTCGACGCCCAGGCCCTTCAGCACCGCATCGAGCGGCGCGTCGTGGAAGCCGGAATAACGGGCCTTCTCCACCACCCGTTCGCCGGGCTGCGGCTTGGGGCCATACCAGTCCGAGCCCACCTCGCCGGCCCGGCAGAGGCCGGAATCTGAGCCCGGGTCGCCGCCCCGACGGCGCATTCGCTCGCGCCACGAGAAGGAGTCGGTCTCCGGCCGGGTGAAGAGCCCGACAAAGACCACCGGCGCCCCCACCTTGCGGGCCGCCGCCGCCAGGGCCTCGGCCTTGGCAAGGGCCGGCGGCACGGTGGACAGATCCACGCCCCATTGGCCCAGACGGCCCTCGGGCGCGGCGAAGTCCACCTGCATGTCGATGATCACCAGGGCCGTGCGGGCCGGCGTGATCCAGGCCGCCAGGCCATCAGAAGCCGGCGCGGGCGAGGCTTGCGCGCTCATGCGAAAGCCGAACGCAGGCCCGGCAGGATTTCCGCGCCAAACATCTTCAGGCCTTCCACATAGTCGGGGAAGATCAGCATCAGCCCGTCGAGCTGGGCGAACTCCACATATTCCTGGACCTGCTCGGCGCAGGTGGCCGGCGAACCCACGGCCGTGTGGGTCATGAAGGCGCCCTGCTGCTTGGCCACCACATCCAGCTTGTCGGCGGGCACACCCCAGCTGCGCAGCATCTCCAGGATCGCGCCCATGTCGGTCCCGGTCTTGTAGTGCTCGACCAGGGCCTCGGCTTTCGCGTCGGTTTCCCCGTGAACGATGGTGCACATGGCGTAGGTCTTGATCGACTTGCCGAGCTCCTCGGCGACCTTCTTGGCGCGCAAGCTGTTGTCCCGGCGCTCTTCCGGCGTGCGGCCGCCGATGAAGCAGATGTCTGCCTCGCGCACCGAGAACTGGAATCCGCGGTCGGACTGGCCGGCGCAGATCAGGTCCGGCCGCGGCCGTGACAGCGGCTTGGGGTTGGACTGGGCGTCCTTCATGGTGAAGAACTTGCCCGCGTGATTGACGCTGTCCTCGCTCCAGAGGCGCTTGATGACGGCGGTCCACTCCTCGGTCAGGGCGTAGCGCGCCTCGTGATCGAGGCTGTCGTCCCACATGCCCATCTGGTCGAACTCGGCGCGATAGGCGCCGGCGACGATGTTGAGGCCCGCCCGGCCGCCGCTGATGTGGTCGAGCGTGGTCATCATCTTGGCCGTCACGGCCGGGTTCTGCAGCAGCGGATGGACCGTGGCCCAGATCTTCACATTCTTGGTGGCCTCGGCGATGCCGGCCATCATGGTCACCGACTCCAGGGACGAGCCCCAGTGGTCGGTCGTGCCGCCGAATCCGCGCCACTTGCCCATGGACATGACGAAGTCCATGCCGACCTCGTCGGCGGTGATGGCCGCGGCCCGGTTCTGGGTCCAGAGGTCGTCCAGGGGCGGCGAGGTCTCCGAGATGATCCAGCCGCCGTTGGCGACCGGCAGGAAGACGCCGAATTCCTTACTTGAGGAAGGCTTTTGATACATGGGAAACGCCTCAGACTGGATCATTGACTAGGCCGGCTGGCGGCGCGGCCGGGGCCTCGGCTTCCGACTTCAGCTGCGGCGGACGCATGAAGAGGGAGGCCACGAAGACCACGGCGGCGACGACGCCGAACAGCTGGAAGGTGGGCGAGAAGCTGCCGAGAAGATCGCGGAGCGAACCGCCGATCAGCGGGCCAAGCGCCGAGACAGCGCCGGCCAGGCAGACCGTGGAGAAGATCTCCAGATTGTTCTTCCGGCCATAATAGTTGAGCAGGAGGATGGTCACGGCGAGCGCCGTCAGCCCAAAGCCTGCGCCGGTGCCGATGGCGTAGACGAACATCAGCAGGGTGCTGTCGGCGACACTGAGGGCGAGCGAGCCGACGCCGAGCGAGCCTACAGCGAACATGAGCAGCCACTTGGGGTCGATGCGGTCGCCGATGAAACCGCCGCCGAGGCGGGCGGCCGTGGCCATCAGGCCTTCGACGCTGAGCATGCCTGCGGCCACGCCCGCGGCCACGCCACGCTCAGTGAGGTGGGCCACCGAGAGGCTCGAAACCGTCACGCCGCTCAGCAGATGAACGCAGTAGGCCGACGCCAGGATATAGAACTGCGGCGTGCCCATGGCTTGGCGAAGCGTCCAGTCCTGTACGGTCCGGTAGACCGCCAGGGGCGCCGGCGACGCCGTGGCCGCGGCGGCCTCAGCGTCGGCTTTCACCGCGATGTCGATCTTCTCGGACGACGCCTTAAGCCAGGCGCTGTTGGGGATCAGCATGGCGCAGATCACGCCGATGCCGAGGGCCGCCACAGCCTGCAACGCCCAGAAGGGTCGCCACTCGCCGCCGGTCACCGACATCACGCCGAGCGCCATCATCGGACCGGCCACGCCGCCCAGCCCACCCAGGGTGAAATAGAGGCCGAAGGCCATGGCTCGCTTCTGGAAAACCGCGGCCAGGACGTGGGTGCCGGGGATCAGAGCCATCAGCTGATAGGCCACGCCGCAGAGCGCCGTGCCCAGGAAGTAGACCCACACGCTCTGGGTCAGGTAGAGGCAGACAAAGCCCAGGGCCATCACCGCCGTCCCCAGCAGCAGGGCGGCGCGGACGCCGAAGCGCCGGATCACCATGGGCGGGAACCAGGCCGAGCCGCCGCAGCAGGCGCCCAGCAGGGTGAAGCCCAGGCCGGCCTGCGCCCAGCTCCATTCCTGTTCGGCGACCATGGCCGGAAGCACCACCCCCAGCGACGAGAAGGTCGCCGCGGAGATCAGAAACAGGAGCAGGCTGAAGACGCCCAGTAAAACCCAGGGTCGCCATTCGGATCGGGGCATAACATGCCTCCACTTTGGATCCCCGGCCGATCCGGGCGGAGCGCCAGGACCGTGCATGAGGGGCCACCTTCAAATGTTGTGGCGTGACGGACGCTTCAACCGGCGTCGTTCGAAGCTGTCACGCCCTGGGGCGTCATCCGCCGGGGCCCGGGGGCCCCGGCGGACGCGAAGATCAGAACGAGCGCTTCAGGGTCAGCCGCCACTCGCGCCCCTTGCCCGGAAGGGCGGCCAGATTGGCGTAGGAGTCGGCGGCCGGCGTGAAGAACAGCTCGTCGAAGACGTTATCGACATTCACCGAGGCCTGGAACGGGCCGCGACGATAGAACATCGACAGGTTGGCCGTAGTGTATTCCGGGTAGGTGATCGGGTTCTCCACAGTCTGCGAGGTCTCGCTCACATAGGTGGCCCCGAAGACGCCACCCACCTGGCCCCAGCCGTACTCGTCGCTGGTGTAGCTGCCGTAGAGGCTGGCCACGGTGCGGGGGATCAGGGTGTAGGCGTAGTCGCCGCCCCGGCCGGGCAGGTCCGAGAAGGCCCAGACAACATAGGTGCCGCCGAAGGCGTCCACCGGATCCACGCCGGTCACATAGTAGGGGATGTAGGCGAAGCTGGCGTCCGGCCCCTTGATCGTCGTTCGCTGGTTGTTGCCGGCGAAGGTGAAGGAGAGGTTCTCAGTGGCCAGGTAGCGCACCTCGACCTCCACGCCCTTGGAACGGCTGCCCCGGACGGTCGGGTTGGGGCCGCCAGTCAACTGGGTGCGGTTCTGGCGATAACCTGCGATCGACCCCACCAGGGTGCCCTGCAGCAGCTGGAACTTCACCCCGGCCTCGGCGAGATCGGAGTCCGACAGCCACGCGTCGCTCTCCACCAGGGACGGCGAGATGTCACCGGCCTGGCTCATCTCCAGGGCCGATGACTCGGCGTAGGTAATGTAGGGCATCAGGCCGAAGTCGAACTGGTAGGTGGCCGAAACGGTGTAGGTCCCCTTGCCTTGGCTGTCTTCGAACTTGCCGGCCGGCTGGTAGCTGACCAGGCCGGTATCCTCGGACTCCACCTCGTAGTTGTCGTAGCGGCCGCCCAGCATCAGGTTGAGCCGCTCGCCGATGAAGATATCGGAGGTGACGAAAACGCCCGCCTGGCTCCAGGTGGTGCTGTTGTCATTCTCCCACTGGAGGCCATAGGTCTCCGGCGAGAAGGGGTCGTCGATGATGTCGGTGGGCGTGGCGCCAAAGGCGATGTCGCGCCGGTCCAGGGCGATCAGGCCGGAGTTGAAGCTCTCCCGCCGCCGGCCATCGAACGCCCGGTACGAGGCGCCGACGAAGGATTTCGACGTCACCATGCCCACATCGTAGTCGAAATCGTAGGTCACCCGGGCTTCGCCGACCTGGGAGTCGAACAGGGCCGGATAGCCGTAGGACACGAAGCGCTTGTTCTTAAGCTCGTCGTAGAAGAGCTGGAACTTGAGGGCCGAGCCGTTGTCGAAGTCCTTGATCAGGTCGACATAGCCCGTGCGGGTCCAGGTGTTCGAGAAGTCGGCGTCGCTGATATACACCGTCCGCGGATCGAGCTTGGTCGTGCCGACTCCGGTGTCCAGGGTGTGCTTGGCGTCGCTCTCCGGGAAGCCGTAATAGGCCAGGTACATCGCCGAGGCGTAGGGATAGAAGCCGATCTCGTTGGGCGTCAGCTTGCCGTCGCCATTGGCGTCGCTGAGGCTCGTATCCCGGCCGGTGATATAGGTCTGATTGTCGATCAGGTCCTGGGTGAGCCGGTTCCAGCCGGGCGTCTGCACATCGCCATCGGAGTGGAAGGCCATGCCGCCGAAGGCCGTGCGCCAGCCGCCGCCCAGCTCGAAATCCACCGAGGCCTGGATGATCTCCCGACGCGGCGAGACGCCCCGATAGAAGCTGTCGGAGTTCTCCGCCTGGGCATAGAGGCTGAGCCCGCCCTCCGTCGTCCCGAAGTTCAGCGGAATGGCGATCTGGCCGGAGATTTCCTTGCGGGCGTAGGAGCCGACGGTGACGTCGGCCTCGCCGGAGACCTCGGAGATGTACTCGCCTTCCATCCGGCCCGACTTGGGCACGAAGTTGAGCATGCCGCCCACCTTGCCCGCGCCGTAGATCGGCGTCGGCGGACCGCGCACGATCTCGATCTGAGCCGCATTGGCGATCGGCGTCGAATAGGTGCCGCGGTTCTCGATCCGCTTGAAGCCGCGGAAGTAGTTCTCCGCCAGCGTGCCGCGGATATTGAGCGCGCCGGCTACGCCATAGAAGCTGGCCGTATAGGTGCCCGGTGAAATCGACGTCAGGTCGTCGATGGATTCGATACCATAGCGCTCCAGAGTCACATCGCTTGCGAAGCTCGCCGAACGCGGCGTTTCGATCAGCGCCTTGTCCAGGCCAAAGACGCTGTCGCTGGGGTCCTTCTCCAGAAGACCCGTCTTGTCGCGGGCTGTCACCACCACTTCGTCGATCATATCGGTCTGGGCCCAGGTCGCGCCCGGGGTCGCCATCAGCGCGGACAGGGAGGCGCCCGCAACCAAAAGAAGTCTCTTAGACATATCGCCCTCATCCGAGGTCGCGGACCCTCCGCCGGGTGGCGGTTATCCCCGCGTCCGCGCGCCTCTTGAAGACAGGTTCTCGCGAGACCGGGGCGAGGTCAAAAATGTCCCGTGACATTTCAGATGGAATTTCAGCGGCGCCCGTCCGGCGTTCAGATTTTGCAGTGCGGCGCCCAGATGCGGGTCAGGCGGCAAACGCCGCTCAACCAGAAGGCGCTCAGCCCAGGTCCGGGCTCGCCGAATGCGCGTCTTCCTCACCCCAGTTGGTGAGCGAGCGCTTCACCGTCTTGGGCATGGTGCCCAGAACCAGAATCATCGCCGCCCGGGCGCCTTCGGCGTCGCGGTCGGCGATCCGGTGAGCCACGGCCCGGTGCTGGCAGATATCGGCCAGACGTTCCTCCTGCGTGGTGGCGCCCATCGAATAGACCCAGAAGCGGGCCGCCTTGTGCTGCAGGGGGATCAGAATGCGAGCCAGGGCGGCGTTGCGGCTGGCCCGGGCGATCAGGGCATGGAACCGCTGGTCCATGGCGATCAGGGCCCTGCGGTCCTGCTCCCTGTCGGCGCGCTCGGCGTCGTCGAAGGTCGAGGCGATCAGCGCAATCTCTTCGGCCGTGGCGTTTTTCGCCGCCATCGCCGCACAGTGCGGCTCGATGAGCGCGCGCGCCTCATAACCCTCGCGCAGATCCACCAGGTCCAGGGGTGAGACCGTCGTCCCGGCTCGGGACCTGCGAACCACCATGCCCTCAAGCGCCAGGCGCCCGAGGGCGTCTCGAACACCCGCCAGCCCCGTGCTGTAGCGCCGCGTCAGGGCCTGTTCGTCCAGGCGCGCGCCGGGGGGGAGGTCCCCCAGAATAATATCGAGGAGAATCTGTTCATAGGCGCGAGCCTTCTGCAGCTCAGGCGACCATTCCCCGCTGGCGGCGATGATGCCGCCCGTGCCCGGGTCTCTGCCTGCCGCTTCAGGATTCACGTTCAAACTCCGCAACACGCCTTGTCCTTCCTCCAGCGCCAGCCTCTCCAGAGCCGGTAACCCTGCTGGTCTAGTCTGAAATTTCAGACCGGGCCAGCATGGGAGGTCGGTCATCTCACCTAGAGAATCTGGCAGGCCTCGTCGAAGTCGAGCCGCGGATTGCGCGGATAGACCCCCTCGGGACGCCCCTGCCCCAGGGCCACCAGGAAGTTGGACCGCCAGGACGTGCCGCTGAAAAAGGCTTCATCCACACCGGCCTTGTCGAAGCCGGACATCGGGCCGCAGTCGAGCCCCAGGCTGCGGGCGGCCATGATCAGATAGGCGCCCTGCAGGCTGGAATTGCGAAACGCGGTTTCCAGCTGGACCGCCGGGTCGCTGAACCAGTGCTTGGCCGTCAGGTCGTGGGGAAAGAGCTTGGGCAGCTGTTCGGCGAAGTCCAGGTCATAGGCGACGACCACGCAGACCGGCGCGGCCATGGCCTTGGCCCGGTTGGAGCTGGACAGGTGCGGGGCGAGCTTCTCCTTGGCCTGTTCCGACTGGACGAAGACAAAGCGCCCGGGGCTGCAATTGGCTGAGGTCGGCGCCCATTTCAGCAGGTCGTAGAGCCGATGGAGGGTCGCCTCAGAGACAGGCGTGTCGGCCCAGGCGTTCTGGGTGCGGGCCTGGCGAAACAGCTGGTCGAGGGCGGGGTCGGCTAGGTCCGGCACGGGAACTCCTGGCGGCGTCTGATGGGAAACTCGAGGTATACACTGGAGGCGTGGCGGGCGCCGTGACCAGTCCTTTTGCACATTTCCAGTAAAATTTCAGAATGCCGCCCATCCTCTGGGCGACGCGCGGCCAGGCAAGCGCTCGTGCGCGGATGGGCAAGAACCGCGGCCCCTCGCCCCCTAGGGTCGCATCAGACCGGCGCCCGACGAGCCGCCGGCCTTGTATGAAAAGAGGAGTTCCCGTGGGCTATCCCAACACCCTGATCTTTGTCGACCTGGCCGCAGATGATCCCGCCGCCGCTGGCGCCTTCTATGCCGAGGTGTTCGGCTGGCAGAACGACGCCCGGCCCGAAGGCCTCTACCACCGGATGGTCCCGGGCGGCCAGTTTCGCAATCCGGACGGGTCCGACAGTCAGATCGGCAATCTGCACCTGGGTATCTTCAAGACGGCCAACGCACGCCCCCACCCTGAGCCCGAGGGCGTGGCGCCCCGCGAAGCCAGCCTCGAAGGCCGCAAACCCCGGATCTGGGTGCTGATCAGCGACGATGACACGCCAGAGCGCATCCTCGGCGAAGCCGAAAAGCGCGGAGCGGCCATCCTGTGGCGCAATCACTACTGGTCGGAGTTCAACGGCTATAACCACGCCTTCCGCGACCCCTGGGGCAACGAAATCGTCCTGTGGGGCAAGGCTGGGCCGGACCCGGTGATCCCGGCCGACTACACCCGCGAATAGGATCGGCCGCGGGCGGGCCTAGCGATCCTGCCCGCGGGTCAGAAATTTCCAGCCGCCGGTGACGAAGAAGCCGACCAGGCAGATGACGAACAGCGCCCAGGCGATGATCCGCACCGCCTCGATCAGAAAGCCGATGATCGCGGCGGCGATCATGACCAGAAGGAAGATGCCGGCCCATTTCAACATGTGTCGTCTCCAAGCTTGAGCTTGAGAACGCGACGATGCCTCGAGCCGTTCCCCTTGGATCGCGCTCTTAGTCCTGGGTCTGGCGCCAGGCCACGAACTCCGGCCCAGTGATCAGGCCGTCCGCATCGGTGTCGGCCTTGTCGAACTCGGCCGCGGGCAGCTTGTAGGCCGTCCACTCCTGGCGGCTGATGCGGTCATCCTTGTTGGTGTCGGCCGGGTGGACGAACCGGCCCTCCGCGGCCTGGGCTGCCGCCACGACCGCCAGAGCGGAAACGAGGCCAAGGGCGATCAAGGTCGTTGGGCGGGCCATGGGAGCTCTCCGATATGGTCAGGACGTCCGACCTCCCATAGGCCGATGGCGGAAATAGGCCGACAGGCTGCGCTTAGTGAAGGGTCACCCGGGTATGGACGCCCGGTCCGGGGGGAAATGGCGCATCGAATAGCCGGGCCGGCATGTCCAGGCCCTCGTGGCTCAGCACCATGTTCAGCGCCCGGGCGAAGATGGCCACCGGTTCCGGCTGCATCACCAGAGGGGTCAGAAGCGCCCGGGCCGTGGCCATATCCACCCGCGACACCCCACAAGCTACGATCAGCCGCTGCTCGTCCTGGGCGTAGCCAGCGCAGGGGCCGCAGCGGATCTCGACCGGGCGGCGCGTCTGCCGCTCCAGGCTTTCCATCATGGCCACGAAGATCGCGCCGGCCCGATCGCTCACCTGCTCAGCCATGAGTTGCCGCACGCTGGCCTGGGGCGCCTCCCCCGCCAGCCGCGTCCCCGCCCAGAGGCGCAATCCTGCCAGCAGCACCTGCTCGCCCCGCGTCAGCCCCAAGGGACCGCTATCGCTCAGTTGGGCGAGCGCGGACGCATCATCGGCCATGGCGAGTCTCCATTTATTGCGACTAGTTCTTAATAGCGATAACCCTCCCTGCGTCGGGCGTCAAACGGCAAGAGGGGACTTCTTCGCGATTGGCGCGTTCCTGAGCTAATGTGAAGCTGTCCAACGGGAGACCGCCCATGCCTGCCGCAAATTTCCGCGCCCTGCGCCCCTTCCGGGCCCTGGCCCTGGTCGGCGCCCTGATGGTCCCGGCGGGCCTGACCGCCTGCAGTTACAACGAAAGCCTCGGCCGCCAGCAGGTGCTGCTGGTCGATCCCAGTGCGCTCTCGCAGCAAGGCGCGCAGGCCTGGTCGCAGATGAAGCAGACATCAAAGGTCTCCACCGACGCCGCGGCCAACGCCCGCCTGCGCCGCATCGGCGGCCAGATCGTCGGCGCCTCGGGCCTGGGCGGTCAGGCCTGGGAATATGCGGTCTTCGAGGACAGCTCCGTGAACGCCTTCGTCCTGCCCGGCGGCAAGGTGGGCGTCACCACGGGCATGATGAACTTCGTCGCCAATGACGACGAACTCGCCGCCGTGCTGGGCCATGAGGTGGCCCACGTCATGGCCAACCATGCCGCCGAGCGTTACTCGCAGTCGGCCCTGGCCCAGGTGGGGGCGGGCCTGGTGGGCGCCGCGACGCAGAACGCCGAGGGCGGCGTCGCCCAGGCCCTAGGCCGCTATGCCGCGCCGGCCCTGCAGGTCGCCGTCCTGATGCCCCATTCGCGGCAGCACGAACTGGAGGCCGACCGCATCGGCCTGGACCTGATGGTGCGCGCCGGATTCAGCGCCAAGCAGGGGGTGAACCTCTGGCGGCGGATGGCGGCCCGCGGCGGCGCCAGCACGCCGGCCATCCTCTCGACCCACCCCTCGGACGCCGCGCGTGTCCAGCAGCTGGACGCCTACATCGCCACGCGCGGCTATTCCTAGGTCCTAGAACTCGGCCGAACCACCGTCGCAGGGCACGACCGCGCCCGTGGTGTAGGCCGAAGCCCGGCTGCTCAGGAAGATCGCCACGCCGGCGATGTCCTCCGGCTGGCCGATGCGACCGCGAGGATTGTTCTTGGCGATCGCGTCGCCCGCCTGGGCCAGAGTCGCAGCCATCATCTTCGACGGAAAGGGTCCGGGCGCGATGGCGTTGACCAGGATGTGCTCGGGCGCCAGGCGCTTGGCCAGGTGGCGCGTCAGCATGATACAGCCGGCCTTGGAGGTGGAATAGGCGTAGGTCTCCAGGGTCGGCGGCTCGATGCCGTTGACCGAGGCGATGTTGATTACCCGGCCCGGATTCTCGGCGGTGGACGCCGCCCGCAGCAGGGGCAGCAGCTTCTGGGTGAGGAAGAAGATCGACTTCACGTTGAGGTCGACGGTCTTGTCCCAGCCGTCCTCGGGATAGTCGTCGATCGGCGCGCCCCAGGTCGCCCCGGCGTTGTTCACCAGCACGTCCAGCCGGCTTTCCCGTTCCTTGATCGCATTGGCCAGGCCCTCGATCCCTTCCATGCCGCCAAGGTCGAACGGCAGAGAGATACAGGTCCCGTATTCCGACAGCTCCTCGGCCACCCGGTCGCAGACATCGGCCTTGCGCGATGAAATGTAGACCTTGGCGCCGTTCTCCACATAGCCGCGGGCGATCATCTCGCCGATGCCGCGGCTGCCGCCGGTCACGAGGACGACCTTGCCCTCGACGCTGAACAGGTTCTTCAAAATACGCTCCTGAAAATAGCTGGATAGGAAATCGGTCAGCCGATCCGGCTGGACATGCCGCCATCCACCGGCAGCAGCACGCCGGTGATGAAGGCGCTCTCGTCGCTGGCCAGGAACAGGGCCGCATAGGCGGTGTCCCAGGCCGTGCCCATCTTGGCCCGCAGAGGCACGCGCGCGCCGCGGGCTTCGCGCACGGCCTCGACATCCTGGCCGGTGGCCTGGGCGATGCCGGCCACGGCCATGGGGGTGTCCATCAGACCGGGAAGGATGGCGTTGCAGCGCACCCCGTATTTGGCGTTGGACTGGGCGATGCTGGTGGTCAGGCGGTTCATGGCCGCCTTGGAGACCTCGTAGGCCACCTGGGTCCCTCCGGCGATCGAGGCCAGGGACGAGATATTGACGATGGCCCCGCCGCCCTGCTCCCGCATCACCGGGATGGCCGCCTTGCTGGTCAGCCAGGCGCCTTTCAGATTGACGCTCAGGATGCGGTCGAACGCGTCCTCCTCGACCTTGTGGGCCGGGCCGTCGCCGCCGCCGATCCCGACATTGTTGACCAGGATGTCGATGCGCCCGAAGGCCTCCGTCGCCTTGGCGATCACAGCCGCCGCCCCGTCGGCCTTGGCGATGTTGGCCGCGAAGGCTTCGGCCTGCCCGCCCTCGGCGGCGATCAGGCCCACCGTCTCCTGGGCGCGCTCGGCCACCCGGTCGACACAGAGGACGCGGGCGCCCTCGCGGGCGAAGAGGACCGCCATGGCCCGGCCATTGCCGATGGTCTGGCCCGGCGTCTGCCCTGCCCCGCAGATGACCGCGGTCGTGCCGTCGAGCCGGCCCATCAG
>NZ_JBALUY010000035.1:0-33172 GCF_036963605.1 Phenylobacterium sp. | reverse complement strand
GCAGGGTCTTGCCGCCCGGGGCGGCGCAGAGGTCGAGCACCTGCTGGTCGGGACCGGCTTCCAGCAGGCGGGCGGGGATGGCCGCCGAGGCGTCCTGCACCCACCAGGCGCCGGCTTCGAAGCCGGGCCAGGTCGCCAGGTCGCCGCGGCGGGCGGTGCGCAGGCTGCCGCCCGGCAGGATTTCGGCCTCCAGCTCGGCGGCCAGGGCCTGCGCCGTCGCCGGATCGCGGACGGAAAGGTCGGTGGCCGGCTCCTCGGCGATCACCGCGGCGATCTTCAGCGCCGCCTCTGGGCCATAGGCCGCGCTCCAGCGGGCCATCAGCCAGGGCGGCGGCAGGGCTTCGGGATCGTCCAGAGACGGCGGCTCGCGCAGCAGGCCGCGCAGCACCGCATTGACCAACCCCTTGAAGGGCGCTGTGTCCCGGCGCGAGGCGGCCAGATCCACGCTGGTGGCCACCGCCGCAAAGGGCGGGGTCTCCAGCAGGAAGGCCTGGGCCACCCCGATCCGCAGGATCTGGCGCACGCCATCGGGCGGCGACTTGGCCAGCTTGGCGTCCAGCGCCCGGTCGATGGGGCCCAGCCGGCGCAGGGTGGCCATGGCCAGGGCGCGGGCGAAGGCGCGGTCCCGGGGCGACAGCGCGCTGAAGGCCGGCGTGGAGATCGCCTCCTCCAGGCCGGTGCGGCGCGCCAGGGCGGCGGTCAGGATGTCGAGGGCGGCGCCCCGGGCGGGGAGGCCAAGATCGTTGTCTTCGTTCACCGGCTGCGACGTGCCCGCTCCGCAGGCCTCAGGCAAGGAAAGATCGCGCGCTGCGATGATTTGGACCGGCGCCCGCCGTGACTGGCGCCGCCGCGCCCGGCGTCCTAAATCATGGTCCATGACCGACGCGCCCCCGCCCAACGCGGCCCCCGACAAGCCCCTGACCCCCGCCGCCCGCCGCGCCCTGGAAGAGGCCGAAACCCGACGTCAGGCCGAGGCGGCGCAAGCCGCCCTGGCCGCCGAACAGGGCGGACCCAAGGGGCTTGAGCCCACACGGTTCGGCGACTGGGAGCGCAAGGGCATCGCCGTCGACTTCTAGGCCCGCGGCCTTTTCGCCTGCGGCCAAGCTCGCGCAAGGCTTGCAAGGACTCGTCGCGACCGGCCCGGCGCGTTAGCGTTCCGTTAAGTTTTGTCTCCGGAGCGTATGATGTCCTGGCCCTTCCGCCTGTTTGCGGGGTTCGCCCTCACCCTGGCCGTGGGCGGCGCCGCCGCAGCCTGCCCTTCCCACAATCCCTGCGCGGCGCCCTACGGGGGCGGCTATGCGGACGGCGGCTATTACGGGGCCTATGGCGCCGACCAGAGCTATCAGGCCTATCAGCGCAGTTCCGGCTACAGCGAAAGCTACGGCTATGAACAGGCCTATGTGAGCGACGCCTACGGCACGCGGGGCTCCGAGCAGGAATACGGACCCTACCGCCAGGAATACGGTTATCCGCAAGGCCCGTCCCACAGCTACCCGCCGCCGCAGTACGGACCGCCGCAACATGGCCCGGCGCCCTATCCGACGCCGGACTACGGCCCGCCCAACGCCTATTATCCGCCCGTCCAGTACTATCCGCCGGTCCAGCCGCCCGGCTACGGCCCGTGCTGCGCCCCTTGCGTCTCGGCCTGCGGTTCGGCCCATGGCGAGGTCCTGCCCATGAGCTTCTTCGCCGACTCAGGCGGCGTCGGTCCGATCCCGTCAGGCGGCTATGGCGGGGGCGGCTATATGATCATCAATGGCGGCGGCTCCGGCCGCGCCTCGTCCTACGCCTCAGCCCGGGCCTCGGCCAGCGTCGCCGTGCGCGGCGGCTACGCCTATGGCCATGGCGGCTATGGCGGCCATAAGGGCGGCCACGGGGGCGGTCATGGCGGCAAGGGCGGTCACGGCGGCGGCAAGGGCCACTGAAGCCGTCTAGGCGTCGGCCATCTCCGCGACGATCCGCAGGGCCGCGGCCTGGGGATCGTTGGCGCCGGTGATCGGGCGGCCACAAACGATGTGCGAGGCGCCGGCCTTCAGGGCCTGGGCTGGTGTGGCGGCGCGGGCCTGATCGTTCTTCGCTGACCAGTCGGGCCGCACGCCGGGCGTCACCACCAGGAAGTCGGGGCCGCCGATGGCCCGCGCCAACTGCGCCTCGTGCGGGCTGGCGACCACCCCGTCGCAGCCGGCGGCCACGGCCTGATGGATGCGACGCTCCACCAGGGTTCGGGCGCTTTCGGAATAACCCATATCCACCAGGTCCTCGTCCGACAGGCTGGTCAGCACGGTGACGGCGAGGATCTTCAGGTCTGAGCGGCCCCGACCGCGAACGGCGGCGGCCATGACCTGGGGCTCCCCATGGACGGTGAGGAGGTCGCAGCCGGAGTCGGCCAGCACCGCGGCCGAACGTTGCACCGTGGTGCCGATGTCGTGCAGCTTCCAGTCCAGGAAGACCTGCTTGCCCTGGGCCTTGAGGTCGCGGGCCAGGGTCATGCCGCCCGAGGCGAACAGTTCCAGCCCGACCTTGTAGAAGCTGACGGCCTCGCCGAGCGCCTCGACCATGGCGCGGGCCTGGTCGAGGTCGGGCAGGTCCAGGGGCACGATCAGGCGCGGATCGGCGGCGGCTGCGGTCTCCAGGCGGGCGGCGGCGGTCATGGCGCAGGCTCCGGGCAGATTTGCGCCGGTCCCGCCCCATAAGGGAGATCGGCGCCGCTTCGATTTTGGGCTAGGAGCGAGGCATGAGCCAGGCTGAGTTCGCGGTCAACTTCTTCGTGGCGTTGTTCGCCCTGATCGATCCGATCGGCAACGTCCCCCTGTTCGGCGCCGCGACCCAGGGCAGCAAGGGTCGCGATGCGCGGCTGGTGGCCGTCTATATCGCCCTGTTCATCCTGGGCTTCCTGACCTTCTTCTACTTCTCGGGCCTGGCCCTGCTGGCCTTCTTCGGCATCTCCCTGCCAGCCTTCCGTATCGCCGGCGGCATCATCCTCTTCCTGCTGGGCCTGGAGATGGCGCGGGACGACTTCACCGCCTCCTTTTCGGCCCTGGCCGAGGGCGACGAAAATCCCAAGGGCCGGGCGGGGCGCAAGTTCGAGCGGCTGATCGTGCCCTTCGCCATGCCCCTGCTGATCGGGCCTGGCGCCATCTCCTCGGTGGTCATCTATGCCAGCGAGGCCAAGGTCTTTGGCCTGGCCGGCGCGGCCATCGGCGTCGGCGTGATCGGCGCCATCGCCCTGGTGGTCATGCTCACCTTCTGGGCTGCGCCGGTGGTGACCAAGATCCTGGGGCGGATCGGCATGACCATCGTCGTGCGCGTGCTGGGCCTGATCCTCTGCGCCATGGCGGTGCAGTTCGTGCTGGTGGGCATAGCCGACGCCACCAGCGGGGTGATCCTCAATGAGGCCGCCAACCCCTATGTCGCCCAGTGACAAGGGCCATCGCCTCAGGGCTTGCGGAACCGCCAGCCCTGAGCGGCGGTGATCGCCATCACCCAGCGGTCGGGCAGCAGCCAGGCGAGGCCAGCCAGGGCCTTGTTCACGGCGCCCGGCACGCAGACCACCCGGTTGGCGTCGGCCGCCGCCAGGCCCGCGGCGACCACGGTTTCGGCGTCCATCCAGAGCCATCCCGGCGTGGCCCTGCTCAGCGGCTCGCGCATGCCGTTGACGTCGTGAAATTCCGACCAGGTCAGGCCCGGGCACAGGGCGCTCACATGGATCCCCGCCCCGGCGCACTCCTGATGAAGGCTCTGGGAGAAGCCGATCAGGAAGGCCTTCACCGGCCCATAGAGCCCCGCCCCGCCGGGCGTCAGCCCCGCCACCGAGGCGACATTGATGATGCGGCCATATCCGCGGGCGCGCATTCCCGGCAGCACGCGGTGGGCCAACTCGCACGGCGCGGTCAGCATCACCTGCAGGACGGCGGCCTGATCGCTCCAGCCGTTGTCGCCGAAGCCGCCGGGCAGGCCGTAGCCGGCGTTGTTCACCAGAATGTCCACGCTCAGGCCGCGGGCGGTCAGGGCCGCCTCCAGAGCGCCCGGCGTCGCCGGGTCGGCCAGGTCGGCGGCCAGGGTAAGCACGTCCACCCCGTGGTGATCGCGCAGCTCTGCGGCCAAGGCCTCCAGGCGCTCGGCCCGCCGGGCGGTCAGGACGAGGTTGTGGCCCTGGGCGGCCAGGGTGCGGGCGAAGGCGGCGCCGATGCCGGCGGACGCCCCGGTCACCAGGGCCAGTCGACGGTCCATTTACGCTCCTGCCGCGATAAAGGGACGCCTCGCGCCCGATGTTGTCCCGCGGCGAAGGTGGACAAGGACGGCGGCTGCGGCAAGCCGCCTGCTTGGGTAAGGGAGCCGCCCACGATTGAACCCCGTGCGGAATGGGTGTATCGCGCCCGCCGCATCGTCGGGGCGCAGACGTCCTGTCTGGGATTAAGAGACACCGCCCCCACGGTCTCCGGAGAGTCTGGATGAGTGAGCCGACCCCATCGGCTGCAGAGACGCCTGTTGATGCGTCTCACCCCAAGGCGGAAGGCTTCTGGGCGCTCGCCCTCGGCTCCGTCGGCGTCGTGTTCGGCGATATCGGCACCAGCCCGCTCTACGCCATGCGCGAGGCCCTGGCCCACTCCCGTAGCGGGGGCGCCAATGAGCTGGCGGTGTTCGGGGTGGTCTCCCTGGTCACCTGGGCGCTGATCCTGATCGTCACCCTGAAGTATGTGGTCTTCCTGCTGCAGGCCGATAACAAGGGCGAGGGGGGCACGCTGGCCTTGATGGCCCTGGCCCGCCGCGCCCTGGGCCGCCGGTCCGGCGCGGTCTTCTTCCTGGGCATGGTCGGCGCCGCCCTGTTCTATTCCGACGGCATCATCACGCCGGCCCTGTCGGTGCTCAGCGCCGTGGAGGGCCTGAAGGTCGCCCCAGGCCTGGGTACGGCGCTGGCGCCCTTCGTGCTGCCGATCTCGGCCGGCATCCTGATCGCGCTGTTCATGGTCCAGTCCCGCGGCACGGCCAGCGTGGCGCGCTTCTTCGGCCCCATCACCGCCCTGTGGTTCCTGACCCTGGCCGGCCTCGGCGTCGTCCACATCTTCGACGACCCGCGCATCCTGATGGGCCTGTCGCCGCACTACGGAATCCTGTTCCTGCTCGACAATGGCTTCCTGGGCTTCGTCATCCTGGGCAGCGTCTTCCTGGCGGTCACCGGCGCCGAGGCGCTCTATGCCGACATGGGCCATTTCGGAAAGGGTCCGATCCGCGCGGCCTGGGTCTATCTGGTCCTGCCGGCCCTGTTGCTCAACTATCTGGGCCAGGGCGCCCTGGTGCTCGACAATCCCGAGGCCCGGCTGAACCCCTTCTTCGAGATGATCCCGGAATTCGCCTTCTGGCCGATCCTGATCCTGGCGACAGCAGCCACCGTCATCGCCAGCCAGGCGGTGATCACCGGCGCCTTCTCAGTGACTCAGCAGGCGGTGCAGCTGGGCCTGCTGCCGCGGATCGACATCCGGCGGACCAGCGAGACCCTGGCGGGCCAGATCTATGTGCCGCAGGTCAACATGCTGCTGCTGGCCGGCGTGCTCGCCCTGCTGGCCATGTTCCAGACCTCGTCCAATCTGGCGGCGGCCTATGGCATCGCAGTGACCGGCTCCATGCTGGTCGACAGCATGCTGTTCTTCGTGATCATCGGCGCCCTGTGGAAGCGGCCCTGGTGGCAGGCGGCCCTGGCCGCCGGCGCCTTCGGCTGCATCGACCTGGTCTTCGTCTCGTCGAACCTGCTGAAGATCCCCCAGGGCGCCTGGTTCCCCCTGGTCATGGGCGGCGTCCTGGTGCTGGTGATGTGGACCTGGACCCGCGGCGCCCAGATCCTTACCGACAAGACCCGTCGCGACAGCATCCAGCTGACCGAGCTGACCGAAATTCTCAAGGCCCGCGCCCCGCACAGAGCCCCGGGCACCGCCATCTTCCTGACGTCGGACCCCGACGTCGCGCCGGTGGCCCTGATGCACAATCTCAAGCACAACAAGGTGCTGCATGAGAAGAACGTCATCCTGACGGTGAAGACGACCGAGACCCCGCGGGTCAAGGACGAGGACCGGATCAAGATCGAGCCGGTCAACGAGGACTTCAAGAAGGTCACCGTGGCCTACGGCTTCATGGAAAGCCCGAACCTGCCCAAGGCGCTGGGTCTCTGCCGCAAGCTCGGCCTGAAGTTCGACATCATGGCCACCAGCTTCTTCCTTGGCCGCCGCTCGGTGGTGCCTTCAGCCCAGTCGGGCATGCCGCTCTGGCAGGACCGTCTGTTCATCTATCTGATGCGCAACGCGGCCAATCCCACGGACTTCTTCAAGATCCCGCCCGGTCGCGTGGTGGAGCTGGGCACCCAGGTCACGGTCTAGGGTCGCTGGCCTGGACTCTGCGGTCCTAACTGGGCCATGGGTCGAGCGAGCAAGGTTGCGGGGAGAGAGCGATGAACTGGCTGGGCATTGTGGGCGACGCCCTTTGGATCGTCTCCCTCTCGATCATGGCCGGCGCCTCCCAGCGGGCCTGGGGACGCGTGCCGCCGGAAACCCGCATGCCATTGCAGTTCGCCCGCGACGGCCGGGCCATCATGCGGGTGCCGCGTCACATCGCCCTGCTGCTGATCCCGACCATCGCCTTCGTCCTCAGCGTGATGCTGCTGTGGCAGAACCGACAGACCGCGCCGGGCACGCCCGAGGCGCTGGTGCTGTTTGGCGTCCGCGCCACCCTGGCCGGGGTCTTCGCCCTCTATCACCTGCGCTGGCTGAGCGCCGCCCTGGCCCAGCTGGACCAGGAGGGCGCGCTTAGGTCTTGAACGCACGCCCCGTTCGCCCTTAAAGCCGCGCCTGTTTCCTCCATCCTCCGATCCTCGAAAGACCTCGCCCCATGGCCGCCGACAAGCCGATCAAGAAAGTCGTCCTCGCCTATTCCGGCGGCCTGGACACCTCGATCATCCTGAAGTGGCTGCAGACCGAATACGGCGCCGAGGTTGTGACCTTCACCGCCGACCTCGGCCAGGGCGAAGAGATCGAGCCGGCGCGGGCAAAGGCCCTGGCCGCCGGCGTCAAGCCCGAGAACATCTTCATCGAGGATGTCCGCGAGGAGTTCGTGCGCGACTTCGTCTTCCCGATGTTCCGCGCCAATACGGTCTATGAGGGCCAGTATCTGCTGGGCACCTCCATCGCCCGGCCGCTGATCGCCAAGCGGCAGATCGAGATCGCCCGGGCCGCCGGCGCTGACGCCGTCAGCCACGGCGCCACCGGCAAGGGCAACGACCAGGTCCGTTTCGAGCTCGGCTACTATGCGCTGGAGCCCGACATCCACGTGATCGCGCCCTGGCGGGAATGGGACTTCAAAAGCCGTGAGGCCCTGCTGGACTTCGCCGAGAAGCACCAGATCAAGATCACCAAGGACAAGCGCGGCGAGGCGCCCTTCAGCGTCGACGCCAACCTCCTGCACTCCTCCTCCGAGGGCAAGGTGCTCGAGGACCCGGCGGTCGAGGCGCCGGAGTTCGTCCATATGCGCACGCTCTCGCCCGAGGACGCGCCGGACAGGGCGACAGTCATCACCATCGACTTCGAGAAGGGCGACGCCATCGCCATCGATGGCGAGGCCCTGTCGCCCGCCGCCCTGCTGACCCGCCTGAACCAGCTGGGCCACGACAACGGGATCGGCCGCCTGGACCTGGTGGAGAACCGCTTCGTCGGCATGAAGTCCCGCGGTGTCTACGAGACGCCCGGCGGGACCATCCTGCTGGCCGCCCACCGGGGCATCGAGTCCATCACCCTGGATCGCGGCGCGGCTCACCTGAAGGACGAGCTGATGCCCCGCTATGCGGAGCTGATCTATAACGGCTTCTGGTTCAGCCCGGAGCGCGAGATGCTGCAGGCGGCCATCGACCACTCCCAGGCCCATGTGGCGGGCCAGGTCCGGGTGAAGCTCTACAAGGGCAATGTCACCGTCATCGGCCGCTCCAGCCCCTATTCGCTGTACGACCAGGAGCTGGTCACCTTCGAGGAGGGCAAGGTGGCCTATGACCAGCGCGATGCGGCCGGCTTCATCAAGCTGAACGCCCTGCGCCTGCGCGGTAGCGCCAAGCGCGACCGCCGGGGGCGCTGACGGGCCTCAGGCCTCGAGGCGGTTGTAGGGATAGCGGTCGCAGATCTGCTCGGTGAAGAAGCCGGCCGGTGAGGGCGCGTCGATAAAGGATCGGTGCACCTCGCCGGGCACGCCCACATAGACGTAGCACTCCCCGCCGGCGAAACGGACCAGAAGCTTGGTCCTGTCGGCGTCATACGCAATATCGGCGATGGTCTGGACTTCGGTCTGCATGGGCGCGGGGCCTCCATGGCGGGGTGTCCGTCATGGCCTTAACTCGGCGACCCCCGGTCAGAGTTCCCATCAGCCCCTCGCCCGTGCGAAGCTCCGCGCCAACAGCGCAGCTTGTTGCGCCATAAGAGGGGGAATTCGCCATGGGTCCGCACAGCTGGGTCGCACTGGTCACCATCGCCGCCATACTGGTCTATGCCTGGATGGGCGTCAGGGTCGGCCAGGCCCGGCGCGTCTCGGGGATCGCCGCCCCGGCCATGACCGGCGATCCGATCCTGGAACGCCACATCCGGGTGCAGGCCAACACCCTGGAATGGCTGCCGATCTTCCTGCCCGCCCTGTGGCTGTTCGCCATCTACTGGAACGACCTGATCGCCGCGGGGCTGGGCGTGGTCTGGATCATCGGCCGCGTGCTCTATGCGACCGGCTATGTGGCTGATCCAGGCAAGCGCGAGCTGGGCTTCATGGTCCAGGCCCTGGCGGCGGCGGTCCTTTTGTTCGGCGCCGCGGGCCGGGCCATCTGGACCCTGGTGGTGATCGGGGCCTGAGCCCCTCAGAGGAAGAGGAGCGTCGCCTGCCAGGCCGCGAGGCCGGTGACCAGCACGCCGACAATCCAGGTCAGGGCGCGGATCGGCAGCACCTTGGTCATCCAGCCGGCCAAGGGGGCGGCGACGATGCCGCCGGCGATCAGGCCGAGGACTGACGACAGGTGGTCGCGCAGGCCTTCGGTCTCCCAGTGCCCCGACAGCAGGGCCGAGAGGAAGGCCGCCGAGACTGCGGAGGCGACGAAGAACTCCGCCGCATTGGTGGTGCCGATCGCCTTGCGTGGGTCGGCCCCGGACCCCAGCAGGGTGGAGGTCACCACTGGACCCCAACCCCCGCCGCCCACGGCGTCGAAGAAGCCGCCGACCACGCCCAGCGGCAGCGGGCTCTTCCAGGAGAAGGGCTTGGGCCGCACGCCCTTCCAGGCCCGGTAGAGGATGACCAGGCCCATCAGGCCCAGCCACGAGACCACGTAGGGCTTGATCTTCTCGCCGTCGATGGAGGTGAGCAGATAGGTGCCGGCGACGCCGCCGACCACACCCCCGGCCGCGAGCAGGGCGAGCAGTCGCCAGCTGATGTTCTTGTGCGCCACATGCGACAGGGCCGAGGCCGCGCCGGTGAACACCTTGGCCGCATGGACGCTGGCCGAGGCGTTGGCCGGCGTCACGCCCATGGCCAGGAGGCTGGTGGTGGAGACCACCCCATAGGCCATGCCCAGGGCGCCATCGACCAACTGGGCGCCAAAACCCACAGCGGCGAAAAGAAGGAAGTCTGAAACCACGTTGAAGCCCCCGTGTGGCCAACCTTCGGACACTGTATCCTAGTGTCTCAATAGGAATTGCGTGAATTGTACAAGGCAGAATTCATGCCGTCGCGGCTCTCCCGCCCAAAGTGGCGGCGACGCCTGAAACTTGGCTCCCGAAACGGGCGAGGAATAACCGTTCGCCCAAGGGTTGCGCGTCACGAAGAGTTCACTGCGGAATCGGCGAGAGTCTATTGCCAGGGGCGCTAAGCCCTTGAGCGAAACCATATTTGGGCCACGGTGTTGACCCACCATGACGCCTTCTGTTCGAGGGACGTTCTCATCCAAAGGAACGAAGCGAAAATGAAGCGACTTCTGGGGCCTGTGGCCGCGCTCGCCCTTGTGGCCGGGCTCAGCGCCTGCGCCACGGCGACCCCTTACCAGCCCAATCTTCCGGGCGCGTCGGTCTCCGGCGGCTATTCGGAGATGCGGGTTGAGCCCGACCGCTGGCGGGTGAGCTTTGCGGGCAACAGCATGACCAGCCGCGAGACCGTCGAGGGCTATCTGCTTTATCGCGCCGCGGAGCTGACCGTACAGCAGGGCTATGACGGCTTTTCCATCGTCACCCGCGCCACCGACCGGGATGCGCGGACCTATGTGCAGCCCGATCCCTTTTACAATCCCTGGTATGGCCCCAGCTACGCCTATTGGCGGCCGCACTGGCGCTATTATTCGGCCTATGGCTGGCGCACCTGGGATCCCTATTTCGGCGACCCCTTCTTCGCTGATCGCGTGGATGTGCGCACCGTCGAGCGGTACGAGGCCACCGCCGAGATCGTGATGTATCGCGGGGCCAAGGCGCCGGGCGATCACAACGCCTTCGACGCTCGGGCCGTGCTGGAAAATCTCGGCCCGCGGATCGTGCGGCCGGCGCCCTAAAGACGCGTCCTCAGTCGTGGACAAAAAAGGGGGCGGACCGCTGGGTCCGCCCCCTTTCCATGTCGGACTTTAAACCCGCTCAGGTGATGTGCTTGGGCGCAATCGGGTCGCTGGCGGGGAAGGTCTCCTCCACGGCCTCGTCCACCAGGGCTTCCTGGCGGGTCTCGGCCTTGCGCTCGTCCTTGTTCAACTGGTCGGGCTTCTGGCCCTCATTAAGGGGCTCGGCCGGGCGCGAGCTGGGGCCGTTCGGGTCGTTGTCATTGCGCTGATCGGTCATTGCAGGACCTCCGTCATTTCTGTTGGCGCCCGCCGCGGCGACGGGAGCCTCACCACGCAAAATGCTGCAGGGGCGCCCTTGGTTGCAGGCGGCGCGGCGATCACGAACCGAATTTCAGCCCAGATGGACGGCGCGCTGAAGACAAAAGAAGCGGCCCGCCAGGGGCCGCTTCTTTGTTTCGCTGCAAGACCCCGAGGGGAATTGGAGCGGGCGAAGAGATTCGAACTCTCGACCCCAACCTTGGCAAGGTTGTGCTCTACCACTGAGCTACGCCCGCGCTTTTCGATGCCGACCGGTTGGCCGCCCCCGAAAATCGAGAGCGGGCTTATGGCAGACGACACTGGCCTTGGCAAGCGGCCTAGCCGCCGAATTTCGGGGCTTTCAGCCGGCGCTTGTTGACGTGGTCCTTGGGGGCCTCGGCGACGGCGTCGGGGAACTCGCCGCGGAAGTAGTAGCGCTGCCAGGCTTCCTTGGTCGCCTCGGGGTCGGCGCGGAAAATCTTGGCGTTGAATTCGGTGCGGTGCTTCTCCCAGGCGGAGTACTGGCCCAGCAGGTCGGCGTTACGTGCCAGGGGCCGGATCACCGGCTGGAACTCGGCCAGGGGTTTGTCCTGCACCAGGGTGATGAAGCAGAAGGGCTCGCCCTTGCGGAACTGCACCTTGCCCGGCCGGGTGAAGATCCAGTTCATGGTGAAGGGGAAGGGCAGCCAGTCGGTCTCCACCAGGCCGGCCAGGGGCTGGATGCCGTCCTTGACGTGGTTGGGCGGCCCCTGGGCCATCATCGACCAGCCCGGCGGCGTGCGGAACAGATAGCCCGGGTGGAAGGTCAGCACCCCGTGGCTGAAGTGCGACTTGGCGAAGTTGTGGAAATCCGGGTGGGGATTGTCCGGCTGCAGGACGATGTCTTCCTGGAAGTTGCCGCCGTTCCACTCGGCGCTGAACCCCATGGGGCAGAGAATCTCCCAGCCGCTGGTGTTGGCCATGGTCAGCGGCAGACACCGATAGGGATGGCGGTCGGCGAAATGCTCCATCCAGGCGCGCTGGGGCCGGCCTGGCACGATTTCCGGCGGCCGGTCTGCGGTGGGATAGCACTCGAGCTCCATGGGGCGTCCTACCTTTCGACGAGGGGCCGCGGGCCGGCCACCTCCTGCTCTAGCCAGCCGCCGGCGCCCTCGTCCAGTTCCACGATGGCCGCGGCCGCCCTATGAGGAGGCCATGAACACCCGCGACGACCTTCTCGCCTTCCTCGACGCCCACCAGATCAGCCACAGGACCGTGGATCACCCCGCGGTCTTCCGGGTCGGCGAGGGCGAGGAGATCAAGGCCGGCCTGCCCGGCGCCCATACCAAGAACCTGTTCCTCAAGGACGCCAAGGATCGCCTGTGGCTGATCTCGGCCGCCGACCGGACGACCATCGACCTGAAGCGCCTGCCGCCGGTGATCGGCTCGGCCCGGCTGTCCTTTGGGCGCGAAGACCTGATGGTCGAGATCTTGGGCGTCACGCCGGGCTCCGTCACCGCCTTCGCCCTGATCAACGATGTGGAGCGCAAGGTGACCTTCGTGCTGGACAAGGCGCTGGCCGATGCGCCCCTGGTGAACTTCCATCCGCTGACCAACACCGCGACGACCGCCATCGATCAGGCGGGCCTTCGGACCTTCTTCGCGGCGGTGGGGGTCACCCCTCTGATCGTGGACTTCGAGGCCATGGCCGCACTCGGCCCGCAAACCTTGGGCTGAGGCAAACCTTCCGTTGAAGCCGAAGAGCCATGCGACCATCTTAGGGCTGCCGCGTTGCCCAAGTCAGACCAGGAAGACGAGTTCGCCATGAGCCTTATAGGAGAAACCGCCGCCGCGCCCGCAGGCGACCTGATCAAGGACGCCACCGACGCCAGCTTCATGGCCGACGTGGTCGAGGCCAGCCAGGACACGCCGGTCATCGTGGACTTCTGGGCGCCCTGGTGCGGCCCCTGCCGGCAGCTCGGCCCGGCCCTGGAAAAGGCGGTCACCGCCGCCAAGGGCAAGGTCAGGCTGGTCAAGATCGACATCGACAAGAACCCGGCCTTCGCCGAACAATTGCGGGTGCAGTCGATCCCGGCGGTCTTCGCCTTCTTTGGCGGCCGGCCGGTGGACGCCTTCATGGGCGCCTTGCCCGACAGCCAGGTGAAGGCCTTCGTCGACAAGCTGGCGGCCATGGCGCCGGCCGACGGCGTCGGCGAGATGCTCGACATGGCCAAGGCCGCCCTCGAGGCCGGCGACCTCCCGCTGGCGGCGCAGGGCTTCGCCCAGGTGCTGCAGGCCGAGCCGGACAATGTGAAGGCCCTTGGCGGCCTCGCCCGCTGCTACATGACCGGCGGCGAGCCCGATCGCGCCCGGGAAATCCTCGACATGGCGCCGGCGGACGCCAAGGACGCCGACCTCGACAGCGTGCGCGCCGCCCTGAACCTGGCCGCCGAGGCGCCCTCCGACACCAGCGCGTTCGAGACCCGCCTGGCGGCCGACCCCGACGACCACGAGGCTCGCCTGGCGCTGGCCAAGGCCCTGGCCGGCCATGGCCGCATGGAGGCCGCCGCCGACCACCTTCTGCAGATCATCGAGCGCGACCGGAACTGGAATGAAGATGCGGCGCGCAAGCAACTCCTCACCATCTTTGAAGCCGCGGGCCCCGGCTCGGAAGTGGCCCGCAGCGGGCGCAAGCGGCTCTCGGCGATCCTGTTCTCATAGACGCGAGGTGAAGACGATGCCGGGCTACCGGCGGACGGCGGACCTGCCGCAGATCATCCCCATCTTCCCCCTGGACGGCGCCATCCTGCTGCCCGGCGGCGAGTTGCCGTTGCAGGTCTTCGAGCCGCGCTATCTGAACATGGTGGACGACGCCATGGCCGGGGACCGGGTCATCGGCATGATCCAGACCCGCGCCGGGGGCGAACGATCCCGGCCGAACCTGACCAGCGTCGGCTGCGCCGGACGGATCACCAGCTTCGCCGAAACCTCCGATGGCCGCTATCTGATCACCCTGACCGGGGTCTGCCGCTTCGCCGTAGGGGAGGAGATTTCGGCCCGGACCCCCTATCGTCAGGTGCGGGTGGACTTCGCCACGTTCGAACCGGACCTGTCGCCGGAAGACCAGGACGCGCCGGAGATGGATCGCGAGCGGTTCGCCAAGGCCCTGAAGCGCTATCTCAACCGCCGCGAGCTGGACGTGGACGATGAGACCGCCCTGACGGCGCCCATCGAACCCTTGGTGACCAGCCTGACCATGGGCCTGCCCTTCGAGCCTTCGGAGAAGCAGGCCCTGCTGGAGGCCGAGACCCTGGCCGCCCGCATCCGCACCTTGACCGCCCTCTTGGAGATCGACGCCCTGGAGGACGACGATGGCGCGCCCCATAGCGTGCAGTAGGCGGCTGGTCTAAGAAGCTGCCTATGACTGACGACGCCATCCCTGCCGAGCCCTTTCCGGCCCTGACCGCCGAGATCGATCCCCGCCTGCTGGAGATTCTGGTCTGCCCCGTGACCCACGGGCGGCTGGACTATGATCGCGAGAAGGCCGAGCTGATCAGCCAGGGGGCCAAGCTAGCCTATCCGATCCGTGACGGCGTGCCCATCATGCTGCCGGAAGAAGCCCGCACTCTGGAGGCCTGAGGCATCCAGAGCCTGGGAGCCCCTCAGAGGGCTTCGCCGCGCAATAGGCGGGGCAGGTCCCCGAAGGCGCCGCCAGCCTCCTGCATGAACATCGTACGGGCCGGGGCGATGCGGTTGACCGCCGCCATGCCCGCCCCCCGCGCCAGGCGCAGCACCGGGTTGTCGTTCGAAAACAGGTGGACGAAGGCGTCCATGCCGGCGCTGAGCATGGCGGTGTCGAACCTGCGCCAGCGGGCGTAGCGCTCCAGCACCGTCTCCGAACCCAGATCCTCCCCCAACCGCGCGGCGTCCACCAGCACCTGGGCCAGCGCCGCGGCGCCCTTCAGGCCGAGGTTCAGCCCCTGGCCGGCGATCGGATGCACCCCGTGGGCGGCGTCGCCCAGCAGGGCCAGCCGCGGGGCGGTGAACCGCTCGGCCAGCTGCAGGGACAGGGGATAGGAGAAGACCGGCCCCTCCAGGCGCGCCTGTCCTAGAAACGCGCCGAACCGCCGCATCAGGTGGGCGTGGAAGATCTCTGGGCGGGCCGATTTCAGCGCCGCGCCGCGAGCCGTGCTCTCGGTCCAGACCAGGCTCGCCCGGTTGTCGGTCAGGGGCAGGATGGCGAAGGGGCCACTGGGCAGGAAGTATTCGTGGGCCACACCCTCATGGGGGCGATCCAGCCGCACCGTGGCCACCACGCCGGTCTGGCGATAGTCCCAGCCGATGGCGCCTATGCCGGCCGCCTTGCGCAGCACCGAGCCGCGGCCCTCGGCGCCGATGGCCAGCGGCGCGCGCAGGACCTGGCCGTCCTCCAGGGTGACGATGGCGCCGCCCTTTTCGAACTGGGCGCTGGCCACCCGGGCCGGCGCCAGGACGGGGATGCCGGCCTCGACCACGGCCTGGGACAGGGCCGCGCGGATCTGGCGATTCTCCAGAAGATAGCCCAGGGGCTCGCCGTCGGACCCGTCGGCGATCTCGGCGGAGTCGAAGCGCAGGTGAAAGGGCAGGGAGGCCGGCGTCGCGGCGCCCGGCGTGCGGCCGTCGGTGACGAGGATCTGTTCGATCCGCTGGGCGTGGGGCGCCAGCGCCTCGCCGACGCCGAGGGTCTTCCATTGGCGAAAGGCGGCATAGGCGATGGCCGAGGCGCGGCCGTCGAAGGTCGGCGCCAGCTGGGTCTCGAAGGGCGCCGGGTCGATCAGCAGCGGCTTGAGGCCGCCCTGCGCCAGGGCCAGGGCCAGGGTCGCGCCCGCAATGCCGGCGCCAGCGATGATCACGTCGGGATCGGTGGTGTCCATGGGACCGATATGGCGCGCCCGCCCCATCGACGTCCAGGGGCGGCGAGCGCTCGGGGGCCGGGAAAAGGCGATGGACCCGTCGGTCCATTTTTCACTTGCCTGGGAGCAGGCGCGGGTCTAGAGGCGGTCCTGTGGACGCGCGAGTCCATTTTTGAACCTCATTCCGCGGCCGGGCGCCGCCAGTCCCTGCGAAGTCTGTTCCATGGCCATTCGTGACATCGTCTCCCGCATCAAGCCGGTCCCCCTGATCGCCGCCGCCGTCCTGCTGGCGGTGGGCGTTGGCGGGGTGATGTGGTGGGTGGAGCGCCAGCATTTCGAGACCACCGACAACGCCTTCGCCCAGGCTGACACGGTCTCGGTGGCGCCGCAGATTGACGGCTATGTCACCGAGGTTCTGGTGGCCGACAACGCCGTGGTCCAGAAGGGGCAGGTCCTGGCCCGCATCGACGCGGCGACCATCAAGGCCAGCCTCGCCCAGGCGACCGCCCGGGCCCAGGCCCTCGACGCGGCCGTGCGCGGCGTCGATGACCGGGCCGCGCTGGAAGAGGCGATGATCGCCCAGAAGGCCGCCGGCCTGCAGAGCGCCCGGGCGCAGGCCCAGCTCGCCCAGGCCGAGATGGACCGCTATCAGCGCCTGTCGACCGAGGGCTGGGTGTCGGCCCAGCGGGTGCAGACCGTCAAGGCCGGGTCCAGCCAGGCCGACGCCGCCGTGGCCGAGGCCCAGGCCACCCTGGAGGCCGAGCGCCGCACCGCCCAGTCCCTGGGCTCGGCCAGGGCCCAGACTGAGGCCGAGGCCGCCGCGGCGCGGGCCGCCGTCGAGCAGGCGCGCATCGACCTGTCGCGCACCGAGATCCGCGCGCCGGTCGCCGGCGTGGTGGGCGCCCGCGCCGTGCGGCCCGGCCAATATGTGCGCCCCGGCGGAACCCTGATGAGCATCGTGCCGGTGGGACAGTCCTACGTCGTGGCCAATTTCAAGGAGACCCAGGTCGCCCGCCTCAGCATCGGCCAGGCTGTGGAGGTCAAGGCCGACGCCTTCGGCGGCCAGACCCTGACGGGCCGGATCGAGAGCTTCGCCCCGGCCACCGGCTCAGAGTTCGCCCTGATCCCGGTGGAGAACGCCGTGGGCAACTTCACCAAGATCGCCCAGCGCCTGCCGGTCCGCATCGCCATCGATCCCGGCCAGCCCCTGGCCGGCGCCCTGCGACCGGGCCTGTCGGTGGAGGTCAAGGTGGATGTCCGTGAAACGCCGGGTGCGACCTTCGCCGACGCCATGTCCGGCGCCGTCGTCCAGGCCGACGCCCGCTAGGGCGAGGCAGGGCCATGAGCGACGAAGCCCTCGACCCCGCAGATCTGTCCCGGCGCAAGCCGGATGCGCCGCCCGTGGCCGAGGCGCCGGCGCCGGCCAGCGTGACCGACGCCGCCGGTGAGATCGACTGGCCCAAGATTTTCCTGGGCTTCGGCGGCATGGTGATCGGCCAGTTCATGGCCATCCTGGACATCCAGATCGTCGCCGCCTCCCTGACCCAGATCCAGGCCGGCATCGGGGCCAGCGCCGACCAGATCAGCTGGGTTCAGACCATCTATCTCCTGGCCGAGGTGGTCATCATTCCGCTGACCGCCTACCTGACCCGCATGTTCGGCACCCGGCCGGTCTATGTGGTGGCCGCCGGCGCCTTCATCGTCACCTCGATCCTCACCGGCCTGTCGTCGGGGGTGGAGATGATGATCATCATGCGGGCCTTTCAGGGCCTGGCCGCCGGGGCGATGATCCCGGCGGTGTTCGCCACGGCCATGACGGTGTTTCCACCGGACAAGCGGGTGACGGCCAATGTGATCGTCGGCCTGATCGTCACCCTGGCCCCCACCATCGGCCCGACGCTCGGCGGGCACCTGACCGACAGCCTGGGCTGGCGCTGGCTGTTCTTCATCAATGCGCCGGTGGGCCTGCTGGTCATCTTCCTGGTCGGCCGCTACGCCACCTTCGACCAGGGGGACCGCTCCCTGGCCAAGGGGGTGGACTGGTGGGGCGTCGGCCTGATGACCGTCTTCCTGCTCTCCATGCAGTATGTGATCGAGGAGGGCGCCAAGGAGGGCTGGTTCGACGAGCCGTTGATCCTGTGGCTGACGGTGGCCGCGGTGCTGACCGGCGCGGCCTTCATCTGGCGACAGCTGACCTACGCCAAGCCGATCGTCTCCTTGAGGCCATTCCAGGACCGTAATTTCAGCCTGGGCATGGTGATGAACTTCGTCGCCGGCGCCAGCCTTTTTGGCGGCACCTTCATCCTGCCCCTGTTCCTGGGTCAGGTGCGTCACTATTCGGCGGCCGAGGTGGGGACCACCATGCTGATCTCCGGCCTGGTGATGTTCATCTCCGCGCCGATCGCCGGCCGGCTGGTGCGGGCCATGGACGCCCGCATTCCGATGGTTCTGGGCTTCGCCCTGGCGGCCTACGGGGTGGGGCTCGGCGCCCGGGTGACGGAGGACTGGGGCTTCTGGCAGTTCGCCAGCCTGCAGGCCTGGCGGGGGATCGGGGTGATGATCGCCATGATCGCCGCCCAGCAGATGAGCGTCTCGACCCTGCCGGTCTCGATGATGAAGGACGCCTCGTCCCTGGTGAACCTGATCCGCAATGTGGGCGGCGCGGTGGGGCTGGCCGTACTCACCACCGTGCTCACCCACCAGACGGCCGTCCACTATGGCGACCTGAGCGCCGCGGTCAGCCTGGGCAATCTCGAGAGCCAGAACATGCTGGAGAGCCTGACTGGCATGATGGAGGCCCGCGGCGTGTTCGATCCCGAGGGCGCCGGCCGCAAGGCCTTCGCCGGGCTGCTGCAGAGACAGTCCCTGGTGCTGGCCTTCGGGGACGCCTTCTTCGTCCTGGCGGCCGGCTGCGCCATGGCGGCGGTCCTGGCGCTGTTCGCCGCCCCGGCCAAGGCGCCGGCCGCGCCGGCTTCGGGAGGCCACTGATGCCCAGGCTGCCGGGACAGATCGATCAGGCCAAGAGCCAGGCCATCCTCGACGCCGCCGCCGCCGCGCTCGGGGAATGCGGCCTGTCGACGCCGATGGGCGAGATCGCCCGACGGGCCGGCGTTTCCAAGCAGACCATCTATAATCACTTCGGCTCCAAGGCCGACCTGATCCGGGCCATCGTCGACCGCCGGGTGGACGAGATCGCCGCCCCCCTGCTGGCGCCAGGCGCCCTGGACCACCCGGAGGAGGCCCTGGCGGGCTTTGGCCGGGTGATGCTGGAGCTTGTGCTGCGGCCCCATGGGCGGGCGCTGGTGAAGATGGCCGTGCAGGCGGCCGACGACATGCCCGACCTGGCGCGGGCCTTCTATGAGGCCGGGCCGCGCACCTCGCGCCGCCGGCTGGCCGACTTCCTGCGCGACGAGACGGCGGCCGGCCGCATGAGCGTGGACGATCCCGACCAGGGCGCCGACTTCTTCGCCGGCATGGTCATCGGGGTGCGCCAGATCGCGGGCCTGCTGGGGGTCGAGCAGACCGCGACCCCAGACGATATCGACCGCATCGCCCGGGCTGCAGCCCAGCGCTTCCTGAAGGCCTACGCCGCCCCGTGAGGCGTCGGCAAACCTAGCCTTCGGCGGAGTCGGGAATGCCCATGATGTGGAAGCCGGCGTCCACATGCACCACTTCGCCGGTGGTGGAGCGGCCCAGGTCCGACAGCAGCCACAGTGCGGCGCCGGCGACGCCTTCCATCGAGGTGTCGGCCTTCATGGCCGACATGGCCCGGCCCTGGGCCAGCATGCCCCGGCCGCCGGAGATGCCGGCCAGCGACAGGGTGCGCATGGCGCCGGCCGAGATGGCGTTGACCCGGATGTCGCTGGGACCCAGGTCGCGGGCGGCGTAGCGGGTGGCCGCCTCCAGGCCGGCCTTGGCCACGCCCATGGTGTTGTAGTTGGGGATGGCCCGCTCGGCGCCCAGATAGGTCAGGCAGACGATGGAGCCGCCGTTCGGCATCATGGCCGCCGCGCGCCGGGCGCAATCGACGAACGAATAGACCGAGATGTCCATGGCCCGCAGGAAGCCTTCGCGGGTGGTGTTCTCGACGAACGAACCCTTGAGCTCGTCCTTGTTGGCGAAGGCGATGGCGTGGACGAAGAAGTCGATCTCGCCGAGCGCATCGCTCACCGTCTTGAAGGCGGTGTCCATGGCCGCGTCGTCGGTGACGTCGGCCGGGGCGGTGACCTTGACGCCGAGCTGTTCGGCCAGCGGCTGGACCCGGCGCTCCATGCCCGGCAGGTGCAGGAAGGCCATCTCCGCGCCCTGGGCGGCCAGTTGCGAGGCGATGCCGAAGGCGATGGACTGGTGGTTGGCGACCCCGGTCACCACCCCCTTCTTGCCCTTCATCAGTTCGCCCTTGGGCATGTCGTAGTCGTCAGCCATGGCTTCCTCGCCGTTCTGTCGATTCTCAGGTCGCGCCAGCCTAGCTGGCCTTGGCCATCACCAGGCAGCCATTGGTGCCGCCGAACCCGAAGCTGTTGGACATCACCGTCTCGAAGGCGCCGTCGCGGCGCTCGCGCAGGATCGGCATGTCGGCGAAGGCGGGGTCCAGGTTTTCGATATGGGCGCTCTGGGCCATGAAGTCGTTGTTCAGCATCAGCAGCGAATAGATCGCCTCCTGCGCCCCGGCCGCGCCCAGGCTGTGGCCGGTCAGGGACTTGGTCGAGGAGATGAACGGGGCTGCGTCGCCGAACACGTCGCGTACGGCCTGCATCTCCTTGGCGTCGCCCACCGGCGTCGAGGTGCCGTGCGGGTTCAGATAGTCGATCTTCCGCCCGCCCAGACCTTCCATGGCCAGGTTCATGCAGCGCACCGCGCCCTCGCCCGATGGGGCGACCATGTCGAAGCCGTCGGAGTTGGCGGCGTAGCCGATGATCTCGCCATAGATCTTGGCGCCGCGGGCCTTGGCCCGCTCCCATTCCTCCAGCACCACCATGCCGGCGCCGCCGGCGATCACGAAGCCGTCGCGGGCCTCGTCATAGGCGCGACTGGCGGTGGAGGGGCGATCGTTGAAGTTGGAGCTCATGGCGCCCATGGCGTCGAACAGGACCGACAGGCTCCAGTCCAGCTCCTCGGTTCCACCGGCGAAGACCACGTCCTGCTTGCCCAGCTGGATCTGCTCATAGGCCGAGCCGATGCAGTGGGTGGAGGTGGCGCAGGCCGAGGAGATGGAGAAGTTCAGGCCACGAATCTTGAACCAGGTGGCCAGCGTCGCCGAAGGACCCGAGCTCATGGCCTTGGGCACGGCGAAGGGGCCGATGCGCTTGGGGCCGCGGGTCCTGGCGGTTTCGGCCGCCTCGATGATCACCTTGGTCGAGGGGCCGCCGGAGCCGACGATCAGGCCGGTCTTCTCATGGCTGACCTCATCGGGGCCGAGGCCCGAATCGGCGATCGCCTGCTCCATGGCGATGTGCCCGAAGGCCGTGCCCTGGGCCAGGAAGCGGGCGGCGCGGCGATCGACCAGGGCTTCCCAGTCGATATCCGGCTTGCCGTGGACCTGGCTGCGGAAGCCCAGCTCGGCATATTCCGGCGCCGCCGTGATGCCCGAACGGGCGTCGCGCAGCGAGGCGGCGACCGAGTCGGCGTCATTGCCGATGGACGAAACGATACCAATACCGGTGATGGCGACGCGGCGCATGTTCGCTCCCGTTTCCTGGCGCTTCAGCGCTGATAAAGCCCGACGCGGAGGTCGCCGGCCGTATAGATCACGTTCCCGTCCGCCTCGAGCACGGCGTCGCCGATGCCCATGACCAGACGGCGGTTGATGACCCGCTTCATCTCGACCTTGTAGGTCACCTTCTTGATGTCGGGGGTGACTTCGCCGGCGAACTTGACCTCACCGCATCCGAGCGCGCGGCCGCGGCCCTTGCCGCCGATCCAGCCCAGATAGAAGCCCACCAGCTGCCACATGGCGTCGAGGCCCAGACTGCCCGGCATGACCGGGTCGCCGATGAAGTGGCAGTCGAAGAACCAGAGACCCGGATTGATGTCGAATTCGGCTTCGATATAGCCCTTGCCGTGGGCGCCGCCATTGTCGTTGATCGTGGTGATGCGATCGAACAGCAGCATCGGCGGCGACGGCAGCTGGGCGTTGCCCGGGCCGAACATTTCCCCGCGGGCGCAGGCCAGCAGGTCTTCCAGATCGTAACGGCTCTGGGCCTCGTGAATGGTCATACGCCGCCTTTATGAGCTCGGCTGATAACAGAAGGGGTCAGGCCCTAGCACGAGGCCAAGGCGTGGCTCAACGACATTGGGCGGGGTCAGCCACGCCCCAGACGGCCGATTCCGTCACCCAACCGGTGACGCCGTCAACACTGAGACGGCACCAGCCCTTGTCGCAACGATCCAACGCGGCCAGGGCGCGGGCGTTCAAATAGGCCGTGATCTCCGCCTCCGGCCGGGGGCGGCGACGCAGGGGCAGGGGGTTTGCGGCCAGGTTCATGACGCTGCGCCTGCCGTCGGTGACCCGGCGGTGGACCCAGGCCAGGCCGCCTTCCGGATCACAGATCCGCCGCCATTCCCGGGTCTCGGCGACCACCTGAACCGGCAGGCCGCGGGCCCGGTAGACCCACAGCACCTGATGGTCGTCACCGGGCCCTGCCCGGGCGTTCACCTCGCCGAACTTCAACGACAGGTAACGGGGCACCGCGAAGCCCGATGGCGTTTCGCCCGCCTCCCGCGCCTGGGCCGGGGCGGCCAGCATCAGCGCCATCGTCAGGGCGCAGAGGGTCAGCAGCGCCCGCGTCGGCGACAGCAGGTGAGGATAAGTCTCGCTTAGCTCAGGCTCGCCTTGGCCCACCTGGGTCCCTTTGCTACAGGTTGAGGCTCGCGCGCCCATGGCGCCCCGCCGCAAGGTTCCCGTCGCAGACTTGGTCATGGTCGCCCGTAAGCCCAAAGTCATCGTCACCCGCAAGCTCCCCGATCAGGTGGAGACGCGGATGAGAGAGTTGTTCGACGCAGAGCTCAACCTTTCGGATGAGCCCCTGAGTCGCGACGCGCTGGTCGATGCGGTGAAGCGCGCCGATGTGCTCGCCCCCACCATCACCGACCGAATCGATGCTGATCTCATCGCCCAGGCCGGGCCGCAGCTCAAGCTGATCGCCTCATTCGGGGCCGGCGTCGACCATATCGACGTGCCGGCCGCCGCGGCCCGCAACATCAGCGTGACCAATACGCCCGGCGTCCTGACCGAGGATACGGCCGACATGACGCTGGCCCTGATCATGGTGGTCGCCCGGCGGATCGTCGAGGGCGCCAATGTGGTCCAGGCCGGCGGCTTCACCGGCTGGTCACCCACCTGGATGCTGGGTCGCCGGGTGACCGGCAAGCGCCTGGGCATTGTCGGCATGGGCCGGATCGGCCAGGCCGTCGCCCGCCGGGCCAAGGCCTTCGGCCTGCAGATCCACTATCACAACCGAAAACCGGTGAGCCCCCGCATCGAGGAAGAGCTGGGCGCCACCTATTGGGACAGCCTGGACCAGATGATGGCCCGGATGGACCTGGTCTCCATCCACTGCCCGCACACGCCGGCCACCTTCCACCTGCTGTCGGCCCGGCGGCTGAAGCTGCTGCAGCCCCACGCCATCCTGATCAATACCGCCCGCGGCGAGATCGTCGACGAGGACGCCCTGATCGACATCCTGGCCAAGGGCGAGATCGCCGGCGCCGGCCTCGACGTGTTCGAGCACGAGCCGGCGGTGAACCCCAAGCTGCTCAAGCTGCCCAATGTGGTCCTGCTGCCGCACATGAGCTCGGCCACGGTGGAGAGCCGCGTGGACATGGGCGAGAAGGTGATCATCAACATCCGCACCTGGATGGACGGCCACCGCCCGCCCGACCGCGTCATCCCCGCGATGCTTTAGGTCGCCTGGGCCCAGCTCGGCCCCCCGCCACCGTCATCCTGGGCCTTGCGCCCAGGATCCCTCGCGACGTTTGCGCCCGCCCTCGACAGGGATGCTCGCCACAAGGGCGAGCATGACGGATGTGGGGGAGGGCTGGGGATGGCCTCAGACGGCTTCCGCCGCGGCGATCACCTCGGCCACCGTCCGGGTCCCGTCCCACAGGCCCGCCCGCCAGCCGCAGGCGCGCGCGGCCTCCACATTGCGCGGCGAATCATCGATCAGCAGCAGTTCGTGCGGCGCATGGCCGGTGCGCTGCGCCACGGCCTCGAAGAAGGCCGGATCGGGCTTTCCGCAGCCATAGTCGGCCGCATAGTGGATTTCGGCGAAGCGGTCCTTCAAGCCAAGCTCGTTCCAGATATAGGCCGCCCGCAGGTGCTCCTGCACCGTCGCCAGATGCAGGCCGTATCGGCCGTTCAGGGCGGCGAGCTGATCCAGGAAACCCTGGTCCAGATGGGCGTCCTTGGAGAACCAGTAGGCGGTGAGCGCTTCCGGAGTCAGGTGCGGCGCAAAGCCCGGCAGGGCGAGCGCCAGCCGCTTGTGCAGACCCGCCCGCCCGGCCATCACATCGGGCCAGTGGACGGCGAAGAAGGCGCTCTGAAACTTCGCAGGATCAACGCCCAGGTCCGTCTCGATCGCATGGTCCCAGCGCAGGCCGTCGGGGTGTCGGATCACCACCCCGTCCACATCGATCATCAAGGTGCGGACGGTCATGGTGGGCTTTCTCATACGCTCAGTTTTCGCCCGTCATGGTCGGGCTTGACCCGACCATCCATGAACACCGAGCGGGCGCAAGTGTGCATGGACCCTCGGATCAAGTCCGAGGGTGACGGAGCTGGAGAACTACGAAAGCTGCGCCTTCAGCCGGTAGAGGGCGTCCATGGCCTCGCGCGGGCTCATGCCGTCCAGGTCGAGGCCGCGCAGAGCTTCCTCCACCAGGCTTGGTCCGGGGGCGTCAGGCTCGGCGACGGCCAGGGCGAACAGCGGCAGGTCCTCCAGATGGGCCGGCGCGCCCTGCTCGCGCTCCAGCCGGTCCAGCACCTGGCGGGCGCGGGCCACCACCGCCGGCGGCACGCCGGCCAGCTTGGCCACCTGCACGCCATAGGAGCGGTCGGCGGGGCCGGGGCCGGCCTCGTGCAGGAAGATCAGGTCGCCCTTCCACTCCTTGGCCCGCATGGAGAGGTTGGCCACGTGGGGGAGCCGGTCCTCCAGCACCGCCAGCTCGTGATAGTGGGTGGCGAAGAGCGCCCGGCAGCGGTTGGTCTCGTGCAGGGCCTCGGCGCAGGCCCAGGCGATGGCCAGGCCGTCATAGGTGGCGGTGCCGCGCCCGATCTCATCCAGGATCACGAAGGACCGGGGCGTCGCCTGGGTGAGGATGGCGGCGGTCTCGACCATCTCGGCCATGAAGGTCGAGCGGCCCCGGGCCAGGTCGTCGCCGGCCCCCACGCGGCTGAACAGGCGGTCCACCACGCCCAGCCGCAGGGCCTGGGCGGGCACGAAGGAGCCGGCCTGGGCGAGCACGCAGAGGAGGGCGTTCTGGCGCAGGAAGGTCGATTTACCGGCCATGTTGGGGCCAGTGACGATGGAGAGCCTTGCGGCGCCTGCGCCGGCCCCATCGAGGCGGCAGTCATTAGGGGTGAACGGCTCACCCGTCTTGCGCACCGCGGCCTCGACCACCGGATGGCGGGCGGCGGTGGCTTCGAAGACGCAGGAGCGATCCACGACGGGCCGCGTAGCCCCGGCCTCATCGGCCCATTCGGCGAGGCCCGAGGCCACGTCCAGGCTGGCGGCGGCGAAGGCGGCGGCCTGGATGGCGTGGGAGACATGGCAGGCGGCCTCGCGCCAGGCCTCGAAGGCGGCGACCTCCATGGCCAGCGCCCGCTCGGCGGCCTGGGCGATCTTGGCGTCCAGCTCGGCCAGCTCGACGGTGGTGAAGCGGACCTGGTTGGCCAGGGTCTGGCGGTGGATGAAGGTGGCGTTCAGGGGCGCCTTCATCAGCGGTTCGGCGGCCTTGGCGCTGGCCTCGACGAAATAGCCGAGGACGGCGTTATGGCGGATCTTCAGGGCTACGCCGCTTTCGCGGGCCAACTGCGCCTCCAGGCCGGCGATCACCTTGCGGCTGTCGTCGCGAAGCGCCCGGGCCTGGTCGAGTTCGGGACGGACCCCCGCCGCGACGAAGCCGCCGTCGCGGGCCTGGGCTGGCAGGTCATCGCCTAGGCCTGAGGCCAGCAGGTCGCGCAGGTCCGACAGGTCAGGCTGTCGGGCGAGGTCGAGCGCCTCGAGCGCTTGGGCCGTCTCCGGCGGCGGGGCGGGGTCGAGGGGTTCGGGGGCGGCGAACAGGCCGGTGATGGCGGCCCCGGCGGCCAGCCCGTCCCGCAGGCAGCCCAAGTCTCTCGGCCCGCCGCGCCCGAGCGCCAGCCGCGACAGGGCCCGCGCCATATCGCCCATGGACTTCAGTTGGCCGCGCAGGTCCTGGCGTAGGGTGCGGCGCTCACAGAAATAGGCCACCGCATCCAGCCGCGCATCGATGGCCGCGGGCTCCACCAGCGGCCGGGCCAGGCGGGTGGCCAGCAGGCGGGCGCCCGGCGCCGTCACGGTCCGGTCGATGGCGGCCAGCAGGCTGCCCTCTCGGCCGCCGGCCAGGCTGCGCTCGATCTCCAGGCTTGTGCGGGTGGCCGGATCGATGGCCATGACCTCGCTTTCGCCGATCCGCCGCGGCGCCGACAGGGCCGGCAGGCGGCCGGCCTGGGTAGTCTCCAGATGGGCTGCGATCAGGCCCAGCGCCGAGATCTCCGCCCCGCTCAGCGCCCCGAAGCCGTCCAGGGTCTCGACCCCATAGAGCCGCTTGAGCCGCGCCTCCGAGGCCGAGGGTTCGGCGAGCGCCTGGGGCATGGGCTGGACGAAGCCGCCGACGCTGCGCAGGGCCTCGGCCGCGGCTGGGTCAGCGAACAGGCGGTCCGGGACCAGTATTTCCGAGGGCGACAGCGCCGCCAACGCCGAGGCGAGGCCTGCGGCGTCCAGGGCCAGGCACTCCACCTCGCCGGTGGAGAGCTCCACCGAGGCGATCGCCGCCTGGCCGGCGCGGACCGCCACGGCGGCCAGGCGATTGGCCCCGCGGGCGTCCAGCAGGCCATCCTCGGTGAGCGTACCCGGCGTCACCACGCGGACGATCTCGCGCCGGACGATGGATTTCGAGCCGCGCTTCTTGGCCTCGGCCGGGTCCTCCATCTGGTCGCAGACGGCGACCTTGAAACCCGCCCGGATCAGCTTGGCCAGATAGGCCTCGGCCGCATGGGCCGGCACCCCGGCCATGGGAATGGGCTGGCCCCCGTGATTGCCCCGGGCGGTCAGGCTGATGCCCAGCGCCGCGGCCGCCTTTTGGGCGTCCTCGAAGAACAGCTCGTAGAAATCGCCCATGCGGAAGAAGATCAGCGCATCAGGCTGAGCGGCCTTGGCCTCGAAGAACTGGGCCATCACCGGCGTGGCGCCGGCCGCGTCCGGCAGGGTGGGAGAGGGAGCGTTCATGAGGCCGGCAAGCTAGCCGCCCGGGCAGATTCGGTCATCCCTTTGCGGCCGCCAGCCTGCGGCGCATCAGGCCCGGCAGCATCAGGGCCTGGCCGGCGCCCCTGGCGACGAAGAACAGGGTGAAGGCCAGCCAGAGGCCGTGATTGCCCAAGGGGGCCGCCAGGACCAGGGCGGCGACGAAGACGGCCAGGGCGCCTGCCATGCTGAGCAGCATGGCCCGCGTCCAGCCGGCGCCGATGAATACGCCGTCGAACACGAAGGAGGCGACGCCGGCCAGGGGCAGGGCCACGACCCAGAGCGCGTAGAGGCCGGTGGTCTGCGTCACCGCCGGATCGGTGGAGAAGCTGGCCGCCAGGGGCGCGCCGACCAGAAGGTAGGCCAGGGCCATCAGGCCAGCCGCGCCGGCGCTCCAGATCAGCAGGGCGCGGACCGAGCGGGCGAACAGGCCCGGGTCCCGGGCGCCGGCCGCCTCGCCGCACAGGACCTGGGCGGCGCTTTCGAAGCCGTCGAGCATCAGCGTGGTCAGCATGAAGAGCTGGAAGAGGATGGCGTTGGCGGCCAGGACCACCGCGCCTTGCTGGGCGCCGGCGCGGGTCACCATGACCGTGGCGCTCATCAGCAGGATGGTGCGGATGAAGAGGTCGCGGTTGAGGGCGAAGAGGGCGGTGAGCTCGCTCCCTGCCCAGGTCTGGCGCCTGCGGGCGAGCCTCAGGGCCTGGCGAGCCGGCGCCTCGCGGGCGCAGATGGCCAGCAGGGCCGCGGTCTTGAGGCCTTCCGAGACCAGGGTGGCGACGGCGACGCCGGCAACGCCCCAGCCGAGGCCCAGCACCAGGCCGACATCGAGGGCCACATGGGCCAGGTTGGCGGCGATCTCGACGACCAGGACCGCGCGGACTTGGCGGCGGCCGATCAGCCAGCCGATCAGCACGGCGTTCACCAGCCAGGCCACCCCGCCCACATAGCGGATGTCCACATAGGCCCGGGCCATGGGCGCGACCTCCTGCCCGGCGCCCAGCAGGGAAAGCCCGGCCGGAACCACGAGGGGCCACAAAACCAGCAGCACGGCGCCGACTCCGAGCGCCACGGCCAGCCCGCGGACCAGGGTGGCGGCCTGGGCCGTGGGGTCGCCGCGCCCGGCGGCCTGGGCGGTGAGGGCCACCGTGCCGGTCTTCAGGAAGTTGAAGACGATCAGCAGGGTCATCAGAAGCTTGGCGCCCACCTCCACGCCCCCCTGGGCGGCGGCCTCCCCCAGGCGCCCGATCACCCACATGTCGGCCAGGCCGAACAGGGCGGTGGCTACATTGGTCAACATCGAGGGCAGGGCGATGGCCAGGATCGGCCGCCAGAGGGGCGCAGGCGTCATGAGGATGCCGTGGCCGGCGCCGCCTCGGCGGTCAAGCGCTTGCATCGCGGCGCGCCCGTTGGATGATGGTCTGCGACCGCAGGGGTCAGGGGGCGAACATCCCCCTCGCCAAGTGATCGTCGATCACATACCTTGATTTCCATCAGGGATCACGGATCGCCAGGGGATCACACTGGCGGCAGGGAACGACAAGGGAAGAGGTTTTCCATGACCAGCGTGGATGTGGCGACAAAGGCTCGCCAAGCGACAACCGGCGTCGAGCACTTCGACGTGCTGGTGGTGGGCGCGGGCATTTCCGGGGTCGGAGCGGCCTGGCACCTGACGCACCAGATGGCGGGCACGAGCTTCGCGGTCCTTGAGGCCAAGGACACCTATGGCGGCACCTGGGTCACCCACCGCTATCCCGGCGTCCGCTCCGACAGCGACCTCTACACTTTCGGCTACCGGTTCAAGCCCTGGCGCGGGGCGCCGATCGCCACATCGGCTGAGATCCTGAACTATATGGACGAGGTGATCGCCGAGAACGATCTGGCCCGCCATATCCGGTTTGGCCACAAGATTGTCCACGCCGCCTGGTCCAGCGAGAAGAAGCTCTGGACCGTGGACGCGGTGAAGACCGCTACCGGCGAGCCCCTGACCTTCACCTGCGGCTTCCTGTGGATGTGCCAGGGCTATTACCACCACGACGAGGGCTATACGCCGGAGTGGCCCGGCATGGCCGACTTCAAGGGCCCCATCATCCATCCGCAGACCTGGCCCGAAGACCTGGACTATACGGACAAGAAGGTGGTGGTGATCGGCTCGGGCGCGACGGCGGCCACCCTGGTCCCGGCCCTGGCGGCCAAGGCTGGCCACGTGACCATGCTGCAGCGCTCGCCCACCTATTTCGCGACGGGGCGCAACGCCAACGAGCTGGCCGACACCCTGCGCGACCTGGAGGTCCCCGAGGAGTGGACCCACGAGATCGTGCGGCGCAAGATCCTCAAGGACCAGGGCATGTTCGCCCACATGGCCCGGGAATATCCCGACGCCGTGAAGGACGAGATCCTCAAGAACGTCGCTGCGGTCCTGCCCGAAGGCTTCGACATGAAGCACTTCACCCCCAGCTACCGCCCCTGGCAGCAGCGCCTGGCCTTCGTGCCGGACGCCGACCTGTTCAAGGGCATCTCGTCGGGCAAGGCCTCGGTGGTCACCGACCAGATCGAGCGCTTCACCAAGGACGGCATTCTGCTGAAGTCCGGCGACGTGCTGGAGGCCGACATCATCATCACCGCCACGGGCTTCCGCCTGTCGGTGATGGGGGACATCCCCTTCGAGGTGGACGGCCAGCCGGTCGACTGGGGCCAGACGCTGACCTATCGCGGCATGATGTTCACCGGCGTGCCGAACCTGGTGTGGGTGTTCGGCTATTTCCGCGCCAGCTGGACCCTGCGAGTGGACCTGATGGGGGATTTCGTGGCTCGGCTGCTCGGCCACATGAAGGCCCGCGGCGTCAAGAAGGTGATGGTCGATCCCGGCGAGGCCGGCGCGACCATGCCCCGCGGCCCCTGGATCGATCCGGACAATTTCAATCCGGGCTATCTGATGCGCGACATGGACAAGATGCCCAAGTGTGGCGACACGCCCGAATGGCGCCACACCCAGGACTACTGGGTCGAGCGCGCCGATATCCCCGCCATCGATCTGGACGGCCCGGTCTTCCGCTATGACGATCAGAAGGCGGCGGCCCGGGCGGTGGAGGCGGCGGAGTAGGAGGCGGCCGCCTAGGGCCATCTACCCAACTTTCCGTCGTCATGGTCGGGCTTGACCCGACCATCCATGAACACCGGGCCTGACGCAGAGTTCATGGGCCCTCGGATCAGGTCCGAGGGCGACGGGCTGGTGGCGGTAAAACAGGGTCACAAAGAACACGAAGCCAGCCAAGGATACGAAGGGGCGGCGGCTTGGCCTTTGTGTCCCTGAGACAAGCTGGGGGCCTGTCCATTAGATTTCCGCGGGTCGCGGGAAGGTGTGTCACCAGCCAAGCTGTAGGGGGCGACTGGAGGCTCCGCCATGCTAACCACCTCACGTCTGTGCCTGCGCCCCTGGCTGGAAGCCGACCGGCCAGCCTTCGCGGCCATGCACGCTGATCCGGAGGTGATGGTGGACGCCGGGCGCCCCCTGACCCGTGAGAAGAGCGACCGGAAGTTCGATCGTTACAGGGCGGCCCACGATCAGCTCGGCTTTGGCCATTGGGCCGTCGAGACCCTAGCGGGCGACTGGCTCGGCTATTGCGGGGTCATGCCGTCGAAGGCCGGGCATGTGCTGGGCGAGCACCTCAGCGCCGGTTGGCGTCTAAAGCGATCAGCCTGGGGGTCCGGCTATGCCACCGAGGCCGCCGACGCAGCCTTGGCCGACATCTTCGACCGCCGCCTCGCTGACGAAGTGCTGGCCTATACGGCGCCTGACAATCTTCGCTCGCAGGCGGTCATGGACCGTCTTGCCCTGCGGCGTGATCCAGCCAGAGACTTCAGCATGGATGACGGCCGCCGTCTCTGGACGGGCCTTGTCTGGGTGGCCGCCCCCCAAAGGCCTCAGCGCACCTCAATTTGACCCGTCATGGTCGGGCTTGACCCGACCATCCCTGCACACCGGCCGGACGCAGAGTTCATGGGCCCTCGGATCAAGTCCGAGGGCGACGGGCTGGTAGCGGTAAAACGGGGTCACAAAGGACACAGAGCCAGCCAAGGACACGAAGGGTTCGGCGGCCTCGCCTTGGTGTCCTTCGCGATCCTTTGTGTTCTTCGTGTCACCCCTTGAAAGCGGCCTGCGGCGCAGGGCGGGGCGCGCTTCTCTCGCCATCCCGTCGTGGCCCGGTGCGCATGGACCCTCGGGTCAAGCCCGAGGGAGACGGCGAGAGGGGACGGCTCAGCAGCCGCCGGTCATGTCTTCCCAGAAGCGCTTGGCCTTGCCGACGAAGGACGAGGACTTGGGATTGGTCTGCTCGCCGCTGAGCTCGGCGAACTCGGCCATCAGCTCCTTCTGGCGGGGGCTGAGACGGGTGGGAGTCTCGACGAAGATCTCGACCACCAGGTCGCCCCGCTCGCGAGAGCGCAGGGAGGGCATGCCCCGGCCCTTCAGGCGCAGGGTCTTGCCGGTCTGGACGCCCTCGGGGACGTCCACCGGGATCTTGCAGTTGCCGTCGCAGTTCTCGCCGCCCATCAGGCAGGGCGCTTCGATCTCGCCGCCCAGCACGGCCACGGCCATGGGCACCGGCACGGTGCACAGAAGGTCGAGACCGTCGCGCTCGAACAGTTCGTGCGGGGTCACCGACAGGAAGATATAGAGGTCGCCGCGTGGCCCACCCCGGGCCCCGGAATCGCCTTCGCCGGCCAGGCGGATGCGGGCGCCGTCATCGACGCCGGCCGGGATGCGGACCTGCAGGGTGCGTTCCTTGCGGACCTGGCCATGGCCATGACAGGTGGCGCAGGGGTCCTGGATCAGCCGGCCCGTGCCGCCGCAGCGGGGGCAGGTGCGCTCGACGGAGAAGAAGCCCTGGCTGGCCCGCACGCGGCCCGCGCCGCCGCAACCGCCACAGACCGTGGGGCTGGTGCCGGGCTTGGCGCCTGAGCCGTCGCAGGTTTCACAGGTGACGGCGGCCGGCACAACGATCTCGACCTCGGCGCCGGCGAAGGCCTGCTCCAGGCTGATCTCGAGATCATAGCGCAGGTCCTGGCCCCGGGCCGGCCCGCTGCGGCGGCCGCGGCCGCCCTGCGCGAACATGTCACCGAAGACGTCGCCGAACACCTCATTGAAGATGTCGTGCACGTCGGTGAAGCCCGCCCCGCCGGGGCCGCCTCCGCCGCCGCCATTCACGCCGGCATGACCGAACCGGTCATAGGCCGCGCGCTTCTGGGCGTCGGAGAGGATCGAATAGGCCTCGTTGATCTCCTTGAAGCGCGTGGCGGAGTCCTCGCAGCCGCCATTGCGGTCTGGATGGTGCTCCATGGCCAGCTTGCGATAGGCGGCCTTGAGCGCGGCGTCATCGCTGCCGCGGCTCACGCCCAGGATCTCGTAATAGTCCCGCATGCGCGTCAGGTATCTGAATGATTGGAGAAAATAAGGTGGGCATTCCCCCGGCCCGCCGCAAGATCGTGCGGCCTGGACCGGGGGGGCGCCTGGTCATCGCCCGGCGGCGACGCAACCCTGACAGCCTGGTGAGCGATGAGGGGGCGTCGCGCCATGGGGCGGTTCGTCACGCCGACTTCTTGTCGTCGTCGTCGACTTCCTCGAACTCGGCGTCGACCACGTCGTCGCCGCTCGCGTCGGGCTGAGCCTCGCCCGAGGCGCCCTGCTGGGCCGCATACATGGCTTCGCCGAGCTTCATGGAGGCCTGGATCAGCGTCTGGGTCTTGGTGGAGATCGCCTCGGCGTCCTCACCCTCCAGCGCCGACTTCAGGTCGGCCAACGCCGTCTCGATGGCGCCCTTGTCCTCAGCCGAGACCTTGTCGCCATGTTCGGCGAGCGCCTTCTCGGTGGAGTGGACCACGGCCTCGGCCTGGTTCTTGGCCTCGACCATCGCCTTGCGCTTCTCGTCCTCGGCCTTGTTGGACTCGGCTTCCTTGACCATGGCCTCGATGTCGGCGTCCGACAG
>NZ_JBALUY010000034.1:0-33346 GCF_036963605.1 Phenylobacterium sp. | reverse complement strand
GGTCAGGCCGCGGGCCGAGCTGATGGCCGTGCAGCGGCAACTGCGCGATACGCCCGGCGTCACCGTCCTGCTCTATGATCAGGTCTGCGCCACCGAAAAGCGCCGGCGGCGCAAGCGCGGGACCCTGGTGGCCGCCGAGCAGAAGGTGATGATCAATCCCCTGGTCTGCGAGGGCTGCGGCGACTGCTCGAAGGCGTCCAACTGCGTCTCGGTCGAGCCGCTGAACACCGAGTTCGGCCGCAAGCGGAAGATCAACCAGTCCACCTGCAACCAGGACTATTCCTGCCTCGACGGCTTCTGCCCGTCCTTCATCACCCTGGAGGGGGCGGAGAATCCGCACGCCGCCCGGCTGCCGGCCCTGACGGCCGACTCCACGCCCCTGCCGACCTTCGAGCCCTCGCCCGGCGTTCGCAACATCGTCTTCACCGGTGTCGGCGGCACAGGCGTGACGACCACCTCCTCGATCCTGGCCATGGCCGCCCATGTGGACGGCAAGGCCGCTTCGGTGGTGGACATGACGGGCCTGGCCCAGAAGGGCGGGGCGGTGTTCAGCCATGTCCGCATCGGCGAGGATGAAGGCAGCATCGTCGGCGGCCGGACGCCGGCGGCCAGCGCCCATGTGCTGATCGCCTGCGACGTGATGGTGGCGGCCGGCGCCGATGCGCTGGCCCTCTACGCCAAGGATCGCACCGTCGCCTTCGGCAACGCCGACCTGTCGCCCACCGCCGACTTCGTCACCGACCGGGACGTGCGGTTTGATTCCGGCGGCATGGCCCGGCGGATCGCTGCGGCCGCCAAGGCCTATGACGAGACGCCCGCCCACCACATGGCCGAGACCGAGCTGGGCGACGCCATCTACGCCAATATGATCATGTTGGGCTTCGCCTGGCAGAAGGGCGTGATCCCGATCTCCAGCCGGGCCCTCTATCGCGCCATCCGGCTGAACGGGGTGGCGGCGGAGGAAAACCTGCAGGCCTTCGAACTGGGCCGCCGGGCCGCCCATGATCCCGCCAGCCGCGGGAAGGCCGAGGCCGATGTAGCCACGCCCGAAACCCTGCCGCTGGCGGAGCTGATCGCCCACCGTGTCCGCGAACTCACCGCCTACCAGAACGCCGCCTATGCCCGGCGCTATCAGGATCGCGTGGAGAGCATTCAGCGGCTGGAGGCGCCGTTGGGCTCCGAGGCCCTGACACGGGCCGCAGCGATCAACCTCTACAAGCTGATGGCCTACAAGGACGAGTACGAGGTGGCCCGGCTCTACGGGGACGGCCGCTTTGACGCCTATCGCAGCCAGACCTTCAAGGGCGGCAAGGCCAAGGTATGGCTGGCGCCGCCGATCCTGGGCGCCAAGGACGACCAGGGACACCCGCGCAAGATCGCCTTCGGCGGCTGGATGCTGGACTATGGCTTCCCGGTGCTGGCCAAGCTGAAGGGACTGCGGGGCACGGCGCTGGACCTGTTCGGCTATTCAGAAGAACGCCAGATGGAGCGCGGCCTGATCGCGACCTATGAGGCCGATCTCGAGCACATCGCCCGGGAGCTGACGCCGGACCGCCTTCCCTTGGCGGTCGAGATCGCCCAGGTCCCGCAGGACATCCGCGGTTTTGGCCACGTCAAGCAGGCCTCGGTTGGGCCGGCCATGGCGAGGCGCGAGGCCCTGTGGGCGCAATGGGATCAGGCGGGCGCGGCGGGCGCAGCCTGACCGGCGGTGAAAGTCGTTTCCCTGGACCGCCCCTCGGGGTAGCCAGGGGACATGGCTGATTTCGATTTCGACGCCCTGGTGGTCGGGGCCGGCGCCGTGGGCCTGGCCTGCGGTTATGCGCTCGCCCGGCGTGGCATGACGGCTGTGGTGCTGGAGGCCGATGCGGCCATCGGCCAGGGGGTCTCCTCGCGCAATTCCGAGGTCATCCACGGGGGCCTCTACTATCCCACCGGCTCGCTGAAGGCGCGGCTCTGCGTGCAGGGACGCCGCATGCTCTATCCGTTCCTGGAGGCGCGCAATGTCGCCTTCGACCGTTGCGGCAAGCTGGTTGTGGCCAACGGTCCCGAAGAGGTCGCCCGGCTCGAACCCATCCTCGAACAGGCGCGGACCAACGGGGTCGAGGACATGGCGCAGCTGAGCCGCGCCCAGGCCCTGGCGCTCGAACCCGAATTGGCCTGCGACGCCGCCCTGATCTCCCCCCAGAGCGGGGTGTTTGACAGCCACGGCTACATGCTGGCCCTGCAGGGTGAGATCGAGGCGGCCGGCGGGGCGGTGGTCGTCTCCACGCCCTTCGAAGGCGCCGAGGCGATCGCCGGCGGTGGCTGGAAGGTACGGGCCGGCGGCGCCGAGCCGACCACGCTCACCGTCCGCCTGCTGATCACTGCGCCGGGTCTCTCGGCCCAGGCCGTGGCCGGCGAAATCGAGGGCTTCCCCAAGGCGGAAATTCCGCCCGGCCACTATGGCAAGGGCCGCTACTTCCGCCTGCAGGGCAAGGCGCCCTTTGCGCGGCTGATCTATCCGCCGCCCATCCCCGGCGCGCTGGGCACCCACTACCGCCGCGACCTGGGCGGCCAGGCGGTGTTCGGCCCTGACCTGATCTTCGTCGATGAGCTGGATTACAGCGTCGAGCCGGACGCGGCGGCCGGCTTCTACGCCAAGGTGCGCAAGTTCTGGCCGGGCCTGCCGGACGAGGCGCTGAGCCCCGACTATGCGGGCATCCGGCCCAAGCTGCATGGACCGGGCGAGCCCCACTCGGACTTCCGCATCGATGGTCCGGAGGCCCACGGCCTGGAGGGTCTCGTCGCCCTGTTCGGCATCGAAAGCCCCGGCCTCACCTCGTCCCTGGCGATTGGGGAAGAGGTGGCCGGAAGGTTGGGGTTGCCTGGGGCCTGACCCCATCCCTCCGTCATGCTCGCCCCTGTGGCGAGCATCCCTGTCGAGGGCAGGCGCAAGCGGCGCGAGGGATGCTGGGCACAAGGCCCAGCATGACGGCGTAAGGTGGGCTCAGTCCGCCCGCGGAACCAGCTTCAGGATCTTCCCCTGCTCATTGTCGGTGGCCACATAGATCGCGCCATCCGGCCCCACCTCGACCTCGCGGATCCGCTCGCCCAGATCCACCAGCAGGCGGTCCTCGCCGGTGACGCGCTCGCCGTCCAGGGTCAGGCGGACCAGATGTTTGTCGCGCAGGGCGCCGACGAACAGGCTGCCATTCCAGGCGGGGAACAGGTCGCCGTCATAGAAGATCATGCCGGACGGGCCGATCACCGGGTCCCAGTAGTAGGCCGGCTGCTCCAGGCCTTCCTTGGCGGTCAGGCCTTCGCCGATCGGTTGGCCGGAATATTCCAGGCCATAGGCGATGGTTGGCCAGCCATAGTTCTTGCCGGCCTCGATGATGTTCAGCTCATCGCCGCCGCGGGCGCCGTGCTCGATTTCCCAGAGCTTGCCGGTCTCGGGATGCAGGGCCGCAGCCTGCACATTGCGCACGCCGGCGGCGAAGATTTCCGGCCGCACGCCGTCCTGGCCGACGAAGGGATTGTCCTGCGGGATGGAGCCGTCGCGGTTGATGCGGACGACCTTGCCCAGGGCGGAGTTCATGTCCTGGGCCTGGACGCGGCCGGCCAGGATCGAGCGTTCCCCGAGGCTGATCAGCAGATGGCCGTCCCGGTCGAAGACCAGGCGGTTGCCATAGTGCTTGGTGGACTCCATGGCCGGCTGCTGCTGGAAGATGACCTGGACGTTCTCGACGCGCGCCGCGCCGCCGTCCTCCACGAGCTTGCCCCGGGCCACGGCGGTGGCGTTGGTGCCGTTGCCGCGGGGCTCGGCATAGCTCCAATAGATCAGGTCGTTCTGGGCGAACTCCGGGTCCAGGGCCACGTCCAGCAGGCCGCCCTGGTCGCGGGCGTCCACTTCGGGCAGGCCGGTCACGGGCTCGGAAAGCTCGCCCTGCGCCGTCACGATCCGCAGGCGGCCGGGCTTTTCGGTCACCAGCATGCGGCCGTCCGGCAGGAAGGCGATGGCCCACGGCTTGTTCAGCCCCTCGGCGACGGTCTCGACCTCGAAGGCCACGTCGGCGGAGACTTCCGGCGCGCGGGTCTGGCCCGGGAAGGCCGGGGTCTGGGACGGCGCATTGGCCGGCCGGGTTTCCCAGGGTTGGCCGCCTTCAGCCTGCGCTGCGGCCGGCGACTGGGCTGCGCTGTCGCCGCCGCCACAGGCGGCCAGGACGGCGGCCAAGGCCGTGGTGAGAAGCAGGTTTTTCATGGACGGTCTCCCTCTGGTCGCGCCTTGAGCGTCTGAAGCGCTCAGTTCGTTCCGGCCACGCTCTCCAGGGCGGCCTGCGGCGTGGCGCCGTCGATATGTATGCGCGACCAGACCGCGAGGAAGAGCAGGGGCCAGCGGCGAGCACCATCTTCGCCCTGGAAAACCGCCTTGGCCTCATCGGCGCCCATGACGGCGCGGACGGCGGCGACGTCGCCGATCCGCTTGGCGATCGCCTCGGCCCGTGGGGCGATCCAGGCGGCGACGGGTACGGTGAAGCCCTGCTTGCGCGCCCAGGGCGCAGCCGCCGGGCAAACCCCCTCCAGCCACTTGCGCACCAGCCACTTGCCATAGCGGCCGCGCACCTTGAAGCGGTCGGGCAGCCCAAAGGCGAAGTCAGCCACGGCGACGTCGAGGAACGGCGTGCGCCCCTCCAGGCCGTGGGCCATCAGGCAGCGGTCGAGCTTGGTCAGCAGGTCGTTGGGCAGCCAGGTGGCGATGTCGGCGTACTGAGCCTGTTGCAGCCGGGTGAGCCCCTCGGGCGCCTTGGCCTGGGCGCGCCAGCGGGCCAGCGCGGCGGGATCGGCGTCGCGGGGCTCGGCCGGCCGGCCCCCCAGCCAGGCCGGGCGCAGGGCGCGGCGATAGCGGCCATAGCCGCCGAACAGCTCATCACCCCCCTCGCCGGTCAGCACGACGGTCAGAGTTCCCTGCGCCGCCTGCGCCAGCTTGAAGGTCGGCAGGGTGGCGTAGTCGGCCGTGGGGTCGTCCAGGGCGGCGGCCACCTGGGGCAGCAGCGACCAGAAGTCGTCCTCGCCGAAGGTCGTCTCCCGCCAGTCGAGGTTCAGGGCCCGGGCCACCCGCTCGGCCTGGGCCCGCTCGTCCCGGGCGCCGGGGGCATCGAAGCCGCAGGTGAAGGCGGTGACCGGCCGGCTGTTCAGCCGCGCCATCAGGGTGGCGATGGCGGCGGAGTCGATGCCGCCGGACAGGAAGAGGCCATAGGGCACGTCGGCGCGCTGGTGCATCCGAACGCTGTCCTCCAGCACGGCGTCGAGCCGGGCGACCAGGGCCGCCTCGTCGCTGGCGAACGGCCGTGTGCGGGCCAGGGGCAGGGCGGGGCGGACTTCGTGGGGGACCAGCCGGCCCTCCACCACTTCGACGATCGCGCCGGGCGCCAGGCGACGGACGCCAGGGAAGATGGTCTCTTCCCCCAAGGTGTAGTTGAAGGCCAGCAGTTCGCGGGCCGCGTCCGCGCGCATGGCCCGGGGCGCCAGGCCCGCGGCCAGGAAGGCGCCGACCTCCGAGGCGAAGGCCAGGCCCGTCTCCAGCTCCATCACATAGAGCGGCTTGATGCCGAACGGGTCGCGCACCAGCCAGGTGCGGCCGTCAGCGCCCGCCAGGCAGAAGGCGTACATGCCCCGCAGCCGGTGGAAGGCCGCGGGTCCCTCCTGGGCATAGAGGTGCAGCAGGGGTTCGAAGTCCGAGCCGGTGGAGAGCGCGTCCGTCAGGCCGAAGTCCTGCGCCAGCTCCAGATAGTTGTAGATCTCGCCATTGCCGATGACCGTCCCGCCGGCCGCATGCAGCGGCTGCCAGCCGCCCTCCAGGTCAATGATCGACAGCCGGGCGTGGGCCAGCGAGCGGCCGGGCGCCTCCTCCACCCGGACGCCGTCGGGGCCGCGGTGGGTCATGGCCGCGATCAGCGGGCGGGCCGAGGCCTCACCGTCCAGGATGCCGGCGATGCCGCACATCAGTCGGCGCCGAAGCGGGCGAAGAGGTCGCGCCACTGGGCCACGACCGCGGCCTGCGAAAACTCCGCCTCCACCCGCTCCAGGCCGTTCTGGGCCAGGCGAATGCGCAGCATGGGATCGTCCAGCAGCCGGCCGACGGCGTTGGCCAGGCCCTCAGCCTCGTTGATCGGAACCAGTAGGCCGTCCTCCCCGTCGCGAATCAGGGCGCCCGGCCCCTGGCTGGCGGCGGCGGCCACGGGCAGGCCGTGGGCCCAGGCCTGGATCACCACATTGCCCAGGGGCTCGTAGCGGGAGGGAAAGACGCAGACATCGGCCGCCCGATAGAGCGCCGAGGGATCATTGCGCCAGCCCAGGAACCGAACCCGGTCGGCGACGCCCAGGGCCACGGCCAGGGCCTTCAGCCGCGCCTCCTCCGGCCCCGTGCCGGCGATCCACAGAAAGGCGTGCGGCAGGTGGGTCAGGGCGTTCAGCGTGACGTCATGGGCCTTGGCCTCGTGCAGCCGGCCCATGGCCAGCAGCAGGGGGGCGTCGGCCGGGGTGGAGAGCGTCGCCCGCTCGGCCGGCGCAGCCTCGTCCGGCGCCTCGGCGAAGTTGGGGATGCAGGCCACCTTGCCCGCCGGCCAGCCCTGGTCCACCACCCAGTCGGCGATGTCCTCGGTATTGGCCACCAGGAAGTCGAAGCCGGCATAGTATTTGAGCTTGTAATAGCCCCCCAGCCGGCCAATCCGCGCCCACGGACCCTTGGGCGTATGGCGGGCGGCGCGGTTCATCCAGGCCAGCGCCACGGTGACGTCCTGGCGCACGGCGAACCCCGTCACCTTGCGCCGGGTCACCAGGTCCAGCGGCCCGCCGAAGCCGAAGGTCTCCACTTCGACGCCTGTCTGGGCCAGAACCGCCTGGCGCTGGACGTGGGGGCGCAGGGCCGCAGCCTGGGCCAGGCCGTCGCTTGCAAGGGCGCGGACGAGGTCGACGAAATAGGTCTCCGCCCCGCCTTCGCCGGCCGTTCCCAGAAGATGAAGCACGCTCATGGCGGGCGCGAACCTAGCCGGGCTTTGGCCTGCGCCCAAGCCGCTTGATGCGCCGATCCGAAATCCCTATAACCCGCGCCTCGCGCGTCAGCGGCGCGAACCCGTGGCTGGGTAGCTCAGCTGGTTAGAGCGGTGGATTCATAACCCACAGGTCGGCGGTTCGAGCCCGCCCCCAGCTACCACTAGACTCATACATGAGGCTGGTGACTTGGACGGCTCCCCGGTGAGGCTCGCCAGAGCAAGGGTCGAGTAGCATTCACCAGCTAGGGTCGCTCTTCCGTGTGAGGCGCATCTCAATCCACTCCGGCGCAGACGTCCAAATCAGCTCGGGCCCAAGCGTCGGGCGTTCATCTCTCGCTTTGAATAACACTCAGTTGCTTGAAATATAATCATCATGCTCGCCACCTCGACCTTCCAGCTCGTCGCCAAGCCGGACGACGATGTCGAAGAAGAGACCGTGCGATTGGCCGCTTTGGCGCAGGACGCCAGGGTCTTTGTGCAATCGCATGCGTGGGCGCCGCCGATCGACGATCTCCTTCTGGCCTTCGGCATCGGCGGCGTCATCGGCCTCTACCTGGTCCGCTTTGAGCACGGTGTCGTTTCAGGCGAAGGGAATGGCGATCGGGAAATCTGGGTCGTCGTGGGAGACCTTCCCTCCATCTATTTTGAGGTGGAGGGCAGCGAGACCCCAGCCGCCGCGCTTGAGACCTACTGCCGTATCGCCCAGGCTTGGGCTGACGCGGTGCTTGCGGGGGGCGATCTTTCAGAGGAATTTCCAATCCCGGTGGCGCCGACTGAAGTGCATGCTCGCATGCTGTCGAGCCGGCTTCAGACCATCCGCGAGATCTTCTTGCCCCGCCTGGTACGGAACTAGACCGCGGCCTGGGCGCCTTTCGCAAACCCCTCAGATACTCGCCCGCACCGGCTCGGGGTGGTCGGCTTCGCAGAGGCTGTGGTCGGAGAGCGCCTCGATGACGCGGCAATCGCTGGCCGCGCCCTGGCAGGTGGCCGCGGCCATCCGCTTCAGTTCGGACCGCAGCGCCTCCAGCTGGGCGATCTTGCGATCGACGGCGATGATCTGCTCGCGCGCCAGGGCGTTGGCGTCGGCGCAGTCGCGCTCAGGATCATCGGCCAGGTCCAGCAGGGTGCGGATCGCCTCGATGGGAAATCCCAGCTGGCGCGCATGCTTGATGAAGGCCAGCCGGCGCACGGCGTCCGGGCCAAACAGGCGGCGGTCATTGGCCGCCCGCTCGGGCGGGGGTAAGAGGCCGATCTGCTCGTAGAATCGGATGGTCGGAACCTTGACCTCGCTGGCCTTGGCCAGCTTGCCGATGGACAGCGACGGCATGGCGTCTCCCCCGTCTTGTGCGGCCAGCATAAGGGCTTGATCCTCTAGCGACTAGAGCATGCAGGCTGCCGCGCATATCGAGTCGCGCCCCGCATCTCCTGCCCACTGAATCGAGCCCTCCTTGTCATACCGGCCCTTCTGCCTGCGTTCGTCCCCGTCCTTCTTCGTGATCGCCCTGGCCTGCGCGGCCTGGAGTTCGAGCGCCGGCGCGCAAGAGGCTGGGGAAGAGGCGGGCGAGGAAATCCAGGAACTGGTGGTGCAGGCCACCCGCTCGGGCCGCCTGGTGCAGGACGAGCCGATCCGCGTCGAGGTGATCAACCGGGAGGAGATCGAGGAGAAGATCCTGATGACCCCCGGCAACATCTCGATGATCGTCGCCGAGACCGGCGGCGTGCGGGTGCAGGTCACCTCGCCGTCGCTCGGCGCGGCCAGCATCCGGATGCAGGGCATGCGGGGCCGCTACACGCAGCTCCTGGCCGACGGACTGCCGCTCTATGGCGGCCAGGCCCTGGGCCTGCTGCAGATCCCGCCCGCCGACCTGGGCCAAGTGGAGGTGATCAAGGGCGCGGCCTCGGCGCTCTATGGACCCTCGGCGCTCGGCGGCGTCATCAATCTCGTCTCCCGCCGCCCCGGCGGCGCGCCGCGGGCTGAGCTGCTGCTCAACGCCACCAGCCGGGACGGCCAGGACGCCACGGCCTATGCCGAGGCGGCGGGCTCGGGCGCCTGGAGCTATTCGGCCATCGGTGGCCTGCACCGCCAGTCGTCGCACGACCTGGATTCCGATGGCTGGATCGACACGCCCGCCTATGACCGCTGGACCGTGCGGCCCCGGCTGTTCTGGGACGGCGAAGCGGGCGGCCGCGCCTATTTCACCCTCGGCGCTATGGGCGAGGAGCGGGTCGGGGGAACTGTGGCGGGGCGTGTGGCCCCCGACGGGCGGCCGTTCCCGCAAGCCCAGGACAGCCGCCGCCTCGACGCGGGCTTCGTCTCCGAAACGCCTGTGGACCTGGGCGTACTGCATCTGCGCGCCTCGGGCGTCACCCAGAAGCATGAGCACCTCTATGGCGACGTCCAGGAGGACGACCGCCATCGGACCCTGTTCGCCGAAGCCTCGCTCGCCGGCCGTTCGGAGGGGACCTCGTGGCTGGCCGGGGTCGCGTTCCAGCGGGACGATTATCGCAATGAGGCCTTCCCAACCTTCGACTACGCCTTCGAGACGCCCGCGGTCTTCGCCCAGGTCGAACACGATGTGAACCTCGACCTGGCCCTGGCCGGCAGCGCCCGCCTGGACGCCCACAGCGAATACGGCACGCATTTCAGCCCGCGGGTCTCGGTGCTCTACCGGCCCGGACCTTGGACGGTCAGGGCGTCTGTTGGCCGGGGTTTCTACGCGCCGACGCCCTTCGTCGAGGAGATCGAAGCCGCCGGCTTGTCGAGGCTTCGTCCGTTGGCCGGGCTGGAGGCCGAGACCGCCGACACAGCCTCCCTGGAGGGCGGCTACGCCACCGGTCCCATCGAGGCCAACCTGACCCTGTTCGCCTCAACGATCGGCGACGCCGTGCGGCTGGAGGCGGTCGATCCTGCTACGCCAAGCGCGGGCGTGAGGCTGGTCAATGCGCCGGGGGAGGTCCGCACCCAGGGCGCCGAGGTCCTGCTGCGCTATCGCTGGCGGGAGATCACGGTCACCGGAAGCTATGTCTATGTGGACTCCGACGAGCCCGACCCCACAGGACCCGGCCGCCGCGTCGTACCCCTGACACCGAAGCACACGGCCGGCGTCGTCGCCATGTGGGAAGCCCACGACAAGGGGCGCGTGGGGTTCGAGGCCTACTACACCGGCAGGCAGGATCTGGAGGACAATCCGTTCCGGACGACGAGCCGTCCTTATCTTGAGGTCGGCCTGCTGGGCGAGATCGTGCTGGGCGATGTCCGCCTGTTCCTAAACCTCGAAAATCTGCTCAATGTTCGGCAGACCAAGTACGACCCCGTCGTCCTGCCGCAGCGCAGGCCGGATGGCCAATGGACGACCGACGCCTGGGGGCCGTCCGAGGGCTTCGTCGCCAATGGCGGTCTTCGCATCACGTTCTAAGGGCGCTCTGGCTGAGGGCGCTCTTGCAAATCGCTCGCGCCAAGGGTCATTGGGGACTGACTCAGTTGGAGGCCTGCTATGGCGCGGAACGTGTATGACGCCCCGGTGAAGAAGGGGCGGGGCCTCCTCCAGCTGGCGGTGGTCGGTGTCGCCGCCGTGGTGCTGATCGGCGGGGTTCTGGCGATGCTGGGCCAGCAGCGCATGGCCTCGGCCGCCGACTGGACCCCGCGTGGGCCGGAATGCCCGGTGTGGGAGGGTCCGCTGCCTGTCTCCAAGAGCCGCCCCGAACTGCTGACCTTCGACTATGGCGGGGCGACGCTCGGCCGCTGGTTCGGTCACGTCAATTGCGTGCAGGTCTATAAGACGGCCCTGCCGGGCGGCGGCATCTATCACGCCTGCCATTTCACCGGCCCTGACTTCGTGCGGGTGACGGTGGACGACCAGGTGACGACCTTCCGCCCCGGGGTCGGCAAGCCGGCCATCGTCACGATCCGCGACGGCGAGGTGAGCTGCGCCACCGATCCCCGCGCCGCGGCGCCGCGCAAGCCCTGAGCTCTTGGCGAAGACCGGCTGCGTACTCTACATTCGAAGCCTTGAGAGACGGCCGAGGCGGCTGTCCACCTCGGCCGGACGTCGATCAGACGATGTTTTTTGAGTGATTTGAAGGTGGCGCAGATGGGTTCCGAAACGCAGGCCGGTGCGGCCGGACGGGTGATCGACAAGGACGCCCTACTCGCCAAGTATGTGGCCGAGCGGGACAAGCGGCTGCGGGCCGACGGCAACGCCCAGTATGTCCGGCTGACCGGCCGATTTTCCGACTATCTGGAAGATCCCTACACGCCTCGGCTCGAGCGCGAACCGAAGACCGACCACGTCACCTTCGCCTTCATCGGCGGCGGGTTCGCCGGCCTGGTGACCGGGGCGCGGCTGGTGGAGGCGGGCATCAGCGATGTGCGGATTATCGACAAGGCCGGCGATTTCGGCGGCACCTGGTACTGGAACCGCTATCCCGGCGCCCAGTGCGATACGGCCTCGATGATCTACATGCCGCTGCTGGAAGAAACCGGGCACATGCCGAGCGAGAAATACGCTCATGCCCCCGAAATCCTTGAGCAGTGCCAGCGGATCGGCCGCCAGTACTGCCTCTATGACAATGCGCTGTTCCACACCGAGGTGGAGGACCTCTCCTGGGACGAGGCGCAAAGCCGGTGGATGATCCGCACCAACCGTGGCGACGCCTTCACCGCCAGCTTCATCGGTCTGGGCACCGGGCCTCTGCACGTGCCCAAGCTGCCCGGCATTCCCGGCATCGAGGACTTCAAAGGCCACGCCTTCCACACCAGCCGCTGGGACTATGACTATACCGGCGGCGATCCCTCAGGCGCGCCGCTGGAGAAGCTGGCGGACAAGCGGGTGGCGATCATCGGCACCGGCGCCACCTCGGTCCAGGCCGTGCCGCACCTGGCCCGCGCCTGCCAGGCGCTCTATGTGGTCCAGCGCACGCCGTCCTCTGTAGATGTCCGCGCCAACGCCCCCATCGATCCCGACTGGTTCAAGACCGTGGCCGAGCCTGGCTGGCAACAGCGCTGGCTGGAGAACTTCACTGCCAACCAGGGCGGCGGGCTGGCCGAGGAAGACCTGGTGATGGACGGCTGGACGGACCTGTCCCGTCGCATCCGCAGCAAGATCAATGAGCTTCCACCGGAGGATCGCAGTCCCTTCAAGATGCTGGCGGCCTTCGAGGACTCCGATTTCGAAAAGATGGAGGAGATCCGCGCCCGGGTGGACTCCATCGTCGCCGACACCGAGACCGCTCAGAAGCTCAAGGCCTGGTACCGGCAGCTCTGCAAGCGCCCCTGCTTCCACGACGCCTATCTGCAGGCCTTCAATACGCCCGGGACCCATCTGGTCGACACCGACGGCAAGGGTGTCGAGGCGATCACCGAAAAGGGCTTCGTGGTCGCAGGCGTCGAATATGAGGTCGACTGCATCATCTACGCTTCGGGCTTCGAGGTGGGCACACCCTTCGAGCAGCGGGCCGGTTTCGACCTAACGGGCCGCGGCGGGCTGAAGCTGTCGGAGGCCTGGGGCGAGGGGATGAAGAGCCTGCACGGCATTCATGTGCGCGACTTCCCCAACGCCTTCTTCGTCCAGCCGACCCAGGGCGCCAACCTGATCTCCAACATTCCGCACAATCTGACGGAATCGGGCCGCACCATCGCCATGACTGTCCGCCACGCCCTCGACCGGGGCGCCAAGGAGGTCGAGGCGACGCCCGAGGCCCAGGCCGCCTGGGTTGAACTGCTGCTCACCGGCATGGGCCGGATGCTGGGGGCGCCGGACTGCACGCCGGGCTACTACAACAATGAGGGCCAGGATCCGGGGCCGGCGGCGCGGCTCAATGTCGGCTACCCCCAGGGGGCCAGCGCCTTCTTCAAGTACATCGACGGCTGGCGCAGCTCCGGCGCCTTCGACGGGCTGACCTTCCGCTGAAGACAGGCTGGCGGCCACGAGGCCGCCAGCCATATTCAACCGACTGGTTGACGTTCAGGATAGACGCCCTTATATTCAACCTCATGGTTGAATTATCCGCCCCCGAGCTCGACACCGTCTTTCACGCCCTGGGCGACGCCACACGTCGCCGGATGCTGCGCGAGCTCTCTCAGGGCGAACGCACGGTCGGCCAACTCGCCGAACCCTTCGCCATCTCGCTGGCGGCCGCCTCCAAGCACATCAAGACCCTGGAGAGCGCGGGCCTGATCGCCCGCGAGGTGCGCGGCCGCACGCATATCTGTCGCCTCGATCCCGGCCCGCTGGCCAGCGCCCACCAATGGCTCGGCGTCTATCAGCGCTTCTGGACCGAGCGTCTCGACGTCCTCGAAGGCCTGCTACGCCAGGAGGACGCCCCACCGGTCTCAAAGCCCACAGGAGAAGACCCATGAGCGACCTTGCCACCCTCGGCGCCTACGGCGAGCTGATCGAGCCCGCCACCCTGAAGATTCAGCGCCTGCTGCCCGGACCGATCGAGCGGGTCTGGGACTATCTGACCCAGACCGAACTCCGCCGGCGCTGGCTGGCGTCGGGCGACATGCCCGCCCAGACCGGTGAAGGCTTCGAACTGGTCTGGCGCAATGACGAACTGACCGATCCGCCCGGCGCGCGGCCAGAAGGCTTCTCGACCGAGCACCGGATGGAGAGTCGGGTGGTGGCGCTGGAGCCGCCCCGTCGGCTGGTGATCACCTGGGGCGCGCAGAGCGAGGTTGAATTCGGCCTGGACGTCCAGGGCGCCGAGGTTCTGCTGACCGTCATCCACCGCCGGGTCCCGGATCGCGACACCCTTCTCAACGTCAGCGCCGGCTGGCACGCCCACATCGATGTGCTGGCCGCCCTGCTGTCGGGCCAGACGCCCAAGCCCCATTGGGACAACTGGGTCCGGTTGCGGTCGGACTACGACGCCCGCCTGCCGGTCTGAGGCCGTCCGGTCCTTAGGGCGTCTGCCCCTCCGCCGCCTTCTGCGCCATATAGCAGGCGTCCCAGGACGGCTCGCCGCCGAAGTGCTCCAGCATCAGCTGGGTCAGGGCCTGGACCTTGCGAGAGGCGTGATCGGCCGGCGGAGGACGCACCACGTAGAGTCCCGCCTCCGGGATCGGATGATCCTGGAGAACAAGGCTCAGCTCGCCGGTGGCGATGGCGTGACCGCAGAGGAAGGTGGGCAGGATGGCGATCCCGAGCCCAGAGGTGACAGCGGCCAGCAGAGCCTGGCCGCTGTCGGCCTGGAAGCGCGCCTTGGGCCGGATCGCCAGGGCGCGGGGGCCTGATCCGAACCGCCAGACCTCGTCTGGCTGGCCGACAGCGGCATGGGCGGCCAGGTCCTCGGGCCGTTGGGGCGTGCCGTGGGCGGCCAGATAGCCGGGGCTGGCCACCACGCCGGCGGCGATCGGCGCGATCTTGCGGGCCACCAGGCTTGAGTCGGCCAAGCGTCCGATGCGGATGGCGGCGTCGAAGCGCTCCCCCACCAGGTCGACGAAGCGGTCGCTGAACGAGGCCTGGATCTCCAGCCGCGGATGACGGTGGGCGAGCTCGGTCAGGACAGAGCTGAGATGCGTGGCGCCGAAGCTCAAGGGGGCGGCGATGCGCAGGCGGCCGGTGACCTCGTCGCCCTGGGCCACGGCGGCGCGGGCGGCCTCGGCGTTGGCCAGCAAGGTTTCGGCATGGCGGCGGAAGGTGGCGCCGGCCTCGGTCAGGGCGACGCCGCGGGTCGTGCGGGCGAGTAGCTGCGCGCCGAGTTCGTCCTCCAGCCGCGAGAGGCGCCGGCTGATCATGGATTTGGACAGGTCGAGACGCCGGGCGGCCTGGGTCAGGCCGCCGGATTCGGCCACTTCAACAAAGGTGCGGACGTCTTCCAGGTCGAGCATGTTTGTTGCCTATTTCGGAACGGTCATTCCCGCTGAGCTTATCTAGTGTTGCGGATATCGAGACGCCACTTCCTGGACATCGAACACCCCGACGACAGGAGAGCGTCATGTCCAACCTTCTCGTAATCAACAGTTCCTCGGCCGGCGAACAGTCGGTCTCCCGCCAGTTAGTCGCCGCCGCCGTGGCGACGGTCCAGGCCGCTGACCCCGGCGTCACCGTGGTTCGCCGGGAGCTGGGCGAAGACCCGGTGCCGCACCTCGTCCGCGACACCCTGGCCGGCGTCCGCGGCGTGGCTTCGACCCCGGCCGAGCACGCCGCCCGGGCCCTGTCGGACACCCTGATCGCCGAGCTGCGCGCCGCCGACACCATCATCATCGGCGCGCCCATGTACAATTTCAGCCTGCCCACCACGCTCCGGGCCTGGCTCGACCATGTGCTGCGCGCCGGCGAAACCTTCACCTATTCCGAGGCCGGTCCCAAGGGCCTGCTGGAGGGCAAGCGGGTGATCGTCGTCGAGAGCCGCGGCGGCCTCTACAGCGAAGGCCCCGGCCAGATCGCCGACTTCCAGGAGCCCTACCTGCGCCACCTGCTGGGATTCATCGGCCTGACCGACGTCACCTTCGTCCATGCCGAGAAGATCGGCTTCGGGCCCGAGGCGCGGGCCGCGGCCATCGAAGGCGCCGAGGCCAGGCTGACCGAGATCCTCGGCAAGGACCTGGTTGCGGCCTGACGCCGGTGAACGGGGCGGCCAGCTCAGCGCCGGTCGCCCCGCTCAGATTTCCAGCCTGTAGGTCCGTCGGGCCGTGTCATGGAACAGGGCCGCCTTTTCATCGGTCGAGGCGCCGGCGGCCAGCCGCTTGAAGGCGTTCCACAGGGTGGCGTAGTCGCAGGTCCCCGCATCCACCGGGAAGTTGCTTTCAAACATGCAGCGGTCTGCGCCGAAGGCCTCGATGGCGGTCTCCACATAGGGCCGCCATTCCTGGGCGAGCATCTCCGAAGTCGCCGGCGGCTCGGCCAGGAAGCTCTCGAAGCCCAGGAACGGCATGGCCAGCCCGCCGATCTTGCAGATCACGTTTGGGCGCTTGGCCAGAGCCTGGATGTTGTCGCGCCACAGGCCGAACCGCGCCTCGCGCTGGCCGGCATAGGCGCCGATCCCCAGCGGCGTGCCCACATGGTCGAGGACGATGGTCGTCTCGGGGAAGGCGCTCGCCAGATCGATCAGGTCCGGGAGCTGCGGCTCCAGCAGCCAGGCGTCGAAGGACAGGCCGTGGCCGGCAAGATGAGCGAACCCAGTGCGGAAAGCTGGGCTGCGATAGAGTCCGGCCGACATGCCGCCCAGGGGGCCCAGCACCGCAGGGTCGGGGTCGTGGCGCGCGCTCTGGCGGACGCCGCGGAACCGCCCGCCGCCGGCCGCCAGGTGCGCCTCGAGCACCGGGGCGACGTCGTCGCCAAGCGTCAGGTCGGCATGGCCGACGATGCCGGCGCAGGCCCGGGTCTCGCCATAGAGGCCGCTGGCGCTCATGGCCGCCACGCCGTTGGCGAACTCTGTCTCGCCCACCGGCGCCAGGGCCGCAGGTGCCCCGGCCCGGTACATGGCCCCGCATTCCACAAAGACCGTGCCCCGCACATTGTGGCCGGCGCCGAGGTCGGCCAGCAGCTGGTCCAGCAGATAGTGGGGCGAACGACGGAGCAGGGCCTCGAAGCCGTGACGAGGTGGCGGCGCGTCGGCGCCGAACCGGCCGCGCATGTCCCACAGGTGATGGTGGGGATCGATGATCGGCAGGTCAGGTTCGAGAATGGTCTCGCGGCTCATGCGGTTTCCTCCTTGCGGCGCGGCGGCGGCCCTCCAGCGCGGCGATGTTCAACCCAGGGGACGTGTTTCCCAAGGAAATCAATTCGTAGGCATTGGCGTGCCATTGTTCGGTGTTCACAAGACCGGAGGCCCTCTTGCTTACGCCCACGGCCCGCAAGCCGGCCGACATCACAGTCTCCCCCGAGGTCCTGGCCCAGTCCCAGACGCCGATCCTGCGCACCTATGTTCTGGCCGCGGCGATCTACTACGCCCTGGTCAGCGTATCGCATCCGTTCTTCGAGTCCGGCCGCGCCCTCGTGATCCTGACCGGGCTCTCGGTGGTCGCCACGATCATGGGCCTGCTGGCCTGGCGCTGGCTGAAACAGCCTCAGCGGCTGCTGCGCCTGGAGGCGACGGCCCTGCTGATGAACGCCCTCTTCATGGCCAATGTGGTCGCCTATCTGGTCCTGCATTTCGAGGCGCTGAAGCTTTTCTATTTCGTGCTGCTGGCGCTGGTTTTCGCCATCACCGCTCCGACCCGCCGCGTGGCCTATCTCAGCACGCTGGTGGCGTTTCTTGCGATGGTGCTCATGGCGCGGACGGCGCCGGGCCACCTGATCAATCATTACGCCTATGTGGGCGTGGCCGGCGTCTTCGCCGCGCTGGGCATGTCGACCCTGATGCGGGGAGCTGTGCTGCGCGAAATCCGCGCCCGGCTGGCTACCGACGAGCTGAACGTCGCCCTGCGCCATGAGCTGACCCGCAATCAGGCCCTGACCCGCGAAGCCCAGGACCTGGCGGTCGCCGCCCGCGCCGCAGACCGGACCAAGAGCGAGTTTCTCGCCACCATGAGCCATGAGATCCGTACGCCCTTGAATGGCGTGCTGGGCATGGTCCAGGTCATGGCCCTGGACGAGCTCCCCACCGTCCAGCGCGAGCGCCTGGGCGTGGTGCAGGACTCAGCCTCGAACCTGCTGGATATCCTCAACGCCGTCCTCGACATCGCCCGGATTGAAGCCGGCGAGATGACCATCACCCCAGCCGAATTCGATATCGACCGTCTTATCGGTCCCCTGGGCACGCTCTATGGGCAGATCGCCGCCGAGCGCGGCCTGGCCTTCTCGCTCGACCTGGCCCCAGAGGCGCGCGGGCGCCGGCTGGGGGACGAGGTGCGGCTGCGCCAGGTGATCAGCAACCTGATCTCCAATTCGCTGAAGTTCACCGAGACGGGATCGATCTCGGTACGCATCGGCGGAGACGCCACCAACCTGACCTGCGAGGTCGCCGACACCGGGATCGGCATTCCGCTGGATCATCAGGAGACGATCTTCGATAAGTTCGTCCAGGCGGACGCCTCCAACACCCGCCGCAGCGGCGGAACGGGCCTGGGCCTGGCCATCTGCCGCGACCTGGTGGCGTTGATGGGCGGCAAGATCGGGTTCACGAGCCAGCCGGGCCTGGGCACGACCTTCACCCTGACCCTGCCCATGCCCCAGACCGCGCCGGCGTCCGCGGCGGCGAAGTCGCCAGCGCCGACGCCGCCAAGCGAAGGCGTTCGTGGCCGCCGAATCCTGATCGTCGACGACAACGGCGCCAACCGCATGGTTCTGAAGACCCTGCTTGAAAGCCAGGGCCTGCACTGCGGCCAGGCGGAGGATGGCCATGAGGCGGTCCTGGCCTGGGGGGAGGGCGATTGGGATCTGATCCTGATGGATATCCACATGCCGGGCATGGACGGGATGGACGCGACCCAGGTCATTCGCGCAGCCGAGCTGGAGGCGGGCCGTGCGCGCACGCCCATTCTGGCGCTTACGGCCAGTGTCATGACCCATGAGACCCAGCGCTATCTGGGGATCGGCATGGATGGCGTCGCCGCAAAGCCGGTCCAGCTTGGGCCGTTGATGCGACAGATCGAACAGGCTCTGGACGTGGCGAAAACCAGTGCTGCAGCCCGTTCAGCCGGTGTTTCGCGCAGGGCCTGACACGCCCCTCGGGGGGCCGCGAATCTGCAGCCCATCTTTCATTGAACTCTTCTCTGGTCTCGCGCGCTTCTGCCGCGGCTCCAGAGGAGGACTCACGCCATGGCCGACGACATCTACGGGAAGCGTAACCCCGGCGCAGGGGGCGAAACCCACCAGACCGCCTCTGGCGACACCCCGATCCTGACCACCCAACAAGGTATTCCAGTCGCCGATGACCAGAACAGCCTCAAGGTCGGCGCCCGGGGCCCGACCTTGCTGGACGACTTCCATCTGCGCGAGAAGCTCTTCCACTTCGACCACGAGCGGATCCCTGAGCGGGTGGTGCACGCCCGGGGCTTTGGCGTGCACGGCTATTTCGAAGCGACAGAGTCCCTGGCCGAGCTGACCCGGGCCGACCCCTTCCAGAAGGCAGGACAGCGGACGCCGGTCTTCGTGCGGTTCTCAACCGTCGCTGGCGCCAAGGGCTCGCCAGACCTGCCGCGCGACGTGCGCGGCTTTGCGGTGAAGTTCTACACCCAGGAGGGCAACTGGGACCTGGTGGGCAACAACATCCCGGTCTTCTTCATCCAGGACGCCATCAAGTTCCCCGACCTGATCCATGCGGCCAAGCCTGCGCCCGACCGTGGCTTCCCGCAGGCCCAGACCGCTCACGACAACTTCTGGGACTTCATCACCCTGACGCCAGAGTCCATGCACATGATCATGTGGGCCATGTCCGACCGGGCGATCCCGCGGTCCCTGCGCTTCATGGAAGGCTTCGGCGTCCACACCTTCCGGTTCATCAACGCCGAGGGGAAGTCGAGCTTCGTGAAGTTCCACTGGAAGCCCAAGCTCGGTCTTCAGTCGGTGCTGTGGAACGAGGCCCTGAAGATCAATGGCGCCGATCCCGACTTCCACCGCCGCGACCTGTGGGACGCGGTCGACAGCGGCCAGCCGCCGGAGTGGGAACTGGGCGTCCAGGTGTTTGACGAGGCCTTCGCCGACGATTTCGAATTCGACATCCTCGATCCCACCAAGATCATCCCCGAGGAGCGCGTTCCGGTGCGGATCATCGGCCGCATGGTGCTGGACAACAACGTCCAGAACTTCTTCGCCGAAACCGAGCAGGTGGCCTTCTGCACCCAGAATGTCGTGCCGGGCATCGGCTTCACCAATGACCCGCTGCTGCAGGGCCGCAACTTCTCCTACCTCGACACCCAGCTGAAGCGCCTGGGCGGACCCAACTTCACCCACATCCCGGTGAACGCGCCCCGCTGCCCGGTGCATAATTTCCAGCAGGACGGCCACATGGCCATGCGCAACCCCGTTGGTCGGGCCAATTACGAGCCCAATAGCTGGGGTGATCAGGGCGGTCCGCGGGAGAGCCCGGAGCGGGGCTATCCCCACGCCGCCGTCGCTGAGTCCGGCGAGACCCGCCAGATCCGCGCCGAAACCTTCGCCGACCACTACAGCCAGGCCCGGCAATTCTTCATCAGCCAGACGCCGATCGAGCAGAAGCATATGGGCGACGCCCTGGTGTTTGAGCTCAGCAAGGTCGAGCGGCTCGACATCCGCGAGCGCATGGTCGGCCACCTGCGCAACATCGACGAGGGCCTGGCCAAGACCGTGGCCACGGGGCTGGGGCTCGCCAAGATGCCCGCGGCCTTGAAGCCTGCCCGCCCGGTGATCGACGATCTGCCGGCCTCCGACGCGCTGAGCATGCTGAAGCGGCCGCTGCCCAAGTTCGAAGGTCGGAAGTTCGGGCTGCTGATGACCGACGGCGCTGACGCCGCCCTGTTCAAGGCGCTGACCGACGCCATCAAGGCCGAGGGCGCCATCTTCGAGGTGATCGCGCCGCATATCGGGGGCGTAAAGCTGAGCGACGGGACGCTTCTGGCGGCCGACCAGAAGATCGATGGCGGGCCATCGGTGCTCTACGACGCCGTCGCGGTCCTGGTGTCAGAGGAGGGCGCAGCCATGCTCTCCAAGGACAAGACGGCCAAGGACTTCGTCAATGACGCCTTCGCACACTGCAAGTTCATCGCCCACACCGAGACCGCAGCGACGCTGTTCGAAAAGGCTGGCGTGGCCGAGGACATGGACGAGGGGTTCGTGGCGCTAAACGGCGCCAAGGACGCCAAGGCCTTCGTGGAAGCCTGCCGCGCCATCCGGCTCTGGACCCGGGAGATGAAGGTCGATCTGGACGCCGCCGCCGTGCAGTAGCCGGCGCCCGGCCCCTGGGGCGGATGTCCCAATGATCCAGCCGCGCCGCCGTCCTTCACCGGAGGGGCGGCGGCGCAAATCTGTCTGGCCTGAGGGCGTTCCGGAACAATCGCCCCATCACGGGGCCGTGATATTTTTATCGCAGAGGCGCAACCTTTATCGGTTTTCACCGGTTTGTGATGTGAGTGGACAGAACAGGAGACCCACTGACATGACCCTCAAGACCCAGTTTTTCGCCGCCGCTGGCGCGCTCGCCCTGCTGACCGCCCCAGCCGCTTTCGCCCAGGATGCGGGCGCTGACGCGACCATGTCGAACGACGCGGCGGCTTCCGCCCCGGCTACGGCGCCGGCCACCGGCGCGGCCGCCTTCACCGACACGCAGGTCGAGGGCTTCGCCGAGGCGATGACCGATGTTCAGTCGCTCAATGAAGAGTACGGCCCCAAGGTCACCGCCGAAACCGACGCCACCGCCCAGGCGACGCTGCAGCAGGAAATGAATACGAAGATGACCGCTGCGGTCGAGGAGTCCGGCCTGACGGCCGAGGAGTACAATCAGATCGCCGCCGCTGCTCAGACCGATGCTGAGCTTCGCGCCCGGATTGGTCAGGCCATGCAGGCCGACGCTGGAACCTCCGCCGACGCCTCGGCTGAGGTCGAGGCCACGGAGAGCGATCCGGAGATGTAACGCCTGGCCCCGGTCAGACGACATAGGGCGCGGTCCCTCAGGATCGCGCCCTTTTTCGTGGGCGATGGAATCAGGCGGCCCGGGCTGTGCTGCCCTCGAGCGCCTGTTGCAGGGCGCGCAGTAGGTTTTCAGGCTTCATCGGCTTTTCCACCACCCCAATCATGCCGGCGGCGATATAGCCTGCCGCGTCCTCGGGATCGGCGTTGGCCGTCAGGGCGATGATGGGGGTCTGCGCCGCCGCCCCGGATAGGGATCGGATGGCCCGCGTGGCGGCCACCCCGTCCATCCGCGGCATCTTGATGTCCATCAGGATCAGGTCGAAGCGCCCGGTTCGGGCCAACTCGACGGCCTCCACACCATCAACCGCGGTTTCGGCCGTGCAGTCGAACATCGCGCAGAGCGTTTCGGCGACCATCCGGTTGGTGGCGTTGTCATCGACGATCAGGACATGGGCGGCGCGGTCGGACGCCGCCTCGGGCTGGGCCGGCTCAGCCTTGGGCGCGCAGGGCGCGTCTAGGGTGAAGACGGCCGTCTCGCCCCCGCCAAGATTGCTCTCGGTATGCTGGGCGCCGTTCAGGCTAAGCAGGATGTTCTGGGCCAGCGCCGCACCAATGGCGGTCTCCAGTCCAAAGCGGGCGTCGATGTCCTCGACGCTGCCTGACAGGCTCTGGTCCATGACCTCGCCGGCCCCCCGGACGCGACCTTCGAGGCGCAGGGTGTCGGCGGTTTCGCCGCTCACCCGCAGGGACGCTTCGACAGCGCCCCGACGGACGCTGGATATGGCCTGGCCGATGAAGCCGTCGAAGACTTGATGCAGCCGGAAGGGATCGATGAGCGCGGTCGCCGCCGGATCGCCCTCATAAGAGACCAGCAGGGTGACGCCGCTCTCCCGGGCGCGGCTGATCCAGCGCTCCTGCACCTCGTCCATCAGGTCGCGGAGTTGGCGCGGTTCGGGGGCGAGGCTGAGTTGTTGCTGGGTGGCGGTCTTCAGATCGTGGGTGGCGGCCAACAGGCGACAGACGACGGTTGCGGCTTCATCGACCCCGTCGACACAGGCTTGAGCGTCGGCGGCGAGATGCTGTCGGTTCAGTCGGTCGGTGAGCGCCAGCACGCCCTCAAGCTGGGCGCGGATCTCTTCTGTAACGCGGTCGAAGAAGAACTCAGAGAGGGGCATGGTTAGCCGGGACCGTTGAAAGATTCCACTCAGGATGGAGGGAACCCTTTTCAGAGACGTTAAGTTGGCTCCGGCCAGTTTGACGCAGGCGTAGAAACGAAATGGGGGCGGCAGGTCGCCCCGCCGCCCCCTCTCAGATTTCGAGCCTTGCGCTTAGAAGCGGTACTGAAGCTCCAGACCAAAGGTGCGCGGCTGGATCAGGCCTCGGGTGATCGATGACCCCGTCTGCCGCAGGTAGGTCTGGCCGCCCACCACCAGACCCGGATTGGGATTGCCGAAGACCGCCGTCGGATTGGTCGAACCGGTGGAGGTGAAGCCCTCTTCTTCGAAGGCGTTCTTCACAAAACCGATCACCGAATAGCGGTCCTCGATATCGCGCCAGATCAGGCGGAAGTCGGCGACGGTATAGGCCGGCACCGCGAAGGCGGGGTTGTCGAAGGGCTGGTAGATCGTCTCGTCGGTCCAAAACGCGGTGCCCGAGGCGATCAGTGAGCCGGGGCCGAAGTCCCAGGTGTAGTTGGCGTTCATCGCCACCTTGTGTTCCGGCGACTGGAAGAGGCGTGAGCCCTCCAGATCCTGGAAGACCAGCAGCACGCCGTTCTGCACCGCCGTGCCGCCGGCCGGTTGCGCCTGGGGCAGCAGGGCGCTGGGATCGGCCGGATCGTAGAAGCAGCAGCCACGGGTGATCTCAGTGTTCAGATAGCCGTAGCTGAGCGACACCTGCAGGTTGCGGCTGGGCTCCCAGATGGTTTCCAGCTCCAGCCCGTAGGCGCGCGCGTCCACATTGATGAAGTTGTTGGCCGAGGCGGTGCCCGCCGCATTCAGCTGCTGCAGGTTCAGCTGCAGGTCGGTGTAGTCGTTGTAGTAGAGCGAGGCGTTGACGATCAGCTGGCGGGCGATCGTCTTCTTCATGCCCAGCTCATAGGCGTTGACGAACTCGGCCTCGCCTTCGGGGTTTGGCGCCAGCGTCCCGAGCAGGAAGCCGCCGGACTTATAGCCGCGGCTGTACTTGCCGTAGAACAGGCTGTCGTCGTCCGGGGTCCAGTCGAGGTTCACCACGCCGGTGACCGCGTCCCAGCTGTTGGACAGGGTGCGGCTGTTCTGGATGCCCGGCGTGCCGGGCTGCAGGTCGGTGGAGACGTCGAAGGCTGCTGCGCCGCCGAGCTGGGGGCCGAAGGGGCCGGCCGGCGAATAGAGCACCAGGCGCTGGCTTTCGAAGCCGTCCTTCTCATCCTTGGTGTAGCGCAGGCCGGTGGTCAGCGCCCAGGCGTCGTTGAAGGCGTAGGTGAACTGGCCGAAGACCGCATAGGCCTTGGAGTTCAGGTCGGCCATGTTGTCGGCGAAGTTGCGGCTCGGATTGGCCGGCGCCGGGATGCAGGGGTTGGCGGCGCCGCCGAAATAGCAAGGGGTCTCCATCTGCGCCTGCTGGGGGTTGCCCAGCTGGATACGCTGTCCATGCTCTTCGTTGTATTGATAGAGACCGAGGATCCAGCTGAGCGGACCATCGGAGTTGGAGGTCAGGTTCAGCTCGTTGGAATAGTACTTCTTCGTCTCGTAGAAGTCGGTGGTGTAGTCCACATAGACGCCCGGAATTCCGGCCACGGTGATCGGCGCGGTGCGGCTGGTGCCGTCATAGTCGCCGCCGGTTTGGTAGTCGTACTGCTGGAAGCCGCCGATGTACTTCAGGTCGGCGAAGCCCAGGTCCCAGGTGATCTGGCCTGTCAGCACATGGTTGCCGCGCAGCGCGCCATAGCCATCGCGGTTGGTGTTCTGGACGTAAGGGTCGGCGACGCCCGGATTGGTCACCGTCTCGCCGAACTGGTTGCTGGTCACCAGACCGCCGATGGGCTGGAAGGCGCGGGTGGTGTCGTAGGGGCTGATCAGGTTGGACAGCCGGTCGCCGACACCCAGGCTGTCATCCCAGTTGGAGCGGTTATAGCGGACCCAGACATCGACATTGTCGCCGAGCTCGGCTTCCACCTGGGCTTCGAAATAGGTGCGCTTGATCGAGGCGCCTTCATTGCCGCTGCCGATGTTTTCGATGAAGCCCTCGCGCTGCCATTCCTGATTGCCGCCCAGCTTGAAGCGCAGGTTGTCCGCGACGGGGATCGACACCACGCCCTCGATGCGGGTGTAGTCGTAATTGCCCACTGCGGCGCGGATTTCGCCGGAGAAGTCCTGCGACGGGCGCTTGGACACCTGGTTGATCGCCCCGCCCATGGCGTTGCGGCCATAGAGGGTGCCCTGGGGGCCGCGGAGGATTTCGGTGCGCTCGATGAACAGCGGCGTCTTGAACAGCTCCGACGAGCTCGCCGAATAGAAGCCGTCGGAATAGGCGGCCACGCCCGGATCATTGCCGATATAGAAGGTGTTGCGCCCGGCCCCACGCAGCGAGACCCGGTCGGTGCCGGAATAGTTCATGCCCGGCGTGAAGTTCACGAAGTCCTGGATGTTGGTGATGCCCTGGGTGTCGCGCTGTTCGGAGGTGAAGGCCGAGACGGCGACGGGGACGTCCTGCAGGGCCTGCTCACGTTTTTCAGCGGTGATGACCAGTTCCTGGATCATGTAGGGCTCGGCCTGAGGTCGAGTCGGGGCCTGAGCCTGGGCGAGCGCCGAGCCGGCGCTGGCGGCGAAGGCGGCCACGGACACGGTCGCCACCAGGCTTCGGCGCAGACCGGACTTCTTCAAAGACGACATGGATCCTCCCAGGCGGCTTTGGCGCCGCCCATTGTTTGCGAGTTTGAGACAAAACGGCCGCCGGGGGAGCGGCGGCCGGCCGCGACCCTCGTCTCGACTGACGCGCGCGTCAAACTGAACCTCGTTCACTTGAGGTGATTGCGGCGAGTTTGACGCAAACGTGACGGAAATACCGCGGTTTCGAACGAGAGGTACAAAACCGACCCGTGTTATTCGCGGCATTCCCTTGCGGAAGACCGGAGGGACCGATTCGGAGGCGCTCCGTTTGGCGCGTACCTGACATTCGAAAGCCTGTGTTGAACAGGCGCGGCCGGCTCACCGACGGACGCTCGGCCGCAGGCGCTTGGTCTTCCCCTTAAGACCTCGGACGCGCATATGGGGGCGATGACAGACGCCCCCCGCGATCGCCGCGCCCTTGTCCTGTTTTCAGGCGGCCAGGACTCCTCCGTCTGCCTGGCCTGGGCGCTGTCGCATTACGACCATGTGGAGACGGTGGGCTTCGACTATGGCCAGCGCCACGCCGTCGAAATGCAGGCCCGCCAGGTGGTGCGCCAGGCGATGGCCGCCCAGTTCCCGGTCTGGGCGCCGCGCCTGGGCGAGGACCACCTGATCGACCTGACCGGCTTCGGCGCCATCGCCGAGACCGCCATGACCGCCGATCGCGCCTTTGAGGTCACGGAGAAGGGGCTGCCCTCCACCTTCGTGCCCGGTCGCAATCTGGTCTTCCTGACCTATGGGGCGGCGGTGGCCGACCGGCGGGGAATTCGCGACCTGGTGGGCGGCATGTGCGAGACCGACTTCTCCGGCTATCCCGACTGCCGTCGCGATACGATCGACGCTCTGGAGCACGCCCTGAACCTGGGCATGGCGCAGGATTTCCAAATCCGGACGCCTCTGATGGCGCTCACCAAGGCGCAGACCTGGGCCCTGTCCAAGTCCCTCGGCGGCGAGACGCTGGTGGCGCTGATCTGCGAGGAGAGCCACACCTGCTATCGCGGCGAACGCGGCGCTCGACACGACTGGGGCCACGGATGCGGCGACTGCCCGGCCTGCGACCTGCGCGCCCGCGGCTGGGACGAATGGGTGGCGCAAGGCCGGCCGGAGCTTGTAGCGTGAGCTATGCCGTCAAGGAGATCTTCCTGACCCTGCAGGGGGAGGGGGGCCAGGCCGGGCGTCCCGCGGTCTTCTGCCGCTTCGCCGGCTGCAACCTTTGGTCCGGCCGCGAGGCGGATCGGGCAAGCGCAGTCTGCACCTTCTGCGACACCGACTTCGTCGGCATGGACGGGCCTGGCGGGGGACGGTTTGCGGGCGCTGACGATCTGGCTGGCGCGGTGGCCGCCGCCTGGGGCGATGAGCCGGCGCACCGGCTGGTGGTCTGCACGGGCGGCGAGCCGCTGCTGCAACTGGACACGCCGCTGATCAGGGCCCTCCAGGCGCGGGGGTTCGAGATCGCCGTAGAGACCAATGGTACGCTGCCGGCGCCCTCCGGCATCGACTGGATCTGCGTCAGCCCCAAGGCCCAGGCGCCCGTGGTCCAGACGTCAGGGCAGGAATTGAAGCTGGTCTTTCCGCAAGTCGGCGTCGATCCGGCGCGGTTTGCGAGCCTGGATTTCGAGCGCTTCTATCTCCAGCCCATGGATGGTCCCGCCCGGTTGGCGAACACCGAGGCGGCGATCGCCTATTGCCTCGCCCACCCCCGTTGGCGTTTAAGCGTCCAAACCCATAAATATCTGGGCATTCCCTGACGGCCGGTCGGCTGGACGGACCGCCCTTAAGCGCGCCAAATGACATCGCACATCTTCGAGATCACCAAGGTCGCGACCTTCGACGCGGCCCACTACCTGCCCCATGGTCCCGCCGACAGCCCCTACACTCGGCTGCACGGCCACTCCTTCCAGGTGGAGGCGACCGTCGGCGGCGCCCCCCAGGCCCCGATGGGCTGGGTGGCGGATCTGGCCGAACTCGACAGCGCCCTGCGCGCCGTGGCCCTGGAACTGGATCACGGGCTGCTGAACGAAAAGGCCGGGCTGGAAAGCCCGACCCTTGAGAACATCTGTCTCTATTTCGCCGAGCGGCTGAAGGCGGGCTTCCCGGGCCTGACGCGGATCAAGGTGTCGCGCCCCACCATCGGCGAGAGTTGCGCCCTGAGCCTCTAGCCTGGGCGGGGCTTAGCGCCGCCGGTCTTCGTCCTCATCATCGCCGGGAATCACGGCGCCGGCGGCCATGCCGACCCCCTTGGCCGTGGCGCCCACCGCGGCGCCCGTGACGCCGATGGCCACGCCTGCGGTTGTGCCCACGACAGCGGCGGCCAGGCAGCCAGCCTGGGTGAGTCCCAGGAGGCCGATCAGGCTCAGGCGAAGAAGCATAGGCGCGCTCATAGTGAATCCCCCGCAGCTCAGCGGTCAGAAGACCTGCAAAACATCACCAAATGGTGGCGGGCGCGTTGAGGTTCAGTTGAGCTGGTGCGAGAGGGCCACGGCGGTGTCGCTGCTGCGCCGCCAGGGGCCGGTAAAATTGGGGTCGGCGCGACGGCGGCGGTCGGGGCCGAAATAGTCCTGGGTGCGGATATAGGGCCGCGGATGCTCGACGATTCGGTTCAGCCGCTCCAGCACGCCGCGGGCGGTCAGCGGCTTCGCCAGGAACTCGTTGACCCCGGCGTCCCGGGCCTCAGCCACCCGTCGCATGGTCGAATGGCCGGTGATCATGATCACGGGGATCATCTGGTTGGGGCTGTCAGACGAGTTGCGCAGCAGGCGCACGAAATCGATGCCGTCCAGCGGCTGCATGGACAGATCGGTCATGACGATGTCGATGGCGTGGCTTCGCAGGGCCTGAAGACCTTCAGCCCCGTCGGCGGCCTCATGGACGTGGACCACGCCGATCGCCCGCAGAATCTCGGTCAACAGCACCCGCATGTGGTGGTTGTCGTCGACCAGCAGAATCCTGATGAGTTCGTAACGCAAGGTTTCCGTCTTTCGCGGCGGGGTCTTCTCCGAACCGGGCCGGATTCGAAGCCGCTCATTTCAGGCAAGTCATCGACGGGGTCAATGCGGAAAAACCCGCGTTTTCCGAGGCGCCGAATGTTTGAAAGCTAGGCCTGAACGCCCGGCCTGAAGCGCACGTCGCCAGCTTGCGCCCGATGGCGGAGAAAGGCGTCGGCCAGCACGCAGGCGGTCATGGCCTCCACCACCGGCACGGCGCGGATCCCCACGCAGGGATCGTGCCGGCCCTTGGTGCGCAGTTCGATCTCTTCACCCGCCTCATTGAGGCTGCGCCGGGGTGTGAGAATGGAGGAGGTGGGTTTGAACGCCACCCGGGCGCTCACCGCCTGGCCGGTGGAGATTCCGCCCAGCACGCCGCCGGCCATGTTCGACAGGAAGACCGGCTGACCGTCGTTCCCCATGCGCATCTCGTCGGCGTTCTCCTCGCCGGACAGGGCGGCGGCGGCGAAGCCGGCGCCGATCTCGACCCCCTTGGCGGCGTTGATCGACATCAGGGCGCCGGCCAGCTCGGCGTCCAGCTTGCCATAGATGGGCGCCCCCCAGCCCGCCGGGACGCCGACGGCCTCCACCTCGACCACCGCGCCCGTGGAAGAGCCGCTCTTGCGGATCGTCTCCAGATGGGCCTCCCACACGGCGACGGTTTCAGGGTCGGGGCACCAGAAGGGGTTGTTGCGGGTCTCGCCCCAGTCGAAGCGGCTGCGGTCGATGGTGTGGGGCCCGATCTGGACCACGGCGGCGCGGATGACGACGCCGTCCAGGATCTTGCGGGCCACGGCGCCGGCGGCCACCCGGGCGGCGGTCTCCCGGGCCGAGGCGCGGCCGCCGCCGCGATAGTCGCGCACGCCGTACTTGGCGAAATAGGGGTAGTCGGCATGGCCGGGCCGGAAGGCCTGGGCGATCTCGGAATAGTCGCGGCTGCGCTGGTCGGTGTTGTCGATCATCATCGAGATCGGCGTGCCGGTGGTCACGGGCCCGCCGGTGCGGTCGTCTTCGAAGACGCCCGACAGGATGCGTACGGCGTCAGGCTCCTGACGCTGGGTGACGAACTTGCCCTGGCCGGGCCTGCGCTGGTCGAGCCAGACCTGAACATCCTCCGCCGTGAGCGGGAGGCCGGCGGGGCAGCCATCGACGATGCAGCCCAGGGCTGGCCCATGGCTTTCGCCCCAGGTGGTGACGCGGAACAGATGGCCAAATGTGTTGTGCGACATGGCGGCGGTCTTAGCGCATTTCCCGGCGGGCGCCACGCCCCCGGCGTGACGCCTCAGGCCGCCCAGGCCGCGGCGAAACGGCGAAGCAGGGTGCGCGCCGCGCTCGACGCCGTATCGCTTGCGGCCTGCAGGCGAATGAACATGTCGCCTTGCCGATGACGGCCCCGGGCCGGCAGGCCTTCGCCCGCCAGTCGGATAAGACCCCGGGCGGCGGCCTTCTGGGTGATCCAGATGTCCCGGGGGCCCAGGGGCGTCTCCACCTGGGTTCGCCCGCCCTGATTCATCAGGGCCCGGTCGAGCACGGCGGTCACCCAAAGGTCGTCCCCACGAACGATCAGCCGGCCATCGCCCCGCACCGCCACGCTGAGGAGTTCGCCGCCGGCCCGCAGGCGATCGCCGCTGCGAAGACCGGCCGGAACCGTGATGCGCAGGCGTCGGCCATCCCCCATCACATGCTCCAGAACCCCGCCCTGAACCGCCAGGGTCGGGCTGACATTCAGCGTCGCGGCGTCCGCCGTGCGGCGGGTCTGGACGCTGGGCGGTTGACGGATCGAGGTGTCGGGACCCGGACCGCTGCGAAGGGCTTCATAGGCCTGAACGAGACGGCGGAAGGCTTCGGCGTCGCCGCCGGCGCGGTCGGGGTGGACGGCCTTGGCCCGGTTGCGGAAGGCGCGGCGCAGCTCTCCCGGCGAGGCCGCAGCGCCCACGCCAAGCATTTCCCGCGCCCGGCGCGTGGTCAGGGGCTGATCGGTCCCGCTCATAGCGGCGAAAGTCATAGGCCAGACGCCGTCAACGGCGCGTTAAACCCCTGACGTGCGAACGCCTGCGCGCTATAGGGCGCGGGTCATGTCAAAGACCCCGCCCTCCGAAGACTCCCTCATCCCCGCCTCGCCCAGCGAGGACGACTATGTGGCCCAGGTGACCCAGGCCGAGCCGCCGCCGCTGCTGTCGGAGGACGATCCCTTCGCCCTGTTCTCCGAGTGGCTGCGGGAGGCCGGCGCCAGGGAGCCCAACGATCCCAACGCCATGGCCCTGGCCACCGCCGATGCGGACGGCGCGCCCGATGTGCGCATGGTGCTGCTCAAGGACGTCGATACCGACGGGTTCGTCTTCTACACCAACCTCGAAAGCGCCAAGGGCCGGCAGCTGGCGGACAATCCCCGCGCCGCCCTGCTGTTTCACTGGAAGTCCCTGCGCCGCCAGGTGCGGGTGCGCGGGGCGATCGCCCCGGTCGCCGCGGCTGAGGCCGACGCCTATTTCGCCACCCGGGCGCGGGCCTCGCAGCTGGGCGCCTGGGCCTCGAGCCAGTCCCGGCCCCTGCCGGACCGGCTGGCCCTGGAAAAGCGCATCGCCGAGACGGGCCTGCGCTTTGGCCTCGGCAAGGTGGAGCGTCCGCCCCACTGGTCGGGTTTCCGCCTGACGCCCTCGGTCATCGAATTCTGGCGCGACCGGCCGTTCCGCCTGCACGAACGCCTGGTCTTCGCTCGAGCCGAAGGCGGCTGGACCACCGAACGGCTCTATCCTTGATGGACGCCCTGTCTTGACCGATCCCGAAGAGGTCGAGGTCGCGAGTTGGCTGGAAGGCCAGGCTGAGCGACGCATCGACACCGCCTGCGCCCGGGTCTTTCTGACGCCGGAACGCGCCTTCAAGATCAAGCGCCGGGTGGAGCTGGGCTATCTGGACTATTCCACCCTGGAGCTGCGGCGCTGGGCCCTGGACCGCGAGCTGCGCTTCAACCGGGCCGCAGCGCCGGACATCTACCGTACGGTGCGCACCATCAGCCGCGCGGCCGATGGCGGCTTGGAGTTCGATGGCGACGGCGAGCCGGTCGAATTCGCTCTGGAGATGCGCCGGTTCGACGAAAACGCCGTGCTGGCCGCCCAGCCCTGGGCGGTGGACGGCGCCCTGGCCGACAGTCTGGGACGCACCGTGGCCGGCTTTCACGCCTCGGCGGCCCTTCGGCCCCAGGGCGGCGGAGGACGGGCGCTGAAGTTCACCATCGATTCCAACGCCCATCTCCTGCGCGACCTGGCGCCGCGGCTGGGGGCGGAGCGGGTCGAGGCGGTGGTGGCGGCGACGGACGCCGCCTTCTTTACGCATCAGGCGCTGCTGGACGCCCGGGCCGTGGGCGGCTTTGCCCGCCACTGCCATGGGGACCTCCACCTGGGGAACATCCTGCTGGAGGACGGGCGGCCGATCCTGTTCGACTGCATCGAATTCAACGACACCCTGTCGGATGTGGACGTCCAGTACGACATCGCCTTCCTGCTGATGGACCTGGACTTCCGCCGCCGGCGCGACGCCGCGGTGCGGGTGCTGTCGGCCTATCTGGACGAGGCGGCCCGCAGTTTCGGCCCTGAGCTTTGGGATGGCCTGGCCGCCCTGCCGCTGATGTTGGCGGTGCGCGCTGCGGTTCGCGCCCATGTCTGGGCGCACTCCGGCGACGATGCGGCGGCCAGCGCCTATCTGGACACCGCGCTCGCCCACCTGTCGCCGCCTCCGCCCCGTCTGGCGGCCGTCGGCGGCCTGTCGGGCACGGGAAAGTCCACCTTCGCGCGCCTGATCGCGCCCGGGCTTGGGGCGTCCCCCGGGGCCGTGGTTCTGCGGACCGACGAGGTCCGAAAGCGCCTGATGGGCGTGCCCCCCGACAGCCGCCTGCCGGCCACCGCCTATGGGCCGGGCTTCTATGAGCAGGTCTACGACACCCTGTTCAGCGAGGCGGCTCAGGCCCTGGCCGCCGGCCGCGCGGTGGTGCTGGACGCCACCTTCATCTCCCCTGAGCTCAGGGGCCGGGCGGAGGCTCTGGCCCGCCGGGCAGGCGTGCCCTTCGCCGGGGTCTGGCTGGAGGCGCCGGCCGAAATCCTTGCCGCGCGGATCGGCGCCCGACATGGGGACGCCTCGGACGCCACAGTTGAGACCCTGCAGATGCAGATCGACCGGGAGGTCGGCGACATCGCCTGGACCCGCGTCGACGCCTCGGGACCGGCTGCCGAGGCAGCCGAGGCCTGGAGCCACCTCCAGACCTCGGTCTGATACTCTGTCAGGCTTGGGCCGGCTCGCGGGCCAGGGCCTTGCGCCGCGCCGCGACTGCGCCGGCCAGGTTTTCCAGCACGGCGACGGAATCGTCCCAGCCGATGCAACCGTCGGTGATCGACTGGCCATAGGTCAGGGGTTGACCCGGGACCAGGTCCTGGCGGCCGGCCACCAGGTGGCTTTCGATCATCACCCCCATGACGCTCCGATCGCCGGCGGTGAGCCGGGCGGCGAGGTCAGCGGCGACCGCAGGCTGGTTCTCCGGCTTCTTGTGGCTGTTGGCATGGCTGGCGTCGACCATCAGCCGGGGCGCGAGGCCGGCCTTCTCGATCAGGGCGCAGGCGGCTGCGACGCTGGCGGCGTCGTAGTTGGGCGCTGCGCCCCCGCGGAGCACCACATGGCAGTCGCCATTGCCGGTGGTGGCGGCGATGGCCGAGCGGCCGGCCTTGGTCACGGCCAGGAAATGGTGCGGCTGGCTGGCGGCGCGCACGGCGTCCACGGCGATCTGCACATTGCCGTCGGTGCCGTTCTTGAAGCCCACCGGGCAGGAGAGGCCGGAGGCCAGCTCCCGGTGGATCTGGCTCTCGGTGGTCCGCGCCCCGATGGCGCCCCAGGCCACCAGGTCGGCGATGTACTGGGGCGTGGTGACGTCCAGGAACTCGCACGCCGCCGGCACGCCCAGGTCGTTGATGTCGGCCAGCAGGCCG
>NZ_JBALUY010000033.1:0-35740 GCF_036963605.1 Phenylobacterium sp. | reverse complement strand
AGAGCGCCGCGCCCTCCAGGGCGAGGCCCGTGAGCAGGGCCTCGGCCGAGACTGCGTCGTTCAGGGCGCCCAGGGATTCCTGCAGCTTCTTGGTCTTCTTGATCAATCGGCGGGCGGTCTTGTCCTTGAGCAGGGGCCGGAAGGCTTCAGCCCCGTAGCGCAGCTTCTTGGCCTGGATGCGGGTCTTGTGGCGGGCCTCGTCGCTGAGGTTCATCAGGTCGGCGCCCTTCTTCTCCAGCTTGCGGCGGCGGCGCGACAGCGCCTTGGCGGCGAAGTCCTCGGCGCTCCCGCCGCCGTCATCCAGGGCGCCCAGCCAGGCGCCGGTTTCGATCCAGGCGTAGAGTTCCAGCAGCAGGGCGCGGAAGCGGGTGGAGGCCACCGCCCCCCGGGCATGGGCGTGGGCGCTGCCCCGGGCGGTCTCCAGCGCCTGGCCCAGATCGGCCAGTCCGTGAATGGCCGCCGCGCCCTGGGCGGCCGGCCGATAGGTTTCGTCGATGAAGACGTCGAGGTTGCGGGCCTCGTCGCAGGCGCCGGCCAGCCATTTCAGCTCGCCCTTCAGGGGCTCGAACTGGTCATCGGCGATCAGCGGCTTGAAGGTGGTCATGGCGCTGCGCAGCCGCCGGGCGGCCACCCGCAGCTGGTGCAGGGCTTCCGGGGAGTCGGCGCCGCGCAGGACCAGCCCGTTGGCGGCGATCTGCGCCAGGGCCGAGCGGGCTATGGCCTGGAAGGCGGCCGCGGCGCTCATGCCCCGCTTCAGATCGGGCTGGTCGTGGCGCCTGGCTGAACGGCCGCCGTCGGCCAGGGCGAACCCCTGGTCGGCCTTGGTCTCGAAGCTGAGATAGAGGGGCGCCACCTCGAAGAGCTCGCGGGCCAGGGCGAACAGGGCGGCGGGGGCGCCGGTCTTCAGCTCCAGCTCCACCTCGCAGACCGTGGACTTGCGCCGCCCGGCGCGAACCTCGCCCTGGTCCACGGCCAGCTCCACCTGGGCGCCGTCGCGAGTCAGGATGCGTTTGCGCCGGTGGACCTTGACGGTGAACAGCGGCTCCAGGCGGGCGATCTCGTCATCCCCGATCAGCTCGCGCAGGGCGGCGTGTTCGGGGTCAAGCTGGTCGGTCTCCAGCGTGGTCTCGTCCTCCTGGCGGCGCAGCCCTGAACCGGCCTTCAGGGTCTGGAGGCGGCCCTTCGGCTCCTGGCGGATGCGCAGGCCGGCGCCCAGTTCACGCAGACGGCGCTCGGGCGTGTCGAAGTAGGTGGCGCTGAGATCGGCCGCGCTGTCATCGAGGCCTTCGGCGGCGGCCAGCAGGGCGTCGAGATCTGCGGGCTCGCAGAGAAATTTCAGCTCGATCTCTTCGTTCGCCGTGCCCATGATCCGTCCCTTCGAAGAGTTTTCCTCCCGGGCCGGGCGGCCTATAGGGAGAGAAAATGCGATGACCCGGCCGCGCCGCCGACCAGGAGTGCTCCATGAACGCGCCAATCCGCCATGTCGACCCCGCCCAGCCGCGCCACGACTGGACGCTGACCGAGATCGAGGCGCTTTTCGAGCGCCCCTTCATGGAGCTGGTGTTTGACGCTGCGGCCATTCATCGCCGGTGGTTCGATCCGTCCGAAGTCCAGCTCTCCCAGCTCCTGTCGGTGAAGACCGGCGGCTGCGCGGAAAACTGCGGCTATTGCAGCCAGTCCCAGCACTTCAACACCGGGGTGGCCGCCAGCAAGCTGATGGAGGCGCAGACCGTGATCGCGGCGGCCGCCGAGGCCAAGGCCGGCGGCGCCCAGCGCTTCTGCATGGGGGCGGCCTGGCGCGACCTGAAGGATCGCGACCTGCCCAAGGTTGCCGCCATGATCTCCGGCGTGAAGGCGCTGGGTCTTGAGACCTGTGCGACGCTGGGCATGCTGAAGCCCGAACAGGCCCAGGCCCTGAAGGACGCCGGCCTCGACTATTACAACCACAACCTCGACACCGGTCCGGACTATTACGATCAGGTGGTGACCACGCGGACATATCAGGACCGGCTGGACACCCTGGCGGCCGTGCGGGACGCAGGGCTCTCCACCTGCTGCGGCGGCATTGTCGGCATGGGTGAGACTCGTCGCGACCGCGCCGGCCTGCTGCATGCGCTCGCCACCCTGCCGGCCCATCCCGACAGCCTGCCGATCAACGACCTGATGCCGATCCCCGGCACGCCGCTGGGCGACAGCGAGGCGGTGGACGGGCTGGAGTTCGTGCGGATGATCGCCGTGGCCCGCATCGTCTGCCCCAAGGCGGTGGTGCGCCTCTCGGCTGGGCGCGAGCACATGTCGCGGGAACTGCAGGCGCTCTGCTTCCTCGCCGGCGCCAATTCCATGTTCGTGGGTGGCAAGCTTTTGACCACCAGCAATCCGGACAAGGACACCGACGCGGCCCTGATGGCCGAGCTTGGCCTTCGCCCCATGGGGACGGGCGCGACCGTCGCGGCCTGAGCCCTCTCAATTTCCGGCGCATGTCGGATTAGCGCCTTCCGCGACGTCCTCGGGTCTAGCTTCGCCGGGTCGGGGCGCCTATCTGGCTGTGACGCCGAGGGGGAGTGCTGCGGTTGTCGTCTATCGTGTCCGTTAAAGGTCTGACCAAGACCTATGCCGGGGGATTCCAGGCGCTGAAGGGCGTCGACCTGGAGATCCGCCAAGGGGAAATCTTCGCCCTGCTCGGCCCCAATGGGGCGGGGAAGACCACCCTGATCTCGATCATCTGCGGCATCGTCAACGCCAGCTCCGGTCAGGTGCAGGCCGACGGCCACGACATTGTCCGCGAATTCCGCGCCGCCCGGACCAAGATCGGCCTGGTGCCGCAGGAGCTGTCCACCGACGCCTTCGAGACCGTCTGGGCGACGGTGAAGTTCAGCCGCGGCCTGTTCGGCAAGCCGCCCAATCCCGCCCATCTGGAAAAGGTGCTCAAGGACCTGTCCCTCTGGGACAAGAAGGACACCAAGATCATGGCCCTGTCGGGCGGCATGAAGCGCCGCGTGATGATCGCCAAGGCCCTGTCCCACGAGCCCAAGATTCTCTTCCTCGACGAGCCCACCGCCGGCGTCGACGTCGAGCTGCGCCGGGACATGTGGGAGATGGTCCGCGCCCTGCGCGAGAGCGGCGTGACCATCATCCTGACCACCCACTATATCGAGGAGGCCGAGGAGATGGCCGACCGGATCGGGGTGATCCGCAAGGGCGAGATCATCCTGGTCGAGGAAAAGGACGTGCTGATGCGCCAGCTGGGCGAGCGGCGCCTGACCCTCCAGCTGCAGAGCCCGCTGGCCGCCATCCCGCCGGAGCTGGCCGCAGAGCCCCTGGAGCTGGCGGCCGACGGCCACGAGCTGATCTACACCTTCGACGCCCAGGCCGAGGACACCGGCATCGCCGCCCTGCTGCGCCGGCTGGAGGCCAACGGCATCGACTTCAAGGACCTGCAGACGCGGCAAAGCTCGCTGGAGGACATCTTCGTCAGCCTGGTTAGGGCGCCCCAATGAACCTCTACGCCATCAAGGCCATCTACCAGTTCGAACTGGCGCGGACCTGGCGGACGCTGATGCAGTCCATCGCCTCGCCGGTGATCTCCACCTCGCTCTATTTCGTGGTGTTCGGCTCGGCCATCGGCTCGCGCATGGTGGAGATCGACGGCGTCAGCTACGGCGCCTTCATCATCCCCGGCCTGATCATGCTGTCCCTGCTGACCGAGAGCATCTCCAACGCCTCGTTCGGCATCTACATGCCGAAGTTTTCCGGCACCATCTATGAGGTGCTCTCGGCGCCCATCTCGGCGGTGGAGATCGTCGCCGGCTATGTGGGCGCGGCGGCCACCAAGTCGATCATCCTGGGGCTCATCATCCTGGCCACGGCGCGGATCTTCGTGCCCTACGAGATCGCCCATCCGCTGGTGATGATCAGCTTCCTGGTCCTGACGGCGGTGACCTTCAGCCTTTTCGGCTTCGCCATCGGCATCTGGGCCGACGGCTTCGAGAAGCTGCAGATCGTGCCCATGCTGGTGGTCATGCCGCTGACCTTCCTGGGCGGCAGCTTCTATTCGATCAGCATGCTGCCGCCGGTCTGGCAGACGATCACCCTGTTCAACCCGGTGGTCTATCTGGTCAGCGGCTTCCGCTGGAGCTTCTACGGGATTTCCGACGTGAACATCGGCATCAGCGTCGCCATGACCCTGGGCTTCATGGCGCTCTGCCTGACCGCCATCGGCTGGATGTTCCGCACCGGCTACAAGCTGAAGGCCTGAGGCGCAGGACCTAAAGGCCGCCTACTGGTCTTCCTCGAAGCGGGCGGCGACCAGGGCGCACAGCGCCTCCAGGGCCTCTTCGGCCTGCTCGCCCTCGGCGGCGATGTGGATGGTGCTGCCGGGACCGGCGGCCAGCATCATCAGGCCCATGATCGAGCGGGCGTCGACGGTCTGCCCGTCCTTGGAGACCTGGATCTCGGCCTCGAAGGACGAGGCCAGCTTGACGAACTTGGCCGAGGCGCGGGCGTGCAGACCCCGTTTGTTCAAGATTTCGACCGTGCGCTCGACGGTCATTTTTCGCCGGCCAGGACGTAGGAGGCCACGGAGATGTACTTGCGTCCCGCCTCCTGGGCGGCCGAGACGCAGTCCTCCAGGCCGCAACGGGCGCGCACGCTGGCCAGCTTGATCAGCATGGGCAGGTTGAGCCCGGCGATCACCTCGGCCCGGGTCTGCTCCATCACCGAGATGGCCAGGTTGGACGGGGTGCCGCCGAACATGTCGGTCAGCAGGATGACGCCGCCGCCGGTGTCGGCCCGGGCGCAGGCGGCCAGGATGTCCATCCGGCGCCGTTCCATGTCGTCATCGGGTCCGATGCAGATGGCCTCCACCGCGCTCTGCGGTCCGACCACGTGCTCCATCGCCGATACGAACTCTGCGGCCAATCGCCCGTGCGTAACGATCACGAGCCCGATCATGGCAACGCTCTCAAAGGCTATCCCCTGTCGGCCCCGCCGCGGCAAGAATGCGGGCCAGAAGCCGGCTGTGATACGCGCCTTCCGCGCGTCATCCAAGTGTGTCCAGGGCGCGACCCAGTTTCGCAGGCGCTGAGTTCTCAAGCGGGGCGAGCGTTATGATGGGCAGCTCTACCTCAAGATGTCTCACAGTTTCGCGATCCGGCAGCCTTTCTCCCTGACCGAGCCGCACCGCCAGGACGATGGGGGCGAAGGGCAGGGCGGGAGTGGGCAGGACGCCCAGATTGCGCACCTCCATCAGCCCCGCCAGGCTATCGGGCGCACGGCCGAACAGGCGTCCGTCCGAACGCCAGATCAGCACCCGGTCGTCGGCGACCAGGCGAAAGCCCACTCCCAGACATCGCAGGGCCAGATCGCTCTTGCCGGCGCCTGAGGGGCCTTCGATCATCACGCCGCGCCAGCCCCCGGCATCGTAGCGGGCGATCAGGCCGGCATGCAGGATCACCGGCGGGCCTCGGGCAGGATGACGGTGAAGCGGGCGCCGGCCACGGCCGTGGTGTCGGCCTCGCCGTCCGCGCCTTCGACCTTGCGGTTCTCGGCGCGCACCGAGCCGTCATGGGCCACGACGATCTGGCGGACGATGGAGAGACCCAGGCCGGAATTGCCGCCGAAGGCCGCCCCTTTGGGCCGCGAGGTGTAGAAGCGCTCGAAGATGGATTCCAGGTTCTCCGGCGGGATGCCTGGCCCATCGTCATCGATGGTGATGAAGGCCCGACCCCGCTGCCGCGACAGGCCGACCCGGACCTCGCCGTCCGGGGCGCTGAAGGACCGGGCGTTGTCGATCAGGTTGCGCAGCACCTGGCCCAGCGCCCCTTCTTGCCCTGAGACCATGACCGGTTCAGCGGTCTCGGAGGGCGTGAAGACGACCTCAGGTTCGCCGGGCCGGACGGTGGCCTGATAGAGGGAGACCACATCGGAGATCAGCCGCCGCAGGTCCACCGGTGTCGGCGTCTCCCGGGAAAGTTCGGCGTCCAGCCGTGAGGCGTTGGAGATGTCGGTGACCAGGCGGTCCAGCCGCTGGACGTCGTTCTGCAGCACCGCCATCAGGCGATCGCGGGCCGCCGGCTCCTCCACCAGGCCCAGGGTCTCGACGGCCGAACGCAGCGAGGTCAGGGGGTTGCGGATCTCGTGGGCCACATCGGCGGCGAACCGCTCGATGGCGTCGATCCGCTCCGACAGGGCGTGGGTCATGTCCTCCAGGGAGCGGGACAGGTCGCCCAGTTCATCGTCCCGGCGGGAGATGTCGGGCACCGAGATCGCCCGGGCGCGGGCCAGGCGAACCCGGTCGGCGGCACGGGCCAGGCGTCGCACCGGATGGGCGATCAGCCGGTTCAGCAGCAGGGATGAGATCAGCGAGACGCTGATGGCGATCAGGATGAAGGGCAGCAGGGCGGCCCGCTCGGCGGCGATGATCTCGTCCACGTCGCGGGCTTCCAGGGTCAGCACCCCCAGCACGGCCTTGACGTGCTGGATGGGGATCGAGACTGAAACCACGCGCTCCTCGTCGGCGCCCATGCGCAGGCCCGCCCAGTGGACGCCGCGCAGGGCGGTGCTCACCTCGGCGCGCAGGGCGGCCTGGGCCTTGGCGGCTGCGGCGTCCTGGGGATCGTCTTCGCCGCTGAGATTGAGGTCGAGACCCGGCCCGTCCCCGCGGGTCCTGGCCGGCGGCAGGGTGCGCCATTCGACCCGATCCGACACCCAGTAGGAATCGGCGATCAACCGACCCTCGGCGTCGAACAGCCGCGCCCGCTGGGAGCGGGGATTGGAGAGCAGCTGGAGGATCTCAGACGCGTAGGCGGCGTCCATCATCGGCTCGGGCTCGCCCACGGTGGCGGCCTGGTCGATGATCGTGGCGATCAGCTCGCCCTGGGTGGTCAGGCTGTCGATGCGGGCGTTGACCAGGCCCCGGCGCAGTTCGTTCAGCACCAGGGCGCCGGAGATCAGGATCGCCAGCCCAAACAGATTCAGGACGATGATCAGCCGGCCAAGACGCGAGCCGGGCAGCCATCGCCACCCCTCGCGCCGGGGCCTGCGCTCAGGACTCGCGGTACCGGTATCCGACGCCATAAAGGGTTTCGATCGCGTCGAACTCAGGGTCGATCTCGCGGAACTTCTTGCGCATGCGCTTGATGTGGCTGTCGATGGTGCGGTCGTCCACATAGACCTGATCGTCGTAGGCCGCGTCCATCAGGTTGTCGCGGCTCTTCACGAATCCGGGGCGCTGGGCCAGGGACTGGAGCAGGAGGAACTCGGTCACGGTAAGCTTCACCGGCCGGTCCTCCCACAGGCAGTCGTGGCGGGCAGGATCCAGGGTCAGCTTGCCGCGCTTCAGCGCCCGGGCCTCGGCCTCGGAGGCCGTCCCCGGCGCCGGCTCTGCGCCGTCGGCGCCGGCCCGGCGCAGGACCGCCTTCACCCGCTCGAGCAGCAGGCGCTGGCTGAAGGGTTTGTGGATATAGTCGTCGGCCCCGAGGTTGAAACCGAGGATCTCGTCGATCTCGTCGTCCTTGGAGGTCAGGATGATCACGGGCAGCTCGCTGGTCCGCCGCAGTCGGCGCAGCACTTCCATGCCGTCCATGCGGGGCATCTTCACGTCGAGGATCGCCAGGTCCGGGGGCTCGTTCTCCAGGGCCGCAAGCCCGGCCGCGCCATCATAGAAGGCCTTCACGGAATGACCGTGGCTCTCCAGGGCGAGGCTGACCGAGGTGACGATGTTCTCGTCGTCATCCACCAGGGTGATATTGGCCATGTGGGAACAGGGCTCCTTCAGGTCTTCGGAGACGTGGGGCCAAGCTAGTCCTTCGTCGCGGTGGCCTCAATGTGGCGCGCTACGCCAGCCAAAGGTTAAATTCCCGAAAGAATTGCGCGTTCCGAGATCAATCGGACCTTAATTCTATTGGCCGATGTTCTGTCCCGGTCCTGGGGAGCGACCTGAGATGGAACGCGCCAAAGTGCATTACGAGGTTTTCGTCAAAAAGACGCCCGCTGCCGGGTGGACGCTGGAGATGGCGACGGAGAACCGCGCCCAGGCTCTGGCTGTGGCCGAGGAGCTCATCACCGAGCGCCGGGTGGCGACCGCGCGCGTCACCAAGGAGACGATGGATCTCGAGACCAACGAGTATCGCAGCGTCAATATCCAGACCTTTGGTCTGCCTGACAACGTTAAGACCAAGAAGGAGCCGGAGCGGAACGATCCGCTCTGCGTGACCCCGCAGGACCTCTATACCGTCCATGCCCGCGAGCGGATCGGCCGCTTGCTGGACGGCTGGCTCGTGCGGCAGAAGGCGACGCCTTTCGAACTGCTGCACCGGGCCGACCTGGTCGAGAAGCTGGAAGCCTCCGGCGTCGAACTGCAGCACGCCATCCAGAAGATCGCCGTGCCCGAGGCCCAGGCCCGCGGGCTGGGCGTGCACGAGGTCATGCGCACCTTCCAGGCCCTGGTGAGCCGGACGATCGAGCGCCTGCTGGGCGACGCCCGTCGCGGCGGCCTGCCCGACGTGGACAAGGAAGGCTTCGCCGCCGCCGCCGAACGGGTCTCCCGTGAGCCCGAGCGCGCCTATCTGCTGGGCGCCGGCGTGGCGGCCTCCATCGCCCCGGCCCGCGACTGGACCGACAAGGTCTCCCGCCTCCTCGACCTCGCCGACGCCGCGCCGATCGCCGGACCGCCCCGTGGCCTGGCCCTGCAGACCATCGAACAGCCCCTGGCCGAAATCCTCGGCTCCTCGGCCGGCCTCGAAGGGCTGATCGGCAAGGATCTGGATCTGGGCGTGCGCCTGGCGGCGATGACAAGACTGGCGGCGCACCAGGCGGTGGACGCCCTGATCCGGGCCGAGCCGTCGGTGGCCAAGATCATGCCCGAGCTGTCGGAGCCGGCCCAGCGCCTCGGGCGCTGGCTGGCCACCGAGGACTTCCGCGCCGTGCGCAGCGCCATCACCAAGCGGGTGTTGAAGGAACTCAACGGTCCCCGCCGCCTGATGCCGCAGGACGCCGAGGCCGAAATCGATCTGCTGCGCGGTCTGGCCATGGCGCTGACGGCGGCGGCTGGCGACATGGTCCCCCTGGACGACGTCCATTCGGCCTTCGTCAACCGCTCCAAGATGCTGGTCACCGGCGACTTCGTGAACGCCTATCTCGGCTCGGGCCGCACCTCTATCGAGGAGGCCGAGGCGCTGATGTGGCTGGTGGAGAACGTCATCGGCTCGGCCAACAAGCGGCAGGCCGTGCGCTGGCTGTCGGCGGTGGTGGGGTCGCTGGCCTTCGAAAAGGCCGCCCGCAACGCCGAGGTTTCCGCCGCACAGCGCCTGTTTTCCCTGGCCAAGCTCTACCGCGCCGTCGGCCGCGGGGGCCTGGCCAAGGAGGACTACCAGCCGATCCAGCAGAAGCTCGGCGACCTGGGCGGCCTGGCCGAGGCCGACGCCAAGGTGACGCAAGGGGTGGCGCGGGCCAATGCGCCGGTGACCCACCGCCTGACCCTTCTGCTCAAGCTCGCCTGCGGCGAGGCCGCGCCCCTGGGGCCGGCGGCCGACCGGGCCAAGGTTGAGGCGTTGAAACTGGTGCGGCTGGACGCGACCCGCGAAGAACTGGCCCGCTCGCCTGAGCGCATGGCCGAGGTGCGGACCCTGATCCAGGCCGCCGGCCTCGCGGCCTAGGGCTTCTGCAGGGCGCCGGCCAGCGCCTCCACCACCCGATCGACATCGCTGTCGGCCATGGCCGGATAGAGCGGCAGGCTCAGCGTGCGCTCGTACCAGGCCTCGGCGCCCGGCAGGCGCTGTTGGCCGTATCGTTCCCGGTAATAGGGCTGACTGTGAACCGGAATGTAGTGGACCTGGCTGCCGATTCCCTTCGCCCGCAGCCGTTCGACGACCGCGAAGCGGGTCAGCCCCAGGGCGTCGAAATCAATCAGCACGCTCATCAGGTGGGGAACCGGACGGCTCCACGGCGGCGAGGCGGCGGGAACCACCTGCGGCGCCAGGGCGGTCAACTGCGCCACATAGCGCGCCGCCAGGGAGCGGCGGCGGGCGGCGAACCTCGGCAGCTTGGCCAGCTGCGACTGGCCCAGCGCGCAGAGCAGGTCGGGCAGGCGGTAATTGAACCCCGGCTCGGCCATCTCGTACCACCAGGGATCGCCGCCTTCGGGCCGCACCATGCCGTGGCTGCGGAAGCGGCGCATCCGCTCGGCGAGGTCCGCGTCGGCTGTGGTGATCATGCCGCCTTCGCCGGTGGCGATGGTCTTGACCGGATGGAAGGAAAAGGTGGCGGCGGCCGACCAGCGCCCACTGCCGACGGCGACGCTGGCCCCGTCCTGGTGCTCGGACCCCAGGGCGTGGCAGGCGTCCTCGACGACCAGGGCGCCGGCCGCCTCGGCCAGGCTGGCGATGGCGGGAAGATCGACCACATCGCCGCGCAGATGGACCGGCAGGACCGCCGCCACCCGGCGGCCCGCGGCCTTGGCCAGGGCCTCGGACAGATCGGAGGGACGCATCAGGCCGCTCTGGGGGTCCACATCGGCGAACACTACCTCGGCCCCGACATAGCGAACGCAATTGGCCGTCGCCAGGAAGGTGGTCGAGGGCACGATGCAGACCTCGCCCTCGCCGACCTTCAGGCCCAGCATGGCCAGGTGCAGGGCCGCAGTGCCATTGGCGCAGGCCACCGCATGGGGCGCGGCCACGGCCTGGGCGAAGGCCTGCTCGAAGGCCTCGACCCGGGGGCCGGTGGTGAGGAAGTCGTCCCGCAGGGCGGCGCTCACCGCGGCGATGTCGTCGTCCTCGATGGTCTGGCGGCCATAAGGCAGGAAGGGCTCGGCCATGGGATCAGTCGGTGGCCCGGCGGCGGCGCGGAGGAACCCCGTCCTCCAGCAGATCGAGCAGCGGCGGGCCGCTCAGCCACTCGGAATTGGTGTCGCTGGCATAGGAGAAGTCCTCAGCCACCAGCGGATAGGCGCCGACGAAGGACTCCCGGGGGTACTCCACGAAGGCCGGCTCGATGGCGTAGCGGTCGCCGAGGTCCACGGTGGAGCGCGCATCGTCCACAGAGATCATCATCTCGTGCAGCTTCTCCCCGGGGCGGATGCCGACCATCTTGTGGGGCAGGCCAGGCCCCAGGGCCTCGGCCAGGTCGGTGATCTTGGCTGAGGGGATCTTGGGCACGAAGATCTCGCCGCCGCGCATCACCTCCAGGGACGACAGCACGAAGTCCACGCCTTCGTTCAGGGTGATCAGGAAGCGGGTCATGCGGGCGTCGGTGATCGGAAGCTCGGTGGCGCCGCGGGCGATCAGCCGTTGGAACAGGGGCGCGACCGATCCGCGGGAGCCGGCCACATTGCCATAGCGCACCACCGAGAACCGGGTGCCGATGTCGCCGGCCAGGTTGTTGGCCGCCACGAAGGTCTTGTCCGAGGCGAGCTTGGTCGCCCCATAGAGGTTGACCGGGTTGCAGGCCTTGTCGGTGGAGAGCGCCACCACCTGCTTCACCCGGTTGGTCAGGCAGGCCCAGACCACGTTCTCGGCGCCCAGCACATTGGTGTGGATGCACTCCGAGGGATTGTACTCCGCCGCCGGCACCTGTTTCAGGGCCGCGGCGTGGATCACGATATCCACCCCGCGCAGGGCGAGCGTCAGGCGTTCGCGGTCGCGCACATCGCCGAGGAAGAAGCGCATGCGGGCCATGTCTTCCGGGCCGTATCGCTCGGCCAGGTCGATCTGCATCTCATGCTGTTTCAGCTCGTCGCGGCTGTAGACGATCAGCTTGCGGGGTCGGGCGCGGGACAGCACCGCGTCGATGAAGCGGCGGCCGAAAGAGCCTGTGCCGCCGGTGACAAGGATGACCTTGCCGTCGAGGTCGAGCGAGGTTGGCGCGAAACGGCCCAAGGCGGCCTCCGAATGTGGCCCATGCGAATCTTAGCCGCAGTCTCGGGGCGCCCGCGTAAAGAGACCGCTAACCATAAGTGCGGCACACCGCCACGTATGGAACAGCCTTCGCGCCTGCGGCTCGCAGCCCTTCCGGCCCTGTTTGCGGCAAGTCTCGGCCTCTTCGCCGCCGGCGCGGCGTCCGCCGCCGGCGCGCCCAAGGGCGGCGACAAGAAGAAGGGCGGCGGCCTGACCTTCCTGCAGTTCCCCACGCTCACGGCCACCGTGGCCGGGGAGCGGGGGCGTCGGGCGGTCATGACCGTCGAGGTGGGTCTCGACATTCCCGACGAGAAGCTGCGCGCCCATGCCGAGCTGTCGGAGCCCCGCCTGAGGGCGGCCTTCTCCCAGAGCCTGCGGGTCTATGGTGCGGGCCTTAGCCCTTCGGCCCTGCCCAACGCCGACTATATCGGCCGCCAGCTGCAGCGGGACGCCGACCGGGTCCTGGGCAAGGCCGGAGCCAGGCTGCTGCTGGGCACCATCCTGGTGAACTGAGCGACCCCGCGGCCTCACATGGCCGAGATGCCGCCGTCCAGCTTCAGCTCGGCGCCAGTCATGAACCGGCTCTCGTCCGAGGCCAGATAGAGCACCGCATTGGCGATGTCCGACGGGGCGCCGATGCGCCCGAGCGGCACCTGCCGGGCCAGCTTGGACTCGGCCTCGTCCTTGCCGAACCGCTGGCGCAGGGGGTCGAGGATCGGAGTGTCGACAAAGGTCGGGTGGATGGAGTTCGAGCGGATATCCAGCCCCTGCTTGGCGCAGTGCAGGGCGATCCCCTTGGACAGCAGCCAGACCGCCGCCTTGGAAGCATTGTAGACCGGGCTGTTGTGGGCGGCGATCAGGCCGGCGATGGAGCTGATATTGATGATCGACCCCGGCTGGGCGTGACGCATGTACTTCAGGGCGTGCTTGGTTCCCAGGAAGACGGAGTCCACATTGACGCTCATCACCAGCTTCCAGTCCTCGTAGGACAGCTGCTCGATGTCGCCGCCCCGGCTGATCCCGGCGTTGTTGAGCAGGACCGAGATGCCGCCCATGGCTGCGTCGGCCTCTTCCAGGGCGTAGATCCACTGGTCCTCGCGGGTGACGTCCAGCGGCAGGGCGAAGGCGGTTCCCTCCCCATGCTCGGCGTTGATCGCCGCGGCCGCGGCCTTGGCCCCGTCGTGATTGATGTCGGCCAGGGTCACCTTGGCGCCCTCCTTGGCCAGGGCGTTGGCGGCGGCCTGGCCCAGCCCCTGGGCGGCGCCGGTGATGAAGGCCTTCTTTCCTGCGACCCGTCCGGTCATGTCGCGTCCCTCCCTGGGATCTATCTCTGGTGTCTAAGGCTCAGGCCTGCGGCCCGGCGACCTCGTCCATGAAGCGCGCCAGCTTGAGGTCCAGCTCGGTGACCCCGTCGGCGTCGTGGGTGGTCAGGGTCACGTCCACGCGGTTGTAGACATTGAACCATTCGGGGTGGTGGTCGAGCTTTTCGGCCATCAGGGCGACCCGGGCCATGAAGCCGAAGGCAGCGTTGAAGTCGGCGAAGCGATAGGTCCGCACCAGGGTCTCGCGATCGCCTTCGCCCGCGCGCCAGGCAGGCAGCTCGGCCAGGGCGGCCTTGACCCCGATGCGCCCAGGCCGGCTCATTGGGCGGGCGCCTCGACCGGAAAGGTCAGGCCCGTGGCGGCGGCCAGTTCGGCCAGGGTCTGGTCCACATCGACCACCTTGATGGCCTTCATGCCCAGCTGGGCGGCGGGCTTGCAGTTGACCCCCAGGTCATCGAGATAGACGCAAGACCCCGGCGCCACCGACAGGGCCTCGCACATCATCTGATAGATGCGCGGATCGGGCTTGCGCACCCCGGCCTTGGAGCTTTCGATCACATGGTCGAACAGGGGCATGATCTCGCCCATCAGGCCGCGGGGCTTCTGCGCCCCGTCGGGGCCCGGGCTGTGGTGGCTGACCATGTTGTTGGTGATGCAGCCGACCTTGAAATGGCCTTTGCAGATCTTCAGCGCCTCGACCATTCGCGGCCGGACCACGCCGGAGATCAGCGGCAGCACGTCGGCCCCGCGGATCGGGTGGCCCAGTGCGGTAGACTCTTTCAGGAACAGGGCGTCGAAGCCCGCCGTATCGATCTCGTTGCGCTCGAACAGGGCCCAGGCGTTGGAGTCGGGATTGGTCGCATTGACGCGGCGGATGTGATCCTTCGGCGCGCCGATCTTGGCCTCGTGCCGAGCGAAGGCCTCGAAGGGCGAAGAGGTGAACACCCCACCGAAATCCCAGATCACCGCCTCGACCGCCATCATCGCCATCCTTCGAACGCCTGTTTACGCCGCAACGCTAGACGCTTCCTGCGTCTGATGGAATCGCCGAGCCGCCGAATGGGCGTTCACCGGCTGGAAGCGGGGCCTGCGACGTGCCAGCTAGGGGCATGCTGTTCCGCGCCGCCCTCTCGCCGCTCGCCCGCCGCTATGCCGGTGCGGCCTTCCTCCTGTGCCTGGCGGCCATCCTCTATCTCTCCCTGGCGCCGTCCGAGGCGACGCCGGCGGCGGATCTCGGCTGGGACAAGGCCCGGCACGCCCTGGCCTATTTCGTCCTCACCGGCCTCGGCCTGTTCGCCTTCGGGCCTCGCCTGGTCCTGCTGGGGGGCGTTGTGCTGCTGGGCGCCGGCGTAGAGGCAGCCCAGGCGGCCATGGGCCTGGGGCGGCAGGGGGACCTGATCGACCTCGCCGCCAATCTGACTGGCGAGGGCCTGGCTCTGGGAATCTGGCTGGCCGCAAGCCAACTGCGCCCCCAGCCTGAGCGCTGAAAAGGCTTAATATTCCCGTGGCGCCACACGTCAGGGTGGGATTTGTTTCGCCCCAGGGGAGAATCCTACAGCGTTAACGAGGTATGAACGCGCAGCGTGCGGCCAAGGAGTTTTTCGCCATGCGTAAGCGTACCATTCTGCCGGTCTTCGCCGCCCTGGGCCTGACCCTGGGTCTCGCCGCCTGTGACGAGCGTCCGCCCAAGCCCGCCTTCACCGAGAAGTCGGCCTCGAAGGCTGGCGCTGAGGAGCCGGCGACCACGACCGCCGAGGCGCCCACCCTGCCGCCGCAGGGGCAGACGGCCGCCAATTGCTGCGCCTGCCCTCCGGCCCAGACCCCGGCCTGTCCCGAGGCCAAGCCTGTGCGCACCGCCAAGGCGCCGGCCAAGCCTGCGGCCCGGTCGCGCCCGGCGCCCACCCGGCAGGCCCGCGCCACGCCGGCGCCGCGCACGCCTGCGCCGGCCCCGCGGGACTATGCCCACCGCGGTCCTGCGCCGTCGCATGACGGGGGCTATCGCCGCTACCAGGGTCCCGACATCGCCACCCGCGGCGGCTATCAGGACCAGCGCCACGGCGAGTACGGCGGACAATACCGCGAGCAGCACCAGGGCCAGCACCAGGAGCAGTATCGCGAACATCGTCAGGAGCAGTATCAGGCGCGCCGCCATGAAGAGCAGCGCTACGCCTATGCGCCGCCGCCCCCGCCTCCGCCGCAACCCTATGTCAGCGGCCGGGTCGAGCAGTACGACGCCTATAGCGAGCATCGCAGCTTTTCCCAGCAGTCCAGCGGCTACGTCCAGGGCGTGGCGGCCGGCCCCTGCTGCGGCGGTCCCCGCGTCCAGGCCGCCGGCCGCGACGCCGGCGGCTATCTCACCTGGCCCGGCAAGCGCCCGCCTGCGCCCTACTACTGAGCCGCCGGGCTCTTAAACATCCATCTCAAATCCCGGGGGGGAGATTATGAGAATGCGTTCGCCCAGCGGCCCGCGCTTCAAGTGGTACGAAGTGGCTGCCGCCGTGGTCTTTGCGAGCCTGGCCCTGGTGATGGCCAAGCTCGGGATCGTCTACTGACCGGACAATAGGCCCGGCCGGTTCAGTTCCAGATCGGCGGCCGGCGGTCCTTCCAGGGCTGTTCCTTCTCCAGCTGGCCGGCCAGGCGATAGAGCGTCGCCTCGTCGGCGAAGCGGCCAGTGAACATCATCCCCACCGGCAGGCCGTCCTGCGACTGCCAGAGCGGCAGGGACAGGGACGGCTGGCCGGTGAAGTTGGCCGGCGGGGTGGTCCCGTAGGTGGCCGCCTGGCGTTTGTCGAACTCGCGGGTGTCGTCCATGTTCGGGTCGAGCCAGTCGATCCGGGGCGCCGGCGTGTTCATCACCGGGGTGAGATAGACGTCGAAATCCTCGAAGGCCGACAGGATCTGGCGGTTCATCACCCGCAGCTGCTGGAAACCCCAGAAGGCCTGCTGGCCGTTCAATCGCGTTCCGGCCTCATAGCCCCGCCGGGCCAGGGGGCCCAGCTCATCCGGGCCGGGCTCGCGGCCCAGCTTCTCCACCCACCGGGCCACATTGGCCGAGAAGTTCGAGGCGCTGGCCAGGCCCTGGGCGCGATAGAGCAGGCGGTAGTCGACGCCTAGGCCCTGCTCGAACACCTCGTGGCCCAGGCCTTTCAGCAGCTCGACCGTCTTCAGCAGATGGCCCAGCATCTCATCGGGGATCGGCCGGCCGCTGGGGGTCTCGGCCGACCAGGCGATGCGCAGGCGCCCCGGGCTCTTTTCCACCTCGGCCAGATAGGGGCCGTCCTTGGCCGGCGCCTGGAAGGGATCGCCGACCTGGGCGTAGCCGGTTGCGTCCAGCATGGCGGCGGAGTCGCGCACGGTGCGGCTGACCACGTGGTGGACCGAAAAGCCCAGGGCGCCGTCCACGATCTCGCAGATCGGGGTGCGGTCGCGGGTGATCTTCATCCCCACCAGGCCGCAGCAGGCGGCGGGAATGCGGATCGAGCCCAGGCCATCGCTGGCGTGGGCCAGGGGGACCATGCCCGCGGCCGTCGCCGAGGCCGCCCCGCCGGACGAGCCGCCGGAGATGTGGTCGGGGTTCCAGGGATTGCGGCAGGCGCCCAGCTGGTCAGAATTGGTGACGCCAGGAATACCGAACTCCGGCGTATTGGACTTGCCCAGCAGGACGACGCCTGCGGCGCGATAGCGGGCGACCAGTTCGCTGTCGGCGTCATCGGCGGCCACCTGGGCGAACCGGCTGCCCGAGGTCCGCGGCCAGCCCTGCACCTGGGCGCCCAGGTCCTTGATCAGGAAGGGCACGCCCTTGAACGGCCCGTCGGGCAGGTCGCCGGCGGCGGTGGTCCGCGCCTCGTCATAGGCCTTGTGGACGACGGCGTTCAGCACCCCGTTGTGGCGCTCGACCCGCTCGATGGCGGCCTCGACCAGCTCTGTGGGGCTGACCTCGCCCTTGGCCACCAGGGCGGCGAGCCCCAGGCCATCGTGCTCGGCATATTCGGTGAAGGCCATGGCCCAACTCCCTGCCGGTTTCCGGCTCTCGTTTCCTCAAGAGCCGAAGAGTTCAGGAGTTGGCGCGGCCTGTCCAGGCCTGGGGGCCGCTAGACGTCCACCTCGGCGTCCAGGGCGTTCTCCTGGATAAACTCCCGGCGGGGTTCGACCAGGTCGCCCATCAGGCGGGTGAACATGCCATCGGCGTCGTCGGCATGGGCCACCTTGACCTGCAGCAGGGTGCGGGCCTCCACGTCCAGGGTGGTCTCCCACAGCTGATCCGGGTTCATCTCACCCAGCCCCTTGTAGCGCTGGATGGCCAGGCCCCGGCGGCCGGCTTCCATGACGGCGTTGAACAGGTCCAGCGGGCCGCGCACGGTGGTCACCTTGTCCCGCCTGGCGAAGCTGGCCGGGGCGGCGAAGGTCTCGGCCATGGCGGCGGCGCGCTCGGCCAGGCGAAGGGCGTCGGCGGCGTGCAGCAGCAGGTCGTCCAGCACGACGCGCTCGGACACGCCACGGCGGACGCGGCTGAACACATAGCCGCCCGTGGCCGCGGTTTCGCCGCTCCAGGGACCATCGCCCTCCTCGGCGTAGAGGTTCAGGCGCTTGGCGGCGGCGTCGAGGTCGCCGTTCTCGCCCAGCAGACCGGCCAGAGCCGCCTGCTCGATGGCGAAGGCGGGCGCGCGGGAGGACAGGCGGTCCACATTGGCCTTGGCGCCGCGGGCGGTCTGAACCAGGGCGTGAAGGTCGGGACCGGCCAGCTGCTCGCCGGTGGCCAGGGTCAGGGTGGCGCCATCGACGCCCTCATTGACCAGGAAGGCCTCGAGCTCGGGATCATCCTTCAGGTAGCGGACCGACTTGCCCTTCGTGGCCTTATAGAGGGGCGGCTGGGCGATATAGAGATAGCCCCGCTCGATCACCTGCGGCATCTGCCGGTAGAAGAAGGTGAGCAAGAGGGTGCGGATGTGGGCGCCGTCCACGTCGGCGTCGGTCATGATGACGATCTTGTGGTAGCGGATCTTGTCGATGTTGAAGTCGTCGCGGCCGATGCCGGCGCCGAGCGCCGTAATCAGGGTGCCGATCTGGTCCGAAGACAGCATCTTGTCGAAGCGGGCGCGTTCGACGTTCAGGATCTTGCCGCGCAGGGGCAGGACGGCCTGATTGTCCCGGTTGCGGGCCTGCTTGGCTGAGCCGCCGGCGGAATCGCCCTCCACCAGGAAGATTTCGGACTTGGCCGGGTCCTTCTCCGAGCAGTCGGCGAGCTTGCCGGGCAGGGAGGTGATGTCCAGCGCCGACTTGCGCCGCGTCAGGTCGCGGGCCTTGCGGGCCGCCTCGCGGGCGGCGGCGGCCTCGGCGATCTTCTGGATGATGATCTTGGCCTCGTTCGGATGTTCCTCGAACCAGGTCGACAGCCCCTCGGACACCAGGCCCTCGACGGCGGGGCGCACTTCGGACGACACCAGCTTGTCCTTGGTCTGGGACGAGAACTTGGGATCGGGCACCTTGACCGACAGGACGCAAGTCAGGCCTTCGCGGGCGTCTTCGCCCGACAGGGAGACCTTCTCGCGCTTGGTGGCGCCGGAGCTTTCCGCATAGGAGGTGATCAGCCGGGTCATGGCCGAGCGGAAGGCCGCCAGGTGGGTGCCGCCGTCCTTCTGCGGGATGTTGTTGGTGAAGCAGAGCACGTTCTCGTGGAAGCCGTCGTTCCACCACAGCGACAGGTCGATCTCGACGTTTTCGCGGCGGCCGCGGATGACGATCGGATCGCGGATCAGCGGGGTCTTGGCCTTGTCCAGGTGGCGGACGAAGGCCTCGATGCCGCCCTCATAGGCCATGACCTCCTCGAAGGGCTCGGCCCCGCGGAAGTCCTTCAGCCAGATGGTGACGCCGGAATTGAGGAAGGCCAGCTCCCGCAGCCGGTGCTCGAGGGTCTTCCGGTCGAAGTCGATGAAGGCGAAGGTGGTGGTCGAGGGATAGAAGGTCAGCTCGGTGCCCGAGAGCGGCAGGCCGTTCTCGCGCATGGGCGCCTCGCCGGTCTCCACCAGGGGCGAGACGGTGTCGCCGCGGCGGAACTCGATCTCATAGGCCTTGCCGCCGCGATAGATCTTGAGCTTCAGCCAGTCCGACAGGGCGTTGACGACCGAGACGCCGACCCCGTGCAGGCCGCCGGAAACCTTGTAGCTGTTCTGGTCGAATTTCCCGCCGGCGTGGAGCTGGGTCATGATGACCTCGGCGGCCGAGACGCCCTCGCCCTCGTGCATGTCCACCGGGATGCCGCGACCGTCGTCGGTGACGGTGACCGAACCGTCGCCATTGAGGATCACCTCGACGCGGCTGGCATAGCCGGCCAGGGTTTCGTCGATGGCGTTGTCCACCACCTCATAGACCATGTGGTGCAGACCAGACCCGTCGTCGGTATCGCCGATATACATGCCCGGCCGCTTGCGCACCGCATCCAGGCCCTTCAGGACCTTGATGGATTCCGCGCCATATTCGGCTTGGCCGTTGCTCGTCGGCGTTTCGCCGGCGCCTTGGGTCTCGTCGCTCATGAGGTTCTTCTTACGCGTCCAGTAGGGCCAGGCCCGAAGCGTCCACCCGGACGCCCTGGGCTCGGCCGCGAAGGTCTTCGAACAGGTGCTCGTCAGTTCCGGTCAGGAAGGCCTGCAGGCCGAGCGCCTCGATTTCGTCGAACAGGGCCCCTCGCCGTCGGCGGTCCAGGTGTGCTGCGACTTCATCCAGTAACAATATAGGGTTTGGGGCTGATTCTGCACGCGAAAGTCTCGCCGCCTGGGCCAGGACCAGGTTCAGGATCAGGGCCTTCTGCTCGCCGGTGGAGCATTCGGCCGCCGGGCGGTCCTTCTCCAGATGGATGACGGCCAGATCCCCCCGGTGCGGGCCGGTCAGGGCGCGGCCGGCGGCGGCGTCTCGCTCCCGCGCTGCGGCCAGGGCTGCGACCAGCCGGCCCTCGATCTCACCGGCCTCGACCCCGTCCCTGGCCATCTGCTCCCACTCCCCGGTGAGGCTCAGCCGCGCCTGGGGGAAGGGTCGCTCGCCGCGGCTGTCGATCTCGGCCTGCAGGTCGGCGAGGCTGGCGGCCCGGGCGACGGCCATCTGCGCGCCGGCCAGACCCATCCGCGCCTCCAGGGCGCCGAGCCAGGCTGGATCGTTCGGCCCGTCGGTCAGCAGGCGCATGCGCTCGCGCTGGGCCTTTTCATACGCGCTGGCCTGGGCGGCGTGACCGGGGCGGGCGGCATAGACCAGGCGGTCGAAGAACCGTCGGCGCTCGGCGGCGCCCTCCAGGAACAGGCGGTCCTGGGCCGGGGTCAGCCAGACCTGGCGCTGCAGGTCCGACAGCCGTCCCGGCGTCACGGTCTCACCTTCCAGCCGCACGGTGCGTCGGGCCGCGCCGGCGGCCTCCACCCCGGTGCCGACCTTGAGGGTCTCCTCGCCCAGCCGGATCTCGGCGGCCACCGCCCAGGCCCGGCCCTTGGCCTCGCCGGGCAGGCGTCGGCCGAGCTCGACCATGGGCGCGCCACGCAAGCCGCGTCCCGCCGTCAGCAGGGAGACCGCCTCCAGCAGGTTGGTCTTCCCCGCCCCATTGGGTCCGGCCAGGACGACTGGGCGGCCGTCCATCTCCAGCTCGGCGCGGACATAGGAGCGGAAGTCGGTGAGGGTCAGGCGGGTGAGGGCGGCGGGGATCACGTACGGCTCATAGCCGGTTTCCGCATCCGGAGCGAAGTCTCCGGTCAGCCATGGCGTATAATCGCATAAGGATATCTTTATGTGTCTCTTGACGCGGGTTCCGTCCTGGGCTTAGGTGACAGGGTCGCGGTTCTGCGGGTCTTCGGACCCGGAGCTAAGAGGGAATCCGGTGAGGGTCTTGCCATGCCCCGACTCCGGAGCTGTCCCCGCAACTGTAAGCGGCGAGCGGCTGTCGATCGTGTCACTGACGGAGACCCCGTCGGGAAGGCCAGACAGCCGCTTCGACCCGCGAGCCAGGAGACCTGCCGCGTCAGATAACGTCCACGGGCGGGGGGTCCCGGCGGGTCGCATCGTGCGCACGCCCGGACTCTCGTCTCACGGCGATCCCTGCGCCCGCCCGCGCCTGCCGCAAAGCCTCCGTCCTGTCCTTGACCTGAACGGGAGGCCGCCATGGCGCCTTCGCCAGAGCCGAAGCTGATCCCGACCCCACGTCGAATGCGATGGGGCCGTCGGCGCACCTAAGCCGTCGGCCCGCGCTCCCCAGACCCGCCTCCAGATCCCAGCCCTCAAAGTCCCGCCTGCGCGTGCTGCGCCGGCGAAGGAGATCCCATGCCCGCCGCTCAACCCGTCCTGGTCGCCAATCTGGGCTTTCCCCGCATCGGCCCCCGCCGCCAGCTCAAGACAGCCCTCGAACGCTTCTGGTCCGGCCGCCTCGATCAGGCTGGTCTCCTGCAGACCGCCGCCGACCTCCGCCAGGAGGGCTGGGCCCGCCAGGCCGAGCTGGGGGTCGACATCCTGCCCAGCAACGACTTCTCCCTCTACGACCAGGTGCTCGACGCCACCTTGATGGTCGGCGCCGTCCCGCCGCGCTTCACAGGCGCTCAGGGGCTGGCGCTCTATTTCGCCATGGCCCGCGGGGCCCGGTCGGGCGAGCAGGAGACCGGCTGCTGTGGCCAGGACGCCACGGCCTGTGAAATGACCAAGTGGTTCGACACCAACTATCACTACCTGGCCCCCGAGGTGGCCGCCGGTCAGACCTTCGCGCTCGCCTCCACCAAGCCGGTGGACGAGTTCCTCGAGGCCCGAGCCGAGGGTCGCCACACCCGGCCGGTGCTGATCGGCCCGGTGACCTGGCTGAAGCTGGCCAAGGCCCGGGATGGCTCGGACCCCCGCGGCCTGCTGGACGGCCTGTTGCCGGTCTATGGCGAGATCCTGCGGCGGCTGGCGGCGGCCGGCGCCGACTGGGTGCAGATGGATGAGCCGGCCCTGGCGCTCGACATCGACGACAAGGACCGCGCCGCCTTCGCCCGCGCCTATGGAGCCCTGGCGGAGGCCGCGCCAGGGCTGAGGCTGATGCTCACCCCCTATTTTGCGGGCCTGGACGACAATCTCGACCTGGCCCTGTCCCTGCCCGTGGCGGGACTGCATCTGGATCTGGTGCGGGGGCCCGGCGACCTGGACCAGGCCCTGGCCAGGGCCTGCCCGGACCTCGTCCTGTCGCTGGGCGTGGTGGATGGGCGCAATGTCTGGCGGGCCGACCTCGCCGCCCTGCTGGACCGGCTTGAACCGGTGGTCGCCAGCGGCCGGAGGATCCTGCTGGCCCCGTCCTGTTCCCTGCTGCACGCCCCCATCGATCTTTCCGCCGAGACCAGGCTCGATCCCGAGGTGGCAAGCTGGCTGGCCTTTGGCGTGCAGAAACTGGAGGAGCTGGCCATCCTCGCCCGCGCCCTGAACGAGGGGCGCGGCGCCGTGGCCGAGGCCCTGGCCGCGTCGGACGCCGCCCAGGCCGCCCGCCGGGCCTCGCCCAAGGTCCGCGACCTGGCGGTCCAGGCCCGGATGGCGGCGGTGACGCCGCAGATGGCGGACCGGGACGCGCCCGTGGCCGAACGCCTGGCCCTGCAGGCCCAGGCCCTGAACCTGCCGGCCTATCCCACCACCACCATCGGCTCCTTTCCCCAGACCCAGGCGGTGCGAAAGGCGCGCGCCGACGAAGCCAGGGGCCGGCTCGAGCCCGGCGCCTATCAGGCCTTCCTGGAGGCCGAGACCCGCATGGCGATCCGCTGGCAGGAGAGCGCAGGCCTCGACGTGCTGGTGCATGGGGAGTTCGAGCGCAACGACATGGTCCAGTATTTCGGCGAGCAGCTGTCGGGCTTCGCCTTCACCGAGCATGCCTGGGTGCAGTCCTATGGCTCGCGCTGCGTGCGCCCGCCGATCATCTATGGGGATGTGGCGAGGCCGCAGGCCATGACCGTCGACTGGTGGCGCTACGCCCAGTCCCTGACGCGCCGGCCGGTGAAGGGGATGCTGACCGGGCCAGTGACCATCCTGCAGTGGTCCTTCGTCCGCGACGACATCCCGCGCCAGGAGACCTGCCGTCAGATCGCGCTGGCCATCCGCGACGAGGTGGCCGACCTGGAGGCGGCGGGCGCTGCGATCATCCAGATCGACGAGGCGGCCCTGCGCGAGGGCCTGCCGCTGCGCCGAGCCGAGCAGGCTGCGCATCTGGACTGGACGGTGGCGTGCTTCCGGCTCAGCGCCGCGGTGGCGAGGCCTGCGACCCAGGTCCACACCCACATGTGCTATTCGGAGTTCAACGAGATCATCGACGCCATCGGCCAGATGGACGCCGACGTCATCTCCATCGAGACGGCGCGGTCTCAGATGGAGCTGCTTGAGGCCTTCGCCGACTACCGCTACCCGGCCCAGATCGGCCCTGGCCTCTACGACATCCACTCGCCGCGGGTGCCGTCAGTTGGGGAGATGGCCGACCTGCTGCGCCTGGCGGGCCAGCGGCTGTCGCCCGAGCAGCTGTGGGTCAATCCCGACTGCGGCCTGAAGACCCGCGGCTGGGCCGAGGTGAAGCCCGCCGTGGCCGCCATGGTCGAGGCGGCCCGGCGTCTTCGGGCTGAGGCCGAAGCCTAGAGCCTGATGCGATCAGACGGTGCCGTCTGATCGTTGAATCAGGCTCTAAACTTTGAAACTTGAGCGCGTTTTGATCCGATAACCGGTTCCCACTTATCGGAACGCGCTCTAGACCCGCAGGGGCATCAGCACATACTGGACGTCGCCGTCGCTCGGATCGAGCACCAGGGCCGGATCGTTGGGGCCGCCGAAGCGGAACTCGGCCTCCGGCGCGGTGATCTGGTCGGTGACGTCCAGGATGTAGCGGGCGTTGAACGACAGCTCGAAGGAGTCGCCCGAATAGTCGGCTTCGATCTCTTCGACCGCCTGACCGGCCTCCATGTTGCGGACGGTCAGGATGATCCGGCCGGGCTCGATGGCCATGCGCACCGAACGGCTCTTCTCGGCTGAAATGGTGGCCACCCGGTCGACGGCCTTGGCGAACAGCTTGTTGTCCACCCGCAGGATGCGGTCGTTGTCCTTGGGGATCACCCGGCCATAGTCGGGGAAGGAGCCGTCGATGACCTTGGAGGTCAGGGCCGTGGCGCCCAGCTCGAAGCGAACCTTCTGGGGCGAGAGCTGCAGGTCGATCTGCTCGCCGGCGTCATCCAGCAGGCGACGGGCCTCGCCGATGGTCTTGCGCGGCACGATGACGCCCGGCGCGCCCACCGAACCTTCCGGGGCGGGCATTTCGGCGAGCGCCAGACGGTGGCCGTCGGTGGCCACGGCGCGCAGCTTCTGGATGCCGCCGTCATTGACCACGTGCAGATAGAGCCCGTTGAGATAGTAGCGGGTCTCCTCGGTGGAGATGGCGAAGCGGGTCTTGTCGATCAGGCGGATAAGCTCGTTCACGTCCACGCCGATGCGGGCCGACAGGCCCTCGGCCGACATGACCGGGAAGTCGCCGGCCGGCAGCACCGGCAGGTTGAAGCGCGAGCGCCCGGCCTGGACCGTCAGGCGGGGGTCCTCCCCGGTGAAGCTCAGGGAGACGTCGGCCCCCTCGGGCAGCTTGCGGACGATCTCATAGAGGGTGTGGGCCGGCGCGGTGATCTGGCCGGGCTGATCGACCTGGGCCAGGGCCTCGTCGATGATCTCCAGGTCCAGGTCCGTGGCCGAGAAGCTCAGCCGATCGCCCTCGGCCGAGAGCAGTACATTGGACAGGATCGGGATGGTGTTGCGGCGCTCGACGGCGCTCTGCACGTGACCCAGCGCCTTCAGGAGCGCCGCCCGTTCGATGGTAAGCTTCATGTTGCGGTCCGAACCTCCATGCGCCGGAAGGGCGATTCCCCGGCGCCCCCCGATGGAAGGGACTTGGGACTTTACTCATTTGCTGGGCAGGCGAAAGCCCCTGGCGACTGCGCCAGGGGCTTATCGGATCAGGCCTTGGTGTCCACCGCGCCGCCGGCCTCGCCGCTGTCGTCGGCCGCATAGGGATTGCCGCCCGCGCCGTCGGCCTGCGGGGCGCTGGTCTCAGGACCCGAGCCCTTGGCCGCCACGACCACCATGGCCGGACGCACGATGCGGCCAAACAGCTCATACCCGGTCTGCAGCACCTGCAGGACGCCGCCGGCCCCGATGTCCTCGGCGGCCTGCTCCATCATCGCCTGGTGCTTGTGGGGGTCGAACTTCTCGCCGCGGGACGGGTCGATCTTCTTCAGCCCATTGCCTTCGAAGGCGCTCTGCAGGGCCTTCTCGGTCATCTCGACGCCCAGCACGAAGTTCTTCACCGCCGGGTCCTCGAGATCGGCCGGCGCCGCGGCCGTGGCCCTCGACAGGCTGTCGGCGGCGCTCAGCAGATCGCGGGCGAACTTCTGGATGGCGTAGGCGCGCGCGTCATTGGCCTCACGCTCGGCCCGGCGCTTGGTGTTCTCGGCCTCGGCGGCGAAGCGGAGCACCTGCTCCTTGAGGGAGGCGTTCTCGGCCTTCAGGGCCTCCATCATCTCGATGGCGGCGTCGGCGACGGCTTCGGTTTCGGCCGGCGTGTGATCGTCGGTCATGCTTCTTTCCTTACGCGTTCATCACCTGGCCCAGAACCTTGGCGGTGTAGTCCACCAACGGAATGATCCGGGCGTAGTTCAGGCGGGTCGGGCCGATCACCCCGATCGCGCCCAGAACCTTCTGTCGGCCCGTCATATAGGGTGCGGCGATGACGGAGGAACCCGAAAGCGAGAAGAGTCGTGTTTCGGCGCCGATGAAAATGCGCACCCCTTGCGCCTCGCGCACCCCGTCCAACAGGCCGATCAGCTGTTCCTTCTGCTCCAGATCGTCGAACAGCATGCGGACCCGCTCCAGGTCCTCGAGCGCCTCGCGGTCCCCCAGCAGGTTGGCGCGTCCCCGCACGATCAGGGCGCGGTCGGAGCCTTCGCCGCCGCCCCAGGCGGCCAGGCCGTCTTCGACCAGCCGGGCGGCCTTGGTGTCCAGCTCCTGGCGCGAGCGGTCCAGGTCGAGGCTGACCTCGCTGCGGGCGTCGTCCAGGGTCTTGCCGCGCAGCTTGGTGTTGAGGAAGTTGGAGGCCTCCTGCAGGGAGGAGGGCGTCACCCCGGCGCCGAGCGCCATCAGGCGGTTTTCCACCACCCCGTCCTCGAAGACCATGACCGCCAGGGCCTGGTCGCCGCCCAGCGCCACGAACTCCACATGCTTGACCTCGGCGTCGCGCACCGGGGTCACCACCACGCCGGCTCCGCCGGCCAGGCCCGACAGCAGGGAAGACGCCTCGTTCAGGGCTTCTTCGAAGCTGCGGCCCTGCACCCGCAGGCGCGTCTCGATCAGCCGCCGCTCATCCTCCCCCACATCGCCGACCTCCAGCAGGCCGTCGACGAACAGGCGCAGGCCCGCATGGGTCGGCAGCCGCCCGGCGCTGATGTGCGGCGCGCCCAGCAGGCCGAGCTGAGTCAGGTCCTGCATGGTGTTGCGGATGGAGGCGGGCGAGAGGGAGACCCCGCCGCGGGACAGGGTGCGCGAGCCGACCGGCTCGCCGGTGTCGAGATAGCTCTCGACGATGCGGCGGAAGATGTCGCGCGCCCGCTCGTCCAGTTCGGCGAGCGAGGGCCCGCGGGAGAGCAGTGGTGTGGTCACGATCGGCGGCCAGGGCCTTAAGGGTGCGAGCGAGGTGTGATGTGAGCGAGTTGCGGGCGGCCCATGGACGGGCCGGTCGGTTTTTAGGATAAGCGCGCGCCACGTCCGTGCAAGTCACGCCGCGCCCGTGCGGCCTCGATACCACGTCCGATACGACCTCAGGAAAGGTTCTCGCCATGCGCCCCTCGCAACGCGCCCCCGACATGCTGCGCGCCGTCACCCTGGAGACCGGGGTGAACCGCTATGCCGAAGGCTCCTGCCTGGTCAGCTTCGGCCACACCAAGGTGCTGGTCACCGCCAGCCTGGAGGAGGGGGTGCCCCCCTTCCTGCGCGGCCGCGGCCAGGGCTGGGTGACGGCGGAGTACGGCATGCTGCCCCGCGCCACCCACACCCGCGGCCGCCGCGAGGCCGCCCAGGGCAAGCAGTCTGGCCGCACCCAGGAAATCCAGCGCCTGATCGGCCGCTCCCTGCGGGCTATCACCGACATGAAAGCCCTTGGGGAACGCCAGATCTCCCTCGACTGCGACGTGATCCAGGCCGATGGCGGCACCCGCACCGCCTCCATCACCGGCGCCTGGGTCGCCCTGCGCCTGGCCACCCGCTACCTGATGGACGAGGGCCTGATCACCGCCGACCCGATCCTCGACCAGGTGGCCGCGGTCAGCTGCGGCGTCCACCAGGACGTCCCCGTCCTCGACCTGGACTATGAGGAGGATTCCGACGCCGAGGCCGACGCCAACTTCGTGCTGACCGGGGCCGGCGACATCGTCGAGATCCAGGCCACCGGCGAGAAGCGCGGCTTCACCCAGGCCGAGTTCGAGGCCCTGTTCGGCCTGGCCCGCAAGGGCATGGGCGAACTGTTCGAGATGCAGCGGGCCGCTGTCGCCCGCTGAGGCGCAGGTCTTTGGGGGCGCACGCGTCCTTGCCACTCCACGCTCGTCACCCTCGGACTTGATCCGAGGGTCCATGCGCACGGCGGCTGGCTCGGTGTTCATGGATGGTCGGGGAGGGCCCGACCATGATGGGGAGTAGGTGGCGCTGCGCCGTCGCCCACGCTGAAACGCAGAACGGCCGGATGCGGGGTGCGCATCCGGCCGTTCTTCTATCTTGGGTCGGGCTCTGGAGAGAGCGCCTGGCTTAGAAGCCGATCAGCAGGTTCCGCTGAGCGGTGGCCGGGATGCGGCCCAGTTCATAGGCCAGCGGAGCCATGAAGCGGGCGATCAGACGTTGGAGCTTGGCGAACATGTTCTGCCCCTTTCAGTGTGCAGTGCAACAATGTTGCATCGCATATAGGACCAGAGCCCCCACCCTGCAACGGCAGTCGGCAAATTTCTGACGGCCGTGACGCAATATCACGGGGATGTGTTGTGGCGACGCAACACGAGCGGGGGCTCAGGTCTCGTCGTCGTCCTCGAAGCCCTCGTCGGCCGGGCCGGGCTCGTAGTGCAGGATGTCGCCCGGCTGGCAGTCGAGTTCGCGGCACAGGGCCGCCAGGGTGGAGAAACGCACGGCCCGGGCCTTGCCGGTCTTGAGGATCGACAGGTTGGCGATGGTCACCCCGACCCGATCGGCCAGTTCGGTAAGCGACATGCGCCGCTCCAGCAGCACGCGGTCGAGAAGCACTCGGATCGGCACGGTCGGCTCCTCAGATGGTCAGTTCGGCTTCGCGGCGCAGGCGGGCGCCTTCGCGAAACACCTCGGCCAGCACGAAGACCACCAGCACCGAGAACCAGGCCGTCAGGCTCAGCGTCGGCTCAACGGCCTCCGAGGCCGGCAGGATCCAGGTCGACAGCGCCCAGAAGGCGTAGCGTCCCAGCTCCAGGCCCGCGAGGATCAGGCCCACCACCCGCAGACGCCGGACATTGTCCGGGTGGAAGGGGTCGCCGGCGGTCAGGGTGGCGAAGATGCGCCGCAGCTGGGCGACGATCACCAGCACCCCGCCCATATAGGCGGCCGCCGCCATCAGGCCCACAGCCACCACCGGGCCCCGGTTGACCACCTCCTCGCCCCCGGCCGTGACCGAGATGTCGGCCAGCAGGTCGGGATTGAAGGAGAAGAGCAGGGCCGCCAGCATCAGGACGCCGGCGACGCTGACCCCGATCCAGAGGGCCACGAAGACCACGTCGAGGATGATTTTCAGAAAGCTCGAAACCGAGCCTGGCCCCATCGCCCGCATGGCTACGCCCCCCTTGGATTGGCCGCTGGCGTCAGACTAGAGGATCGAGGCGCCGGCCACCACGGTCAGGATCGGCAGGGCGGCGAGGCAGACAGCGCAGGCCAGGGCGAAACGGTCGAAGGCGTTGGACGCGCGGAAGGTGTTCATGAGGCAGCTCCAGGTTCTGTATGTCGCCTTGCGGCGGGAAAGTGCGGCGGAGCGCCTTGGCTCCATGTCGGTATTCGATATGGGCATGCCGTTTTTCGATCAAGGAAATTATCGAAAAACGATATTAAATCGACGTAACGAAGTGACGGATTCTTCATGTGGACAGACGCAGCCCGGCGCAGGCCGCGAGCGTTTGCGAGGGCGCTGGCGGGCGCCTATGCTCCGCGGCCTCATTGGAAAGGACGGCCATGGCCCTGAAGCTCGAACCCGGCGCCCGGCTGGTGGTCGCCACCCACAATCCCGGCAAGGCGCGGGAGCTGGCGGCGATCCTGGAAAACCGCTTCGACCTGGTGACCGCCGGCGAGCTGGGCCTGCCCGAGCCCGAAGAGACCGAAACCACCTTCGTCGGCAACGCCCTGCTGAAGGCCCGCGCCGCGGCGCGCGGTTCAGGCCTGATCGCGCTGGCCGATGATTCCGGGTTGAGCGTGCGCGCTCTGGACGGCGCGCCCGGCGTCTATTCCGCCCGCTGGGCCGGTCCGGACAAGGACTTCGGCCTGGCCATGGGCAAGGTCGAAGAGCGCCTGCAGGCCACCGGGCTTGAGGACCGCGCCGCCTGGTTCACCTGCGCCCTGGCCGTGGCCTGGCCAGGCCACGGGCCAGCGCTGGTGGTCGAGGGACGGGTGGACGGCCAGCTGACCTTCCCCGGGCGGGGCCAGCGGGGGTTCGGCTATGACCCGCTCTTCACGCCGGACGGCGGCGCCCTGACCTTTGGCGAGATGGAGCCTGCGGCCAAGGACGCCATGAGCCACCGAGCGCGGGCCTTCGAGAAGCTCAAGGCCGCGCTCCTTTGACCGAGCCTGGGCCGCCGCCTCAGGGGGGCCCCCTGGGGGTCTATGTCCACTGGCCCTATTGCGCGCGGATCTGCCCTTACTGCGACTTCAATGTCTATCGCGACCGCGGGCGGCGCGGTGAACAGGCGGCCCTCGTGGAAGCGATCCTCCGGGACCTGACCGCCCACGCGGAGCTGACGGGGCCACGCACCCTGGTCTCGGTCTTCTTCGGCGGGGGGACGCCGTCGCTGATGGACCCGGACGCCGTGGCCCTGATCCTGGAGACGGCCCGGCGCCTGTGGACGCCGGCGGCGGACCTGGAGGTCAGCCTGGAAGCCAATCCCACCGATGGCGAGACCCGGAGGTTCTCAGCCCTCGCTCAGGCCGGCGTCGGCCGGCTGTCCCTCGGCGTCCAGGCTCTGGATGACGACGCCCTTCGGTTCCTGGGCCGCGATCATGACGCGGCGACCGCCCGCCGCGCCCTGGAGGTCGCCGCCCGGGCGTTCGGCCGGGTGTCCCTGGACCTGATCTATGCCCGCCCCGGCCAGACGCCGCAGGCCTGGGCGGCCGAGCTGGAAGACGCCCTGAGCTACGGGGCGGAACACATTTCGCCCTACCAGCTGACCATTGAGGCCGGGACCGCCTTCGACCGGGCGGTGCGCCGCGGGCAGCTGATTCCGCCGGACGACGAGGCCGCCGCCGTGCTCTTCGAGACCACTCAGGAGGCGCTCACCGCCGCCGGCTTCGAGGCGTATGAGGTGTCCAACCACGCCCGGGGCGAGGCGGCGCGCTCGCGGCATAACCTCGTCTATTGGCGGGGCTGGGACTATGTGGGCGTCGGCCCCGGCGCGCACGGGCGCCTCACCCTCGTCGGTCGCCGCCACGCCACCGAGGCGCAGGCGCGGCCCGCCGCCTATATCGAGGAGGTCGCCGAATCAGGGCGCGGATTCGCCCTCATGGAGGCGCTCTCAGCTACCGAGGCGGCCGAGGAGCGCGTCTTGAGCGGGCTGCGGATCGAGGCGGGCGTGCCCTATCATGAGGTGCCTGTTTTGGGCCTCTCGCCGACCCACGACCGGGTCAAAAGCCTTGTGGCGGAGGGGTTGTTGCGGGATAACAACTTTAAGTTGTCTGCCACCCCAGCGGGACGGCTGGTGCTTGACCATGTGACCCGACGGCTGCTGGTCTGACGGCGACGCTTGCCTTGCTGCTTCCGACCGGCGAACCCTGCCCCCCATGGCTCACCCTGTCGCTCCGCCACCCCTGTCCGACCAGCCCTTGTCGCCAGGGCTCTATGTCGTGGCGACGCCGATCGGCAACCTACGCGACATCACCCTGCGCGCCCTGGACGTGCTGTCGGCGGCTGACCTGATCCTCGCCGAGGACACCCGGGTGACCGGCAAGCTGCTGGCGGCCTTCAAGATTTCCGGCCGTATGGAGCGACACGACGAACACGCCGCCGAACGGGCGCGGCCCAAGGCCTTGGCGGTGCTGGAGCAGGGGGGCCGAGTGGCCCTGGTCTCGGACGCCGGGACGCCGCTGATCTCCGACCCCGGCTACCGGCTGGTGCGAGAGGTCGCGGCGGCCGGCTTTCCCATCCATCCCATTCCCGGCGCCTCGGCCTTGCTGGCGGGGCTGTCGGTGGCTGGCCTGCCATCGGACCGCATCCTGTTCGCCGGCTTTCCGCCCCCTAAGACCGCCGGGCGCCGCGCCTTCCTGCAGGAGGTGGCCGGCATCCGGGCGACCCTGGTCTTTTTCGAAGGCGCCTCTCGCCTGGGCGATAGCCTGGCCGACATGGCGCAGGTGTTCGGCCCCCGCGAGGCGGTGGTCTGCCGCGAACTGACCAAGCTCTACGAGACGGTGGTGCGCGGCCCCCTGGACGTGCTGGCCGCCGATCCCAGCCTGACGGCGCCCAAGGGCGAGATCGTAATCCTCGTGGGCCCTGGCCGGGAGGAGGAAGCCACGGCCGACGACGCCGACCGGGCGCTCGCCGAAGCGCTTTCACGGCTGAAGCCGGCCGAGGCGGCGGGCGAGGTCGCCCGGGCCCTGGGCCTGTCGCGGCGGGACCTCTATCGCCGGGCTCTGGAATTGAAGGCGGAGCAGGCGGAGTGACCACGCCCGTGCCGTCGACACGTACGGCCGCGCGGCGGATTCGCGGCGCCCTTGCCCGCCGTTCGGGGCGCCGGGCCGAAGCCTGGGCCGCTCTTTGGATGATGGCCAAGGGCTATCGCATCCTGGGCTTTCGCCTGCGGACCCGCCTGGGCGAGATCGATCTGCTGGCCCAGAAGGGTCGGGTCCTGGCGGTGGTCGAGGTCAAGAGCCGCACCACCCTGGAGGCCGCCCTTGCGGCCGTGACCCCGGAGCAGCGCGACCGCCTGCGCCGGGCCGGCCAGGCCGCGGCGGGGGCCCGTCCGCGTCTGAAGGACCTGGCCGTGCGCCTGGACCTGATCGCGCTGGCGCCGGGCCGCCTGCCGCGGCACCGGCCCGACGCCTGGAACGGCGCCTGATGAGCCAGCGGCGATGATGCGGGCCGAGGCCGAGGCCGTCCTGCTCCAGGCCGGGACCACGACGGACGAAAACGCCTTTCCCCTGCTGGAGGCGGCCATCGCCTGCGCCCTGCATGAGGATCCGACGCGGGACCCCCAGGCGGTGCGGGACCTGGCGGCCGCAGGAGTCGAGCGCCTGATGGCGCGCTTGCGTTGGGAAAGCCCGGAGGAGGCCCTGGCCGAGGCGATGTCGGGGGACCTGCGCCTGTCAGGGGACCTGTTCACCTACGAGCACCCGGATAATACCGACGTCATCGCCCTGGCCCAGCGGCGCAAGGGCATGCCTGTGTCCCTGGGCATCTTCTACCTGCATGTGGCCAAGCAAGGCGGGCTGAACGTCAAGGGCGTCGACTTTCCCGGACATTTCCTGTTGCGGATCGAGACCCGCGACGGCCCCCTGGCCCTGGATCCCTTCAGCGAGGGGCGCGTGGTGCTGCCCTCTGAACTCACCCGCCGCGCCCTCCATGCCGGACTGACCCCCAATGTGGCTGACCGCCTGGATCTGCTGATGGCGCCGGCCAACGACCGCGAGGTGCTGATCCGCCTGCAGAACAACATCTTCGCCGCCGCCGCCGCCATGGGCGACTTCCCCAGGGCCGAGCGCTCGGCCCTACGGCGCGCCCTGCTCGATCCCAAGGATCATCGGCCGTGGCTGGATGTGGCGACAGCACGTGAGGGCCAGGGCGCCCTGGCCGGGGCGCTGGAGGCCCTGGGGCGGGCCAGCGAACTGGACCACGGGGCGGCCCTGGCGGCGCGGGCGCAGCGCGAGCGCGTACGCCTGAAGATCAACTGAAGCCCACCGATCGCACATCGGCGTCTGGCGTTCAGGCCCCGGCCCGCCTATGTCCGAAGCCCGGTCGTCGAAGGCCGCATGTCACACGGGGAGCCCGCCATGGCCTTGAAGGTCGCCGTCCAGATGGACCCGCTCGAATCGATCAACATCGCGGGGGATACGACCTTCCTGATGATGCTCACCGCCCAGGCCAGGGGGCACAGCCTCTGGGTCTACACCCCTGACCGCCTGTCTCTGGACAGCGGCAAGGCCATGGCCCGGGGCCGTTCGGTGAAGGTGCAGGACGTCAAGGGCGACCACGCGACCTTCGGGGACTGGGAGCGCCGGGACCTGGCCGAGATGGATGTGGTCCTGCTGCGGCAGGATCCGCCCTTCGACATGGCCTATATCACCGCCACCCACATTCTCGACGCCATCCACCCCAAGACCCTGGTGGTGAACAATCCCACCGAGGTGCGCAACGCCCCGGAAAAGCTGTTCGTCACCAGCTTCCCCGGCGTCCAGCCGCCGACCCTGATCACCTCCGACATCGAGGCCATCTACGACTTCCGCGCCGAGCACGGGGACATCGTGCTCAAGCCCCTCTATGGCGGCGGCGGCTCCGGCGTGGCCCGCCTGCTGGCCGACGATCCCAATCTCGACGCGCTGCTTGAGCTGCACGCCCTGATCGGCCGCGAGCAGGTCATCGCCCAGAAGTTCATCCCCGCCGTCTCCAAGGGCGACAAGCGCATCCTGCTGGTGGACGGCGAGCCCGTCGGCGCCATCAACCGGGTGCCCGGCGCCGGCCAGATTCGGTCCAACCTGCGGGTCGGCGGCCGCGCCGAGGCCGTGGAGCTGACCGCCCGCGATCGCGAGTTGTGCGACATCATCGGTCCGGAGCTGAAGGCCCGCGGCCTGCTGTTCGTCGGCATCGACGTGATTGGCGACTATCTCACCGAGATCAATGTCACCTCGCCCACCGGCGCGCGGCAGCTCCAGGCCTTCACCGGCGTGGACGCCACCGAACGGATGTGGGAGCGTGTGGAAGCCATCCGTGCTCAGGCATAGTCTAGCTGCCGTGGGGTGAGGTTGCGTTTGGTCATTGCCTCGCCTTCCCATTGTGTTCTATCTTCGTTCCCGATATGAGCCTCGCCCTGCGACGCTCTGTGGATAGATTCGCCCCTAAATAGGCCTTGAGCCCGGGGGGATGCGAACGGGGAGACGCGCCGTGGCGGGGGTGGTGACGGTAGCCTTCGAGGGGGTTGAGGCCCGGCGGGTGGATGTGGAGGTCCAGCTCACCGGCGGGGCCGTGGCCTTCGTGGTGGTGGGTCTGGGCGACAAGGCGGTGGCCGAAAGCCGCGAACGGGTCCGCGCCGCCTTCGCCGGCCTGGGTCTCGCCCTTCCCGCCCGACGGATCATCGTCAACCTGGCGCCGGCCGACCTGCCCAAGGAAGGCAGCCACTATGACCTGCCCATCGCGCTGGCGGTCATGTCGGCCATGGGCATCATTCCCCCCGACGCCCTGAACGGCTGGGCCGCGGTGGGCGAGCTGTCCCTGGACGGGCGCATCGTCCAGGTGGCCGGCGCCCTGCCCGCCGCCGTCGCCGCCGGCGGCATGGAGCTGGGCCTGATCTGCCCGGAGGCCTGCGGGGCCGAGGCGGCCTGGTCCGGCGACACCCGCATCCTGGCCGCGCCGTCCCTGATCGCCCTGGTCAACCACTTCCGCGGAACCCAGATGCTGGCCCCGCCCACCGCCGGCCCGGTGGTGGAGGGCGAGCGCGCGCCAGATCTGCGCGACGTGAAGGGGCAGGAGAACGCCAAGCGCGCCCTGGAGATCGCCGCGGCCGGGGGCCATAACCTGCTGTTCATGGGGCCGCCGGGTTCGGGCAAGTCGATGATGGCCGCCCGCCTGCCGGGCCTCCTGCCGCCGCTGTCGCCGGCCGAGCTGCTCGAGACCTCGATGATCCATTCGGTGGCCGGCCTGATCGCCAAGGGCGAACTGACCCGCCAGCGCCCGTTCCGCACCCCGCACCACTCGGCCAGCATGGCGGCCCTGACCGGCGGCGGCCTGAAGGCCAAGCCGGGCGAGGTCTCCCTGGCCCACAATGGCGTCCTCTTCCTCGATGAACTGCCGGAGTTCTCGGCCCAGGCCTTGGACAGCCTGCGCCAGCCCCTGGAGACCGGCGAGGTGGTGGTGGCCCGGGCCAACGCCCATGTGCGCTATCCGGCGCGGTTCCAGCTGGTCGCGGCGATGAACCCCTGCCGCTGCGGGGTCGGCGGCCCGGGCCGCGGCGCCTGTGGCCGGGCGCCCCGCTGCCAGAGCGACTATCAGCGCAAGATCTCCGGGCCGATGATGGACCGCATGGACCTGGTGGTGGAGGTTCCCCCGGTCACCGCCGC
>NZ_JBALUY010000032.1:0-36451 GCF_036963605.1 Phenylobacterium sp. | reverse complement strand
CGCTTTCCAGATAGCGGCAGATGGCCAGGGACTCGGTGATACAGGTGCCGTCGTCCATCTCCAGCATCGGCACATTGGCCAGGCCCGCCTTGGCCAGATAGTCCGGCTGCTTGTGGGCGCCTTCCAGCAGGCTGACCGGGACGATCTCCACATCCTCGATGCCCTTTTCGATCATGAACAGTCGGACCCGGCGGGGATTGGGCGCGCGCTGGGTGTCATAGATCTTCATGGCGACTTCTCCTGGATGGTCAGGCGTCGAAAAGAGGCGCCCTGACGCAGCGGCGGTCAAGCGCTGGGCCTTTAGAGGCCGAAAAGCTCCCGGGGCATGGCGCCGACCACGGCGGCGGTCATGCAGGTGGCCAGGAAGCCGGCGATGAGGGCCTTCCAGACCATGCCGATGATCTCGGCCCGTCGCTCGGGCATCAGGACGCCCATGCCGGTGACGGTGATCCCCACCGAACCGATATTGGCGAAGCCGCAGAGCGCATAGGTCATGATCATGCGGGTGCGTTCCCCCATGGCCTCGGCCGGGACGCCGCCCAGCTGGATGAAGGCGATGAACTCGGTGAGCATCAGCTTGACGCCCAGCAGGTAGCCGGCCTGCGGCGCCTCGGCCCAGGGCACGCCGATCAGCCAGGCGAGCGGCGCAAACACCACGCCCAGCACGCGTTCGATGGTCAGGGGCGCGCCCAACACGTCGGGGAAGGCGCTGAGCAGGCCGTTGCCGATGGCAACGAAGGACACGAAGACGATCAGGATGGCCGAGATGTTCAGGGCCACGGTCAGGCCATCCATCGTCCCTTTGGAGATGGCGTCGATGGAGGAGTCGTATTTCAGGAGCGAGCCGTAATCGGCGAAGTAGCCCCCCTGCCCCTTCTTCTCCGGCACGATGATCCGGGCCAGCAGCACGCCGGCGGGCGCCGAGACGATGGAGGCCACCAGCACATGGGCCGCCGCATTGGGCAGCACCTCGCGCAGGATGGTGGCGTAGGCGACCATGGTCGAGCCGGCGACCGTGGCCAGGCCGACCACGATCATCAGGAAGACCTCCGAACGGGTCAGCTTGTCCAGATAGGCGCGGATGACGATCGGGCTCTCGATCATGCCCAGGAAGATGTTCACCGCGACGGCGAGCGCCGAGGCGCCGCCCAGGCCCATGGTCTTCTGGAATACGAAGCCGAAGCCCTGGGTGATCCATTTCAGGATCTTCCAGTGCCAGAGCAGGGCCGAAAGCGCCGAGATCACCAGGATCAGCGGCAGGACCTGGAAGGCGAAAACGAACAGGGCGCCAGGATTGGTGACGTCATAGGGCTGGGCGCCGCCGGCCATGTAGCCGAACACGAACTGGGTTCCCTGGGCCGTGGCCGCAGCCAGGCCATCGACGCCGGCATTGATCCCTCGCACCACAGATCGCGCGCCCGGGAGGCCGAACAGGCCCAGCACCAGCAGAATCTGGACGGTCAGGGCGCCCAGCGCCAGGCGCCAGGGAAAGCGCGAGCGGTCCTCGGACATCGCCCAGCACACCACCAGGACGAGGACGAGGCCCAGAACGCTCTGGGCGTTTTCCAGTCGGAACATCAAGCCTCCCCAAGCCCGGCCCGCCAGTCGTGGCGGCCGTCGCCATGTCCTTGAAGAGCAAGGCCTTGTCCGGCGCAAGGGATGAGACGCCGCAGAAAGTCAGGCGCCTCCTCTTGACGCAAGATAAATTGTACACAATTTAATTGCTTCAGATTGAAAAGGAACTCCCCCATGACCCCTCTCTATGAAACCAGCGCCCGCGCCGTCGGCGGCCGGGAAGGCCACGTCGAGACCGCCGATGGTCTGTTCAAGGCCGATCTCGCCATGCCCAAGGCTCTGGGCGGCAGCGGTAATGGCGCCAATCCCGAACAGCTCTTCGCCTCCGGCTACGCCGCCTGCTTCGAGAGCGCCGTGCGCCACGTCGCCCGCCAGCAGAAGCTTGGTCTGAAGGACGCCGCGGTCACCGCCACCGTCCAGCTGTTCCCCAAGGATGGCGGCGGCTTCCGCCTGGGCGTGGCCCTGGCCGCCGAGATCGAGGGCCTGGACGAGACCGCCGCCCGCGAACTGGTGGAGACAGCCCACCAGGTTTGCCCCTATTCCAATGCGGTGCGCGGCAATATCGACGTGCAGCTGACCACGACGGTGCGGTGAACCAGGACTCCACCAGACGAGAGACAGGCGCGGGTCCGGCGACGGGCGCGAAGGGCGAAGGGGTCAATCCCCTTCGCCTCGACCTGCAGCTGTGCTTCGCCCTCTATGGGGCCAGCAACCGGGTGACCCGCCTCTATCGCAGCCTGCTGGCGCCGCTGGGTCTCACCTATCCGCAGTACCTGGTCATGCTGGCCCTGTGGGAGACCGCGCCGCGCAGCGTCGGCGAGCTCGGCCAGGCCCTGGACCTGGACAGCGGCACCCTGACCCCCCTGCTCAAGCGGCTGGAGGCCCAGCGCCTGGTGGACCGCGCCCGCGATCCCCGCGACGAACGCCGGGTGATCATTTCCCTGACCCTGAAAGGCGCCGCCCTTCGGGAAAAGGCCCAGCCCATCCCGGGCGAAGTGGTTTGCCGCCTGGGCGGCGACCTCGGCGAGCTTGGCGCCCTGCGCGAGGCGCTCGGCGCCCTCCAGCAGCGCCTGGACGCCGCGCAGACGTCGGACAAGACGTCTGGCTCCTAGGTCAGCGATCTGCGCACTTCCTCGGCGCCGGGCCAAAAGCATGGGACCCGAAACGGGCGACCTTTAACCCGCTGACAGATTTTGCCACTAGAATGCCACGACGCCCGGCCATGCCCGCGCCAGACGTCTACGGGAACCCGATATGGAATCCATGCTTGAACCGGTCGCGGAGTTCATCCGCGTCAATCACGGTTGGGCCGGCCTGGTGCTGGGTCTGTTCATCGTGCTGGAATCCCTGGTGATTCTCGGCGCTTTCATCCCGGCCACGCCGATGCTGGTGCTGACCGGGGGGCTGCTGGCCACCGGCGTGCTGGATCCCGTCTCGGTGTTGCTGGGCTGCATCACCGGCGCGATCATCGGCGACGCCATCTCCTATTTCATCGGCCGCAGGCTGGGCATGCGCGTGCTGCGCCACCGCTGGCTGAAGCGGTACCGCCGCCAGTTCGCCCTGACGCGGCTCTATTGTCGCCGGTTCGGGGTGATCACCATCTATGTGGGCCGCTTCATCGGACCGATGCGGGCCTTCGTCCCCGCCGTGGTCGGCATGGCGCGGATGCCGGTCCGAGACTTCCAGATCGCCAATGTGATCTCCGCGGTGGTCTGGGTGTTCGCCGCCCTGACGCCGGGCTACCTGACCGCCAAGGGCCTGGAGCAGCTCGACATCCTCGACCATGTCGATCCGCTGACGCTGGGCCTGATCGCCCTGGCCGTGGCCGGCACGGTGGGAACGCTGGGCTGGCGGCTCGTGCGAAAGCGCGCCAAGCGTCGCATCCCGATCCTCGACGCCCCCGGCGTTTGAGGTTGGATCTGCGGACGAGGCTGAGCCCCGCCCGCAGATCCAACCTCAGCGATCCAGCAGTTCGTCCAGCAGGCCGGTCAGGCCATAGACCTTCTCCAGGGCCTCGGTGGCCGCCGAGGTGGCGGCCACGACGGTGCGGTTGATCGTCCCGTCATAGCCATAGTCGCCGCCCAGGGAGTGGATGTTGCCGTCGAAGGCGGCGCCCAGCACCTCACCCTGCGCATTGACCACCGGCGAGCCGGAATTGCCGCCGATGATGTCGTTGGTGGTGACGAAGTTGAACACCGTATCCGGATTCAGCCTGTCCTGCGCGGCGATCCAGCGCGGCGCCAGGGCGTAGGGCTCGGCGCCGGTCGCCCGCTCATAGAGGCCTGAGAAGGTGGTGGTCGCCGGGATGGTGCGTCCGCGATAGGTCCACCCCTGAACCTGGCCGTAGGACAGCCGCAGGGTGAAGGTGGCGTCGGGATAGACCTCGTCCCCATAGGCGGCGAAACGCGCGGCGGCGACACGTTCGGCGGCCCGCGCCGTCGGCGCGTCGACCTGGGTCTCCCAGGTCTCGCGCACAGTCCGCGCCATGGGATCCATCCGCAGGGCCAGCTGGATCAGCGGATCGTTCGAGGCTTCGATAGCCTCCAGACCGCCGTCCCAAAGGGCTTCGCGCACCGCCTGATCGTCCAGCTGCGACTGAGCGACAAGGCGTTCAGCCAGGCCCTCGGGGCTGTCCTTGCCCAGCAGCAGCTGCGTCGCCGGGTCATCGGTGGTCAGATATTCCCGGGTCTTGGACAGCCAGAAGCTGAGGAACATCTCCTCCAGGGGCTTGTCGATCGGCCGGACGTCCAGCAGGCGCTTTTCAAGGAGCGGCAGGCGGGCCTCGGAATACTCCGCCAGGCGCTCGGTATTGGGCTTGGCCCGTTCCTGGGCCGCGCGCACCAGGGTGCGGGCATAGCCGAACAGGCTCGATCCGCCGCCGGCGGCGGCCTCCATCTGGCGATAGGGCAGGTAGTTTTCGGCATAGGCGGCCTGGGCGGCTTCGATCTCGCTCCAGGGGTCGCCGATCTCGCGGGCGAGGGCCGGGTCGGCGGCGACCTTGGCCTTCAGCTCGGCCTCGGCCGCCCGCTTGTCGGCCATGAAGGCTGGATCGTTGAGGGCGAACTGGCGACCGAAGAAGACCTTGAAGCTGTTCTCCACCCCAAACAGCGGGTCGGTGGCGATGCGCTTGTTCTCCGCGCTCTCCTCCGAGAAGCGGATCAGCCGCCCGCGCAGCTCGGCCCGCTGCAGCTGGCTCACCGGAATGGCCAGGTCGCGCTGGCTCTCCAGCTGGGCCACGGTCAGCAGACGGTCGGTGGAGCCGGGATTGCCCGAGACGAAGGTCGGCTCGCCCTCTCGAGGCGCGCGGGAGACCCAGGTCAGATGTTCGGGCGTCTCGACCACCTTGCCGTCCTCATAGAGGCGCAGGAAGGCCATATCGAGGTTGAAGCGGGGGAAGTTGAAATTGTCCGGGTCGCCGCCGAAGAAGGCCGTCGCGATTTCGGGGGCGAAGACCAGGCGCACATCGGCGTAGCGGCGGTACTTGTAGAGCTTGTACTGGCCGCCGCGATACAGGCTGACCACCTGGCAGCGATAGCGCTCGTCCCCGGCGCAGGTCTCCTGCTCCAGCTTGGCGACGGCGGCGTCGCGGGCGCGGTTGAAGGCCTGGCCCGAAAGGCCTTCGCCGGCGGCCCGGATGGTGTCGGTGACGTCGGTGATCTCGGTGAGAATCTCGGCCTGCTGGCCGGGGCAGGCGCGCTCCTGCTCACGGCCGGTGGTCAGGAAGCCGTCCTGCACATAGTCGGTTTCGGCGCTCGACAGGTCCTGCACGCAGGAGACCACGCAGTGGTGGTTGGTCAGCACCAGGCCCTGATCGGAGACCACAGAGGCCGAGCAGCCGTTGGTCAGGCGCACGGACGCGGCCTGCACCCGGTCGAGCCAAGACTGGTCGATGGTCACGCCATAGGCGGCCTGGACCTTGTCGGCGGGAAAGTTGTCGAAGGTCCACATGCCTTCGTCGGCCTGGGCCTGGCCGGCGCTCAGGGAGAAAAGGGCGCCGCAGGCGCTGGCGGCGAGGAGGGCTGCTTTCATCGTGCTCGAGTCTCTTTGGGCGTCCTGGACCCTTTAGGGTCCACCTGTAACCGCCGTAACAGCGCAAGCGCCGGCTGACTACGGCGAGAGCGCTGCCTTACCTCGAATTAACTTGGGTTGCAGGCCCGGCCCAGCCACTCCTTCCAGGCGAGGAGGACGGGCATGTCACTGGCTTTGGCCACATTGATCTACGAATGGCGCCGCTATCTGGCGGCCGTGATCGCGCTCGCCTTTTCGGGCCTGTTGATCCTGGCGCAGGTGGGCATGTTCACAGGCATCGTCCAGGCCGCGACGGCGACCATCGACCGCTCGCGCGCCGAGCTGATGGTGCTGCCGGCCAAGTCGGAGAGCCTGATCAATTCCGGCTCCAACGGCCTGCCCCGCCGGCTCCTGCCCCAGATGTATCTGCATCCGGAGGTCGTCTCTGTGGCGGCCATGGACGGCGGCGGCGGCCGCTGGATGAACACCCCCGAAGAGGGTGAGAAGCAGGTCACCCAATTTGTCCAGGTCGATGTGGTGGACCCCGTGCCCGGCGCCGTCACCCTGCCGGTGGACTATCCCGAGGAGGTCCGCATCGCCCTGCTGGAGCCCTATGCCGCGGTGATCGACCGCAGCAGCCAGGCGCGCATGGGCGTGACCCTCAACGACCAGGCCACCCTCAATGGCAAGACGGTCAACATCCGCGCCTTCATCGACGGCTATCCCTCCATCAACCAGCCCTCGGTGGTCGTCTCCCGCGACACCCTGCGGCTGCTGGGCATGGCCGACGACGGCGAGAAGGTCGGCCCGCTGATGATCCAGATCAAGGATCCGGCCCGCGCCGAGATCGTCCGCGACCAGCTCAACGCCGTGGCCGAGGGCCGCTATCGCGCCTGGACCCGGCCCGAACTCGCCCAGGCCAATGAAGGGGCGCTGATGAAGGAGCAGATCATCGGGATCATGCTGGGCTTCTCGGTCTTCCTCGGCTTCCTGATCGGCGTCGGCATCACCTCCCAGACCCTGCGCGGGGCGATCATGGCCAATATCAAGGAGTTCGCCAGCCTACGGGCGCTCGGCGTGTCCATGGGCGCCCTGCGGCTGATCGTGCTGGAGCTGTCCTTCTGGGTCGGCGTCGTGGGCCTGGCGGCCACGGCGGTCTTCACCTTCCTGGTCTCGCTGCTGGCCAAAAGCGCGGGGCTGCCCATGGGCTTCCCGCTGGGCTGGGTGGTCGGCGTGGCCATCCTGCTCCTCCTGATCTCGCTGGCCTCGGGACTGATGTCCCTGGGCGTCCTGAAGAAAAGCCAACCGGCGGATCTGCTGCGATGACCTCTGCCCCACACCGCGACGACGCCATCCGGGCCACGGGCCTGTGCAAGCGCTTCAAGACCGGCCGGACCTATATCGAGGTGCTGAAGTCGGTGGACTTCGACGCCCGCCACGGCGACCTGACCATGGTCATGGGGCCATCGGGCTCGGGCAAGTCGACCCTGGTCGCCTGCCTCTCGGGCCTCCTGCGCCCGGATGAGGGCCAGGTACAGGCGCTGAACCAGGACCTCTGGGGCCTGCGCACCGGACGGATCGACAAGTTCCGCCTGGACCACTGCGGTTTCATCTTCCAGGGCTTCAACCTGTTCTCCGCCCTCACCGCCCTGGAGCAGGTGACCACGGTGCTCAAGCACACGGGCCTGACCAAGGCCGAGGCGAGGCGCCGGGCCGTCGTGTCCCTGGAAGAGGTCGGGCTCGGCCACAGACTGAACCAGCGGCCGTCCGAACTCTCCGGCGGCGAGAAGCAGCGGGTGGCCATCGCCCGCGCCCTGGCCAAGGCCCCGCGCCTGCTGTTCGCCGACGAACCCACCTCGGCGCTGGACGGCGAGAACGGCCAGATCGTCATCAAGCTGCTGCAGCGGGCCGCCAAGGAGCACGGGGCCGCCGTGATCTGCGTCACCCACGACCCGCGGCTCGAAGCCTATGCCGACCGCATCATCCACATCGAGGACGGCCGCATCCTGGACGACCGGCGCACCGCGCCCGGCGCTGCGGCCGCTTCGCAACCCACCCTGACCGAGGCCTGAACGACATGCCCGCCTTTTTCCGCCGCAAGACCGTCTGGTTCGCCGCCGCCGCCGTGATCGTGCTGGGCGGCGGGGCCTTCGTGCTCACCAGCCAGGCCAACGACAAGAAGGAGGCCGAGGCCGCCCAGACCGCCAAGGCCGCGCCGCAGAGCCCCTTCGTCGCCGTGGCCAACGGCAAGGCCGATGTCGAGGGCGGCCTGATCCAGGTCGCCGCCCGGCGCGCCGGCATCGTGCGCGAGGTCCTGGTCCAGGAAGGTCAGGCCGTTCAGGAGGGCCAGGTTCTGGCCCAGCTGGAGGATGACGAACCCCGCCTGACCGCCGCCCGCGCCCGGGCTGAGGTGGCCCAGGCCCAGTCCCAGATCGCCCTGATCCAGGTGGAGCTGTCCACCGCGCGGCGCGAACATGAGCGCCTTCAGGCCCTGGCGCCCTCCAACTTCGTGGCCGGCCAGAAGCTGGACCAGTCTCAGGACGTGATCCGCCAGGCCGAGGCGCGGCTGGCCGCCCAGCGCGCTGCGGTGGCCACCGCCCAGGCCCGGCTGAACGAGGCCGAGTACGACCTGGAGCTCAGCGTCATCCGCGCCCCGGCCGACGGGATCATCGTCCGCCGCTACGCCAATCCGGGCTCGGGCGCCTCGACCCTGAACGTCTCCAACATGTTCGACCTCGAGCCGGCTGGCCAACGGATCGTCCGCGCCGAAATCGCCGAGGGCGCCCTGCCCCATGTGAAGGTCGGCCAGGATGTGCAGATCGCCTCGGAGGCCGATCCCAGCAAGACCTTCCAGGGCCAGGTGATCCGCCGCGCCGGTGTGTTCGGCGCCCGCAAGCTGGTCTCCGACGATCCCACCGAGCGCACCGACGACCGGGTGGTGGAGGTCGTGGTCAGCGCCGACGGCGCCCCCTTCCTGGTCGGACAGCGCGTTCTGGTGAAGTTCCTTCGCCCGGCCGCACCGGCGGCTCAGGCCAGCTGAGAGGCGCTCGCCGCAACGCAGCAACGCCTTGACGGAGAAGGGTTGGGCCGCGCACAACCGCGCCAATCCTTCACCTGACTTCGGGAGACTTCCATGGCGGATATCCGCTTCGACGGCAAAGTGGCCATTGTGACCGGCGCGGGCGGCGGGCTTGGCCGTCAGCATGCTCTGGAGCTGGCCCGGCGCGGCGCCAAGGTCGTGGTCAACGACCTGGGCGGCTCGGTGGACGGCTCGGGCGGTTCCTCCAGCGCGGCCGACGCCGTGGTGGAAGAGATCAAGGCCGCCGGCGGCGAAGCCATCTCCAACGGGTCTTCGGTCACCGACGACGCCGGCGTCGCTCACATGATCAAGCAGACCATGGACCAGTGGGGCCGCATCGACGTCATCGTCGCCAATGCCGGCATCCTGCGCGACAAGTCCTTCGCCAAGATGGAAATCGCTGACTTCGAGTTGGTGCTGAACGTCCACCTGATGGGCACGGTCAAGCCGGTCAAGGCCGCCTGGGAGATCATGCGCGAGCAGAACTACGGGCGCATCGTGGTGACCACCTCGTCCTCGGGCCTCTATGGCAACTTCGGCCAGTCCAACTATGGCGCGGCCAAGCTGGGCATCATCGGCTTCATGAACACCCTGCGTCTTGAGGGCGCCAAGAACAACATCCACGTCAACGCCATCGCGCCTGTGGCCGCCACGCGGATGACCGAGAACCTGATGCCGCCTGCGGTGCTCGAGCGCCTGAAGCCGGAATATGTGACCCCGGGCGTAGTCTATCTCTGCTCGGAAGAGGCTCCCACCGGCGCCATCCTCACCGCCGGCGCGGGCGCCTTCGCCCTGTCGCGCATCTATGAGACCGAGGGCGTCTATCTGGGCGAAGGCGGCCTGTCGGTCGAGGAAGTCCGCGACAACTGGTCCAAGATCTCCGATCCCGAAGGCCAGCAGGCCTATAACGCCGGCGGCGAACAGAGCCAGAAGTTCTTCCGCAAAATGTCCGGCGGCTAAGCCTGAACTTCAGCCTCGGATTCAGGCGACGGGCGGTCCGCAGGGGCCGCCCGTTCTGCTTTAAGGCCAAGTCTGCCGAAAGCCCTTGCATTGACCTAGGTGAACGCGCGTAACCTAGGGGCCGGAACAACGCCCGCCAGAGGCGTCGCCGACCAATGGGAGATACGCCAGAGTGGCACAGACCGACGCGGCCGCGCCCGCCCCTGCGCGACAGCTCAAGCTGTCGACGATCCTCGCCTTCGCCTGCACCAGCCTGCCGCTATCGGCGCTGACCATAGCCATGTCGGTCTATCTGCCGCGGCACTTCGCCAGCGAGATCGGCATCAGCCTGCTGGCGGTCGGCTCGGCCTTCGCCCTGGTGCGGATGATCGACATTCCGCTCGACCCCCTGCTGGGCATGGCCATGGACCGGACACGGACCCGGTTCGGCCGCTATCGCCTATGGACCATGATCGGCGCGCCGATCCTGATGCTGGCCATCTTCATGCTCTTCATCTCGCCGTCCGGCGGGGTCGCGGGGCTGATCTTCTGGCTCCTGATTCTCTATGTGGGCACCTCGATCCTGCATCTGTCCCACGCCGCCTGGGCCGCGACGCTGGCGCCGCGCTATCACGACCGGTCCCGCGTCTTCGCCATCATGACGGCCGTGGGCGTCATGGGCGCTCTTCTGGTGCTGCTGATGCCCTTCATCGTGGCCGCCCTGGGCCGGGATGAGGCGGAGGGCGTGCCGGCCATGGGCTGGTTCGTCATGATCCTGACGCCCCTGGCGGTCTGGCTTGTCGTCGCCCTGACGCCGGAGAAGATCTCGCCCGACGTGCCGGGCCAGCAGAAATTCCAGCTGAAGGAATACTGGCGCCTGATCGCCCGGCCCTCCATGGGCCGGATCGTGCTGGCCGACCTGTGCCTGTCGCTGGGCCCCGGCTGGATGAGCGCGCTCTACCTGTTCTTCTTCACCGACAGCCGCGGCTTCACCACCAGCCAGGCCAGCGCCCTGCTGGCGGTCTATATCGTGGCCGGCTTCGGCGGCGCGCCGTTGCTCGGCCGCCTGGCCATGCGGATCGGCAAGCATCGCGCGGTAATGGTGGCCACGACCGGCTACGCCCTGTCCCTGGTGCTCCTGCCCTTCCTGCCCAAGGGCGACATGATGATCGGCGCCTTCCAGATGTTCACCGCCGGCTTCCTGGCGGCCGGCTTCCAGGTGCTGACCCGGGCCATGACCGCCGACGTCGCCGACGAGGTGCGGCTGGAACAGGGCAAGGAGCGCTCGGGCCTGCTCTACGCCATCACCACCCTGACCTCGAAGATCTCGGGCGCCTTCGCCGTCTTCCTGACCTTCACCGTGCTCGACCGGGTGGGCTACAACGCCACCGACGGGGCCACCAACTCGGCTGAGGCGGTGCGCGGCCTGGAGCTGGCCTTCCTGATCGGCCCGATCTTCTTTGTCGCCCTGGGGGGCCTCTGCTTCATCGGCTACAAGCTGGGCGAAGACCGCCATAGCGAGATCCGCCGGGAGCTGGACGAGCGCGACGCCCTCTATGACAACGCACCGGTGATCGAAACCTTGGCCAGCGAGCCTTCGATCCCGACGCCGCTGATCGAACCCCGGAAGACCTGAAAAAACAAACGCCGTTATATCTTTCCCGCCCGCTTGCGCCCCGCCGCAAGCGGGCGTTTGCTTGACCGCATAATCGCGCAGCCAAGCTTGCGCCAAAATCATAGATTTGGAGACGTTCCAGTGAGTGCTTCAACCCTGGGCGCTGCTGCGCCCCGCGGCGGCGGCCGTCTATCCCTCATCACGGTCCTGGCCTTCTCGAGCACCGGCATTCCGCTCGCCGTGCTGGCTCTGGCGCTCGGCGTCTTTCTGCCGCGCTACTTCGCCGGCGAGATCGGGATCAGCCTGATCGCCGTGGGCGCAGCCTTCACCATCGTGCGGCTGATCGACATCGCCTTCGATCCCATCGTCGGCGCCCTGATGGACCGCACCCGCACCCCCATCGGCCGCTACCGCCCCTGGGTGATCGGCGGCGTGCCGATCATGATGTTCGGGGCCTACAAGCTGTTCAACCCGCCCGTCGGGGCTGGCGAAGGCTATCTGATCCTCTGGCTGCTGGTGATCTATTCGGCCCTGTCGATCGTGACCCTGGCCCATGCGGCCTGGGCCTCGGCCATCGCCACCAGCTATGACGAGCGCTCGCGGGTCTATGGCTGGATGCACGCCGTGGGCGTGGCCGGCGCAGTCGGGCTGCTTCTGCTGCCGGCCCTTACGGGGGGCGCGGTCGAGCCGGGTTCGGGCGACAGCATGCCCACCGTCGGCTGGATCATCATCTTTGGCATTCCGCTGACCACCGCCTTCTGCGTGCTGCTCTCACCGGAAAAGGTCGCGCCCCGGAACGCCGCTGAGACCTTCGACCTGAAGGAATACTGGCAGGCCCTGAAGCGGCCGGAGATGATCCGACTGATCCTGGCCGACCTCGCCCTGGCGCTCGGCCCCGGCACAACGGCGGCGATCTATGTGTTCTTCTTCCACGACGCCAAGGCGTTCAACTACGCCCAGGTCTCCATCCTGCTGGTGCCGTTCATCGGCGCGGGCCTGCTGGGGGCGCCGGTCTGGGCCAAGCTCGCCCAGCGGTTCGGCAAGCACCAGACGCTGATGGGCGCGACGGTGGCCTATGCGGTGTTCCAGACGATCCTGATGGCCATTCCCAAGGGCCTGTTCCTGCCTACGGCGCTGGGCATGTTCGCCGTCGGCTTCACCGCCAGCGCCTTCATCGTGCTGGTCCGCGCCATGGTCGCCGATGTGGGCGACGCCATCCGGCTCGAGCAGGGCAAGGAGCAGGCCGGCCTGCTCTACGCCATGGTGACCAGCACCCAGAAGGTCGGCGCGGCCATCTCGGTGGGCATCATTTTTCCGGTGTTGTCACTGGTGGGCTACAACGCCGCCGACAATGTGACCAATACGCCGGAGGCCATTTTCGGCCTGGAGATGTGCTACCTGTTCGCGCCGATCATCTTCGTCCTGATCGGCGGGGCCTGCTTCTTCGGCTACGGCATGAACGCCGAAAAGCACGCCGCCATCCGCGCCGCCCTGGACGCCCGGGACAATGCGGCGGCCTGACCTGACGGCCTGACAGAGGCCTGGTCCGGCTTAGCCCCGGGCCAGGCCCAGGCGGGTGCGCAGCATTTCGGCGGCCTGGCGGAAGGCCCTGGCCGGGCCGCTGTCGGGCGCCGTGGCCCCCAGGGGTCGCCCGTCGTCGCAGGCCTGGCGCAGGGCCACGTCGATGGGGATCTGGCCCAGCAGGGGCACGCCCAGGCGCTCGGCCTCGGTCGCGCCGCCGCCCTGGCCGAAGATCGGGATCGGCACGCCCGTGGCCGGATCGGCGAAATAGGCCATGTTCTCGATGACGCCGAGAATCGGGGTGGCGGTCTTCTCGAACATGGACGCCGCCCGCCGGGCGTCGATCAGGGCGATCTCCTGGGGCGTGGTGACGATGACCACCCCATCGAGCTTCATCTTCTGAATCAGCGTCAGCTGGATGTCGCCGGTGCCGGGCGGCATATCGACCACCAGCACGTCGAGGGGCGCGTCCTCTTCGCCCCAGCACACCTCGTGCATCATCTGGCGTACAGCCGAAGACGCCATGGGGCCGCGCCAGATCATCGGCGCGCCCTCATCGACCATGAAGCCGATGGACATCACCTTGATCCCCCAGGCCTCCAGCGGGATCAGCTTCTTTTCGGGATGATATTCCGGATCGCCATCCACCCCCAGCATCCGCGGGGCTGAGGGTCCATAGACATCGGCGTCCAGCAGCCCGACCCGCAGGCCGAGCCCCGAGAGCGCGGCGGCGAGGCTGACCGAGACGGTCGACTTGCCCACCCCGCCCTTGCCGCTGGCCACGGCGATCACCCGGCGCACATGGGCCGGCCGTGTGGCGTTGGGCGGCGGCGAGGGGGCCGCCTGGGGATCGTTGGCCAGACGCGCGCCCTTGCGCACCCGGGTCACGCCCGGCGCCGGCGGCGCTTCGGCGGCGGCCGGCGCAGCCGCGGGCGAGGCCTCGCCGGGGCCGTCAAAATTCGTCAGCACCACCTGGGCCTGATCGACGCCGGGCGCATCGCGCAGGACCTGCTCGGCCTGGACGCGGACGGGCTCGTAGAGCTCCAGCAGCCCCGGCGCCACCTCCATCATGAAGCCGGCCCGACCGGTTCGCAGCGAGAGCCCCTGGACCAGGCCCGCGCTCACCAGACCCTTGCCGCTTCGAGGATCCAGCACCCCCTCGAGCAGGGCCAGAAGGGCGTCGCGGTCAGGCAGGCGTGATGTGTTCATGTCGGCTTCGGCTTGCGTTGGCGGCTTGGCCGTCTCATATCCGGCTGCAAGCGCCGGTTTACAAGTCCGCCCCTGCGGACCCAACATCGCGGCCGCGCCGAGATACGCCGACACCCCGACGTCCCCCGACGACGCGACCCAGAAAGACGACGCACAAAAAGAATGCCCTGGAATGACAACGTAAACCCCGGCCCCTGGGGAAACCCGCCGCAACAAGGCGGCGGTTCTGGCGGGTCGGGCGGTCCGGGAGGCCCGAGGCGCCCCGGATCCGGCGGCGGCCCTCGCGGACCCCGTGGCCCTCAGCCCGACCTCAACCAGCTGCTCGAGCGCCTGATGGCGCGGCTGCGCAACTTCTTCGGCGGCCCAGGCGGGGATCAGATCCGCCCCGGCGCCGTGGCGGCGGTTGCGGCCATCGCCTTTGCGCTCTGGGCGCTGTCGGGCCTCTATCTGGTCCAGCCCAACGAGCAGGCGGTGGTCACCACCTTCGGCTCCTATTCCCGCTCGGCGGGTCCGGGCCTGAATTACCGGCTTCCCAGCCCCATCGAGCGCGTCGAGAAGGTGCCCGTCACCTCCCTGAACCGCATCGACATCGGCGGCGCCGACGGCGCAGACGTGCCGGAAGAAAGTCTGATGCTGACCGGCGACGAGAACATCGTCGACCTCGACTTCAGCGTCACCTGGCGCGTGGCCGACGCCGCCCGCTACATCTTCACCATCCGCGACCCGGAAGAGTCCGTGAAGGCCGTGGCCGAGAGCGCCATGCGCGAGGTCGTCGGCCGCCGGGACCTGGAATCCATCCTGACCCGCGGCCGGGGCGAGGTTCAGGCTCAGGCCGCCGAACTGATGCAGCAGACCCTCGATTCCTGGGGCGCTGGCGTGAACGTCGTGGAAGTTCAGATCCGCAACGCCAATCCGCCGGCCGAGGTGGTCGACGCCTTCCGCGAAGTGGCCAATGCCGGCCAGGACGCGGAATCTGCGGTCAACGAGGCCAACACCTACCGCAACCGGGTCATCAACGAGGCCAAGGGTGACGCCGCGCGCATCACCCAGGCCGGCGAGGCCTATCGCGAGCAGGCGGTGCGGGAAGCCACCGGTGAGGCGTCGCGCTTCGACCAAATCTATGCCGAATACCGCTCGGCGCCTGCGGTCACCCGCGAGCGCCTCTATATCGAGACCATGCAGCGGGTGCTCCAGAACTCGAACAAGGTGATCGTCGACTCCGACGGCGCCAGCGCCCCGATCATCCTGCCACCCGACGTCTTCCGGCCGCGCACCGGCGCGCCCGCCACGACCGCCACGCCGGCTGAAACCGGCTCGGCGGCGCCCGGCGCGAGGAGCAGCCAATGATGGATCGCCGCTATATCCCCTACGCCATCGCCGCGGTGGTGGTTCTGATCCTGCTGGCCAACACCTTCTTCGTGGTCGATCAGCGCGAGCAGGCCATCGTCGTGCGCCTGGGCGACCCCGTCCGCGTGGTCAACGCCGGGGCGGAAGCCACGGCGGGCCTCAAGGTGAAGGTCCCCTTCATGGAGCAGGTTCTGCGCTTCGATAAGCGGAACCTCGCCCTGGCCACCGAGGAAGAAGAGATCATCGCCGCCGACCAGGAGCGCCTGGTGGTGGACGCCTTCATCCGCTACCGGATCGACGAGCCGCTGCAGTACTATCGCACCCTGCGCGACGACCGCACGGCCCGCGACCGGATTCAGCGCCTGGTGAACTCAGCCCTGCGCGAAGTGCTCGGCTCGGCCCCGTCCAGCGAGATCATCTCCGGCTCGCGCAGCGGGGTCATGCAGCGGACCCTGCAGGACGTGCGCGCCCGAGCAGAATCCTCGCGCCTGGGGATCGAGGTGATCGACGTCCGCATCCGGCGCGCCGACCTGCCCCAGGCCAACCAGGCGGCGGTCTATCGCCGCATGGAGACCTCGCGCCAGCAGGAAGCTGCCCAGGTCCGGGCCATCGGCGAACAGCAGAAGCGCGAAATCATCGCCGCGGCGGACAAGGAAGTGACCATCACCCTGGCCACCGCCCAGGAAGAGGCCGACCGCACCCGAGGCGAAGGCGATGCGCAGCGCACGCGCATCTATGCCCAGAGCTTCGGCCGCGACCCCGGCTTCGCCTCCTTCTATCGGTCCATGCAAGCCTATGAGGCCTCCATCGGCCAGGGGGATGCGACCATGGTCCTGTCGCCCGACAGCCAGTTCTTCCGCTACTTCGAGCGGGGTCCCGGCGCCCGATAGGCGGCCGCTAAGCCAAGTCGATCAGCCCTCGATCCTCAAGCCGGATCGGGGGCTTTTCATTTGCGGACCATCACAGCCAGCAGGTCGCGGACCTCGTGCAGATCCTGGGCGATGCGTACGCACAGGCCGCGCATCTCGTCATTGGGCTCCAGCATGTCGGGCACCATGATGGTCATCATGCCCGCGGCGGCGGCGGCGCGGACGCCGTTATGGCTGTCCTCCAGGGCGATGCAGTCGCGGGGGTCGAGGCCCAGGGCCGCGGCGGCCTTGAGATAGGGCTCAGGGTGCGGCTTGCCGTAGGTCACGCTCTCGGCGGTGATGAAGGCGTCGAACCGCGACAGCAGGCCGGCATGACCCAGATGAGTCTCCACCGATCTCATGCGCGAAGACGTCGCCACCGCCCGAGGCGCGCCGACGGCGTCCAGGTGGTCGAGCATCTCGATGACGCCGGTCTTCAGGGCCACGCCGGCCTTGTGGGCCTCGACGAACCGCGCCCGCACATCGGCCACATAGTCATCGAGCACGAACCCATCGCCGAAGTGCTCGATCAGGATGCCGTCGCTCTGGGCATGGGTCAGGCCGACCATGCTCTGGAAGACGGGGAACGGCAGGTCCTTGCCCATGGCCAAGGCGGCGCCGCCCATGGCCTCGAGCATCAGACGTTCGGAGTCGATGAGCAGGCCGTCCATGTCGAACACGACGGCGGCGCAGGGTCGGGGAAGCGTCATGGCAGGCTCATAGTTCGAGGCGCGCCCGAAACGAAATCAAGGTCTGCTTCAGTCGGTGACGAAGTCGGCGGCGGCGTAGCCCTGGAAGTAGAGCAGCGCCGTCAGATCGGCATGGTCCACCTTGGCGTGCGCCTGGGCCGCGACCACCGGCTTGGCCCGGTAGGCGACGCCCAGGCCCGCGGCCTCGATCATCGCCAGGTCGTTGGCCCCATCGCCCACGGCCAGGGTCGCAGCCAGGTCTATGCCCAGGCCCGCCGCCTCTTCGCGCAGGGCCGCAAGCTTGGCTTCGCGCCCGAGGATGGGAACGCCCACCTCGCCGGCCAGGACCTCGCCGGCCTCGATCAGCGTGTTGGCTCGCTGCGCGTGAAAACCGGCGGCCTGGGCCACGCGGGTGGTGAAGAAGGTGAAGCCGCCGGACACCAGCACACATCGCGCGCCGTTCTGCCCCATGGTGCGCACCAGGGTCCGGGCGCCGGGATTGAGCGCCACCCGCTCGTCATAGGCCCGCTGCAGATCCGACAGCGGCAGGCCCTTCAGCATGGCCACCCGCTCGCGCAGGGCGGCCTCGAAATCGAGCTCGCCGCGCATGGCCCGTTCGGTGATCTCCGAGACCTGCGCCTTGACGCCGGCGAAGTCGGCCAGCTCGTCGATGCACTCGCAGCCGATGATGGTGGAGTCCATATCGGCGATCAGCAGCCGCTTGCGCCGACCCGCCCAGGACTGGACGCAGGCGTCCACCGGCATCTCAGACAGGGCCGCTTCCACGGCGGCCCACACCGGCTCCAGCCCCTCGGCCTCCACCGACAGGTCCACCGCGCCCGGGCCCAGGGGCCGGGGTTCCTTGACGCGGGCGCGCGCGCCTGCGAGCGCTTGGGTGAGTTGGACGGTGGCCGCGGCGACGGCGGCCTCCTGCGGACTGACGAGGGTGAGCGCGATTTCCATGGAGCCCCGCATCTGGCTGATCGGCGGGCCGACGGCAAGCGGCAAGACGGCGATCTCCCTGCGCTTGGCCCGGGAAATCGGCGGCGAGATCGTCAACGCCGACTCCATTCAGCTCTATGGCGACCTGACTATCCTGAGCGCTCGACCTACGCTGGAGGAGATGGCCCAGGCGCCGCACCACCTGTTCGGGGTGGCCGATGGGGGCGAGGCCTGGTCCGTCGGCGCCTGGCGTCGGGCGGCCCTGCCGATCATCGCCGACATCCGCGGCCGCGGCGCAAGCCCGATCCTGGTCGGTGGGACGGGCCTCTATTTCCGCAGCCTCACCCACGGCCTGGCCGACATTCCAGCCGCCGAGCCGGGCATTCGGGCCAAGGCCGGGGCAGAGTTCGACGCCCTGGGCGAGGTCGCTTTTCGGGCGCGTCTGGCCGAGACCGATCCGGCCGCCGCAGGGAGGATCGCGCCGGGCGACCGCCAGAGGCTGGTGAGGGCCTGGGAGGTCTATCTGGCCGCCGGCCGTTCGCTGTCGGATCTTCAGGCCGCCACCGTCGCGCCACTGGCGCCCTGCGAATGGCGGGGCGTCGTCGTCGAGCCCCCCCGCGAGGCGCTATATGCCCGCTGTGATACGCGGCTGGCCGCCATGTTCGAGGCCGGGGCTGTCGAGGAAGTCGGCGCCCTCATAGCCCGCGGCCTCGACCCGGCCCTGCCGGTCATGAAGGCCCTGGGTCTCCGGGAGATCGCCGCCTGGCAGACCGGCGCGATGAGCCGGGACCAGGCGCTGGCCGCCGCCCAGCAGGAAACCCGCCGCTACGCCAAGCGTCAGGCCACCTGGTTCCGCAACCAGACCCCGGACTGGCCGCGGATTTCAGCCACGACTCCGGAAGACCAATGGAGGCAGTTTCTTGCTCTGAGTGAGCCTTGACGCCCTGGCGGGAGCATGCGAAGAGCGGGAAATCTTATATCTGGAGAACGCGCATGCGCGTCCGCACCGTACTTGAGTGGCGACCTTAGACGGGCCGATTTCGATCGGCGCGAACAAGGTCGCTTGCACCAAGGCCCCCCGAGGGCCTTTTTTATTGCCCTGAAGGCCAGCCTAAAGAAGGCCACTGTCATGACCGCCCACCAGACCATCACCGCCCCCGAGGCCGCCGACACCGAAATGATGAGCGGCGCCGAGATCGTCGTCCGCTCGCTGCTCGACCAGGGCGTAGAGGTTCTGTTCGGCTATCCGGGCGGGGCGGTGCTGCCGATCTATGACGCGCTGTTCGCCGAGCCGCGGCTGCGCCACATCCTGGTCCGCCACGAACAGGGCGCCACCCATGCGGCCGAGGGCTATGCGCGATCCACCGGCAAGCCCGGCGTCGTCCTGGTCACCTCCGGGCCCGGCGCGACCAATGCGGTCACCGGCATCGTCGACGCCCTGATGGACTCCATCCCACTGGTGGTCATCACCGGCCAGGTGGCCACCCACCTGATCGGCACCGACGCCTTCCAGGAGTGCGACACGATCGGCATCACCCGCTCGATCACCAAGCACAACTATCTGGTCAAGAACGTCGACGACCTGCCGCGGATCATGCACGAGGCCTTCCACATCGCCACCTCGGGCCGCCCCGGCCCCGTGGTCATCGACATTCCCAAGGACGTGCAGTTCGGCAAGGCGGCCTATCAGGGCCCGCAGGCCGTGACCCACGCCCATGACTACCGCCCGCAGGTCAAGGGCGACGCCGGCCGCATCGCCGAGGCCGTCACCCTGATCGCCCAGTCCCGCCGGCCGATCCTCTATACCGGCGGCGGCGTGATCAACGCCGGCCCACGGGCGGCTGCGCTGCTGCGGGAGTTCGCCGAGCTGACCGGCGCGCCGGTGACCTCGACCCTGATGGGCCTGGGCGCTTTCCCCGCCTCAGACCCCAAGTGGCTCGGCATGCTGGGCATGCACGGCAGCTTTGAGGCCAACCACGCCATGCACGACTGCGATGTCATGGTGGCGCTGGGCGCTCGCTTTGACGATCGGGTCACCGGCCGGCTGGACGCCTTTGCCCCCACCTCCCGCAAGATCCATGTGGACATCGACGCCTCATCCATCGGCAAGAATGTCCGCTGTGATGTCGGCATCGTCGGCGACGCCGCCAGCGTCCTGGAAGACATGATCGCCGCCTGGAAGGCCATGCGCCTGTCGGTGGACAAGACCGCGCTCGCCGAGTGGTGGAAGCAGATCGAGGCCTGGCGGGCGCGGGACTGCTTCGCCTATGCGCCGGACTCCAAGCTGATCAAGCCCCAGCAGGCGGTCGAGCGGCTGTACCACCACGCCAAGGACAAGGACGTCTACATCACCACCGAGGTGGGCCAGCATCAGATGTGGGCCGCCCAGTATTTCCGCTTTGAAGACCCCAATCGCTGGATGACCTCAGGCGGCCTGGGCACCATGGGCTATGGCCTGCCCGCCGCCGTCGGCGTGCAGATCGCCCATCCTGACTCGCTGGTCATCGACATCGCCGGCGACGCCAGCGTCCAGATGACCATGCAGGAGATGGCCACGGCCATTCAGTACGACCTGCCGATCAAGATCTTCATCCTGAACAACGAATGGATGGGCATGGTCCGCCAGTGGCAGCAGCTGCTGCATGGCGAGCGCTATTCGCACTCCTATTCGGAAAGCCTGCCGGACTTCGTGAAGATGGCCGAGGCCTTCGGGGCCGTCGGCCTGCGGGCCGAGCATCCGGGCGAACTGGACGACAAGATCGCCGAGATGATCTCCGTCCGCCGTCCCGTGCTGTTCGACTGCCGGGTGACCAAGGAAGAGAACTGCTTCCCCATGATCCCCTCGGGCAAGGCCCACAACGAGATGATCCTGGCCCAGGAAGCCCGCGACCTCGGCTCCATCATCGACGACGCGGGCAAGCGGCTGGTCTAGTCGTCCCCAAGGATTGACAAGGCGTCGTTCAGCGACGCACGTTCTTCCGAACAAACGGAGAACAGACATGATCTTTGCCTGGCTGGCGTGGAACGGCATCCGCAGGAAGCTGGATCGATACGGCTGGACTGTCGTCGCTGTCGACGAGGGCGCAAGCGGGCCGGCGTTCGCCTATACGGTCGGGCTCTCGGCCAAGTTTGGCTCACCAGAGCTTTGTGTGGCTGGCCTCTCGTCGCGCGCGGCTGGCGAACTCCTCGGAAAGCTCGTGGAGGACGTGAATGCCGGGCGGCTATCGCTAGAGGGCGATAATATCCCTGCGGGGCTTCGTGACGCGCAGGATTGTGTTTGGCGCCGTGTGCATCCCAGCCAGTTTGTCGGTGACAACTTCGGCGCCCTGCTCCGTTGGCGAAAGGAAGAAGGCGCCTCCTCGCCGCCCGAAGCCTATCAGTGGGTCTGGCCCGACGATGAGGGGCGCCTGCCCTTCGACTCCGCCTGTCGCCTCGAGGTGCGGATGATGCAGACGCCCTTGTGGGCGCCTTACGATCCGGAATGGTGGGCGCCCCTGGCCAAGGAGGCCGGTGTTTGAGGGCGCATCTAGGCGCCAGCCGCGGTTGCCCCTGAGCCGCTCCTGTGACACCTGAACGGCCGAGCCTAGAGAAGAGACCTTGATGCCCGATCCCCAGCCCGCCTCCGTCTATGATCTCGACCACAAGGCCGAGGTGGAGAACCTCGCCACCTTCGCCGTCCTCGTGGACAATGAACCGGGCGTCCTGCATCGGCTGGTCGGGCTGTTCGCCGCCCGGGGCTACAATATCGAGAGCCTGACCGTCGCCGAAACCGACCGCAACGCCCATACCAGCCGGGTGACCATCGTCACCCGCGGCACCCCCCATGTGCTGGGCCAGATCGAGGCCCAGTTGGAGAAGATGGTCTCCACCCGCCACGTCCAGGACGTGACCCGCGATCCCAACGGCCTGGAGCGGGAACTGGCCCTGGTGAAGGTCAAGAGCCTGGGCGCCGAGCGGGTCGAGGCCCTGCGGGTGGCCGACATCTTCCGCGCCCGGGTGATCGACACCACCCATGAGAGCTTCGTCTTCGAGATCACCGGCGCGCCGAACAAGATCGACAAGTTCGCCGAGCTGATGCGGCCGCTCGGCCTGGTGGAACTGTCGCGCACCGGCGTGCTTTCCATCACGCGGGGCGCAGACGGCATGTAGGAGGCGCCGATGGCGGCGATCACGATGCGACGGGTCGCCCTGGGGCTGGCCCTAAGCCTGATGGCCGCTGCGCCGGGCCTCGCCCAGACGCCGACAGACGAGCCCCCGGGCGCGGCTTGGCCCTATCCGCCGCCGGACCCGCGGGAATGGTGGGAGGCCGAGCGCCCTCCCCCGCCTGACGCGGCCGATCCCATGGCCCGCCGTCGCCTGCCCCGCAGCGGACCCGCGCCGGTGGTGACGCCCATCGAACCGACCCTCTATCGCCTCTGGGGCCTGCCGCCCTTGCAGGTCCAGGTGGTCTATGGCGGCGAAGCCATCCTCGAGGTCTGGCGTAGACCGTCCAACTCCGTCGAACAGATGGTGATCCGCCTGACCGCCCGCCGAGATGGCAAGGCCTTTGCCCAGGTCCGCGCCGGCCGCGCCTGCTGCGAGCCCGACATCGCAAGACGGGTGGGCTTCGACGCCGAATTGCCGGCCGGCTATCACGGCCGCATCCGCGACCTCGCCGAGGCCGAGGTCTGGAACAGTCCCCGGGACGCTGTGGCTCAGGAGGGGAACGCCAGCGTCGGGTCGATCTGCCTGGATGGGGTGGCCTATGATCTTATTCGTCTCACCGACGACGCCGGTGGGGTGCTGCGTCGAGATTGCGAGGACGCCGAAACGGGACAGGCGGCCGATCTGCTGGAGACCGCCATCGGCGCGGCCATGGGCCATGAGCCGCGCATCGACGTCCTGCTGCCCAATGGCGCAGACTTTTCGCGGGAGCGGGCAGCCTATGAGGCTCTGATCGCCGGCGGCGGTCGCATCAAGCCCGCCGATCCGCCGCGGGTCCCCTGAGCCTCGCGCGAAAGCCCTTCAAATCCGCCGGGCGCCGCCCTATATTCAACCTGTCCGGTTCGCCGGACTATGGAGATAAACGCGCACGTCATAAGCGGACTGGACCCGGGTGCGATTCCCGGCGGCTCCACCAAATCCTTCTCCGGGTATCGCCGGGAAGTCTGGGGCCGATCAGCATCGACAGACGTCTAAAGGTGTTGCTTTCTCTCGGCTTGGCCCACCGTTTCGGGCCTTTAAACTAAATGCGAACGATAACTTCGCTGAAGAAGTCCGTCTGGCTGCGTAAGCGGTCCGATAGATTTCGACCTAAACTCCTAGTGTCTTAGCAGCGCTAGGCGGGGCCGGGAGGGGGCCTTGCAACAGAACCCCTCCACCTTCCCTCATTTGGTTTCTGGCGGTCCTATCCGTGTCGTCAGCGCGTCAGATCGCCCGGAACATGCGCCCCCCACGTGCGCCGCCTTGCGCGCCGCGCGTCAGGCGCTAGGTTCTCACCTTTGCAGCGCCCACCCCCGGAGACCCCATGGCCCAGGAGCCGCCGGCCCAAGACCAGATGCACTATGAGGCGATGGCCCAGGAGGCCTTGCGCGGGGTGGTCAAGGCCGCCCTGAAGCGCGCCGCCTCGCCCGAAGGCCTGCCGGGCGCGCACCATTTCTATGTCACGTTCAAGACCGATGCGCCCGGCGTGTCCGGACCTGTAGACCTGCTCTCGAAATATCCCGACGAGATGACCATCGTCCTGCAGCACCAGTACTGGGACCTGGCGCCCGGCGAGACCTTCTTTTCGGTGACCCTGAAGTTCGGCGGCCAGCCCAAGCGGGTGTCGGTGCCCTATGCGGCGGTGACGCGGTTCTATGATCCGAGCGTGCAGTTCCTGCTGCAGTTCGAGGCCGGCGCCGACGGCGCCCAGCCCACGGTCGGCCCCAAGCCCGCGGAGCCCGTCGCCGAGAGCGAAGCCACCCCGCCGGACGAGCCCGTCGATCCGGCCGAGAAGGTCGTTTCCCTCGACCAGTTCCGCAAGAAGTAAGGATCTCGATGACCGACGTCGCCCCCGAGGCCGAAACCCTCACCGACGAGGCCATACTGGCGCGCTTCCTGCGCACCAAGAACCAGCCCACCGGCTCCCAGACCCTGGGCTTTCGGATGGTCGCGGTCAGCCAGGCCGAGAAGTCGGTGGAGGTCGCCTTCGACGCCAAGGCCGAACTGCTGCTCAACCCGATGAAGCAGATCCAGGGCGGCTATCTCTGCGCCATGCTGGACGAGGCCATGTCGGTGGCCTGCATGGTCGCCTCGGGCATGACCCATGTGGCGCCGACCCTGGAGATGAAGACCAGCTTCCTGCGCCCGGCCATGCCCGGAACCATCAAGGGGATCGGCAAGGTGGTGAAGTGGGGCCGCAGCATCGCCTTCACCGAAGGTGAGCTTTACGATCCCGACGGCCGCCTGCTGGCCAAGGCCACGGGGACGGCCCTGCCCACCCCCTTCAAGTCCTACAAGAGCTGACATGGCGGGCCAGCGCGCAGGTCTGATCGTTCAGATTTGCGCCCTGGCCATGGGGCTCGCCTTGAGCCTCGCCCTGCCGACGCGGGCCGAGGCCGCCAGCCCCTTCGACGCCTGGGCCGTCGTGGTGGTCGCCGGCGACTGGCGCGGGGCCGGAGGCGGGCCGACCAAGGCCTTTGACAACGCCCGCCGCGACATCGCTGCGCGCCTGTCCGACCGAGGCTTCGACGCCGGTCGGATCAGCCAGTTCTCCGTGAAGCCGGACTCGGCGCTCGCCCGCCCGGCGACGGCCAAGGCGATCTACGAAACCTTGAGCGCGGAGTCGGCGCAGGCGCCCGGCTGCATGGTCTACTTCACCTCCCATGGCGACCCGCAAGGGGTCGTGGTGGGAGACCTGATCCTGCCGCCGAACATCCTTGGCCTGATGATCGACCGCAGCTGCGGGGACAAGCCCACCGTCGTGGTGGTCTCGGCCTGTTTCTCCGGCGTGTTCGTGCCGGCCCTGGCCAAGCCCAACCGGATGATCCTGACCGCCGCACGGCCGGACCGCACCTCATTCGGCTGCGGGGAGGCCGACACCTATCCCTATTTCGATGACTGCTTTCTCCAGGTGCTGAAGGACGCCGCCCATTTCGCCGCCCTGGCGCCAGGCGTGCAGGCCTGCGTAGCGGCCCGGGAAATCCATGAAGGCGTCCGCCTGCCGTCCGAGCCGCAGATCTGGATCGGTCCCCAGCTTCGGCCGCTTCTACCCCTGCTGACCTTTGCCGCGCCCGCCTCGCCTTGAAGCGCCGTCTTGGAGGCTCCGGTTCGGCGCCTTAGAAGGGGTCTCCGGGGAAATCTGACAGTGAGTCCTGCTTGATGCGCATCTTGCCCAAGATTGCGGCGGCCGTCCTTGCGGCGGGCCTGTGCCTGCCCGTGGCCAGCGGGGCTCAGCAACTGCCCAGCGCGCCGATTCCCTATGAGAAGCTAAATCCCAAAGCCGCGCCCCGCGCGCCCGCGCGCCCGCGCCCGGCGGCCAGGACGGCCGTCGCCCCAACCACGACGACCGGCGTGGCCGGAGAAACGGCTGAGGCGACCACGGCCCCCACGCTCGCCGCCGAACAGCTGGAAGCCTATCTGGATGGGGTGATCGGTTCGGCCATGGCCCGCGACCGTATCGCCGGCGTCACCGTCTCGGTCGTCCAGGGGGGACAGGTCGTCCTGAAGAAGGGCTATGGCCATGCCAGCTTCAGCCCCGCGCGCGCCGTCGATCCCGACCGGACTCTCTTCCGTATCGGGTCGATCTCCAAGACCTTCACCTGGATCCTGTTGATGAACGAGATCCAGGCTGGACGCATCCGCATCGACGCCCCGGTCAATCTCTACCTGCCGGAGGCGCTGCAGATCCGTGACCAGGGCTTCGCCCAGCCGGTGGAGGTGGCCCACCTTATGGACCATTCGGCGGGTTTCGAGGACCGCACCCTGGGCCAGCTCATGGAGCGCGACTTCAACCGCGAGCGGCCGATCGCGCAGTATCTGCGCCAGGAGCGTCCCCGCCGGGTGCGCGAACCCGGTCTCTTCCCGACCTACTCCAACTACGGCGTCGGCCTGGCCGGCCAGGCCCTGACCTATGTGACGGGCCAGCCGTTCGAAGCGTTGGTCGAGACGAGGATCACCCGACCGCTGGGCATGACCCGCACGACCTTCCGCGAACCCCATCCGCCGCGGGCGGGCATCCCCGCCCCCATGCCCCAGGTCCTGGCGCAGGACGTCTCGGAGGGGTTCCACTGGACGCCGGCACAGGGTTTCGAGGCCCGGCCTTTCGAATATCTCGGCCACCTGGCGCCCGCAGGCTCGGCCTCATCGACGGCCGCCGACATGGCCCGGTACATGATCGTCCTGCTGGACGACGGCGCCTATGGCGAGAGCCGTATCTTCAGCCCGGCCACCGCGCGTGCCTTCCGCACGCCGCTGCGCCCCAACCAGGCCGGGGTCAACGACTGGCCTCACGGCTTCATCGCCTATGCCCTGCCCGGCGACCGCAAAGGTTATGGACACGCCGGCGGCACCCTGTCCTTCACCTCCAACATGGTGGTGGTTCCCGAGCTGGATCTGGGCGTCTTCGTCAGCGTCAACACCGAGAACGGCGCCGAGCTAGCCGCCCGCCTTCCCGGGGCGGTAGTCGGTCAGTTCTTCGGCCCAGACGCAGCCCCCGCGCCGCAAGGAACACCGGAGCTGGCGCGGCTGGGCACCCTGTACAACGGCCATTTCCTCGGGACCCGCCGGGCCTATGTGGGCCTGGAGCGCTTTGTGGGCTTCATCCTGGCTGGGGTGAGCGTCCAGGTGACATCTGACGGACGGCTCATCACCACCGGCCTCACGGGAACCCAGACCTGGGTCCCGGAGAGCGACCCGGCCGCGGGGCGTTTCGTCTCCACCACCGGCTCTCAGCGCATGGCCTTCGCCATCGAGAACGGCAAGGCTCACAGCTTCCGCAGCACGTTCAATGACGCCCGCTTCCAGCGGGTCGGCCTCTGGAGCCAGCCGCAGGTGCTGGCCTGGCTGGCGGCGCTCAGCATAATCGCCGCGGTGTCCACCCTGGTGGGTCTGGCCCTGCGCAACCGACGCGATCTGCGCCAGACTCAGATTCAGAGCCAGGCCAGCCTGATCCAGACGATCCAGGCGGTCCTCTGGCTCCTGGCCATCGGTCTCTTTGTGTCCTGGGTCTCGGGCGCCGGCGACACCGCCAAGGTGGTCTACACTTGGCCCGGCGTACGCCTGATCCTGGCCTCGGCCTGCGCCCTGGTGGCCTCGGCCCTGACCATCGCCACCCTGGCGTCCCTGATCAGCATCTGGCGCGGCGGCCGCCGCCTGGACAGCTGGCCGGTGCTTCGCAAGGTCGGCTTTACGGCCACAACCTTGATCTATGCGGCCTTCGCCAGCGTGCTGTTCCATTGGGGCGCCCTGACCCCATGGAGCAGCTAGGGCGTCTTCCAATAGGCGGGCGCCCGTTGTCGGACGAAAGCGCGCTCAAGACTTGAGGCCCGCCGGGTGCGACATTGCGCCCTGCTCCGATTTTCGCCGTTAAGCCTCGCGAGCCGCACTCTTAAACGCCGCGTTTACCATCGACTGGGTAAATCCTGCCTAGCGGGCGGCGCAGTTTGGGCGCCTTCCGCACCGTTTTGGGGTGAGATGCGCCTTGAACCAGTTTGTTGGGGCCTTGCAGAGATTCGGGATTGGTCGTCTGGCGGCCATTCTCGGGATCGGCGCCGGCGTGGCCGCCGCCCTGATCGCCCTGACCATGAATCTCGGCCAGCCCAAGGCCTTGCTCTATTCCAATCTCGACATGCGCGAGGCCGGGTCGATCACCCAGGCCCTGGAACAGGCGGGGGTGAAGTACGAGGTCAAGGGCGACGGCTCCACCATCCTGGTCAACCGCGACGAGGTGGCCTCCACCCGGCTGCTGCTGTCGAGCCAGGGCCTGCCGACGGCAGGCTCGGTCGGCTACGAGATCTTTGATGACTCCAACGCCCTGGGCCAGACCGACTTCGTCCAGCAGCTGAACCGCCAGCGCGCCCTGGAAGGGGAGCTGGCCCGCACCATCCGCAGCCTGGACGGCGTCACCTCGGCTCGTGTCCACCTGGTCTTGCCCAAGCGGCAGCTGTTCGAAGAGGCTGCTGAGGAGCCTTCGGCCTCGATCACCATGGGCGTCGGCGGCCGCGCGCCGACCCCGGAACAGGTTCGCGCCGTTCAGAACCTGGTGGCCGGCGCGGTGCCGCGCATGACGCCCGCCCGGGTCACCGTCGTCGATCAGCACGGCAAGACCCTCTCGGCCGGGGGCGAGAGCTTCGCGGGCGAAATGGCCGACAGCCGCAAGAGCGAGGTCGAGCAGCGCATCGCCAAGACCGTCAAGGCCCTGGTGGAAAGCGTCGTCGGCCCCGGCAAGGCGCGGGTGAACGTCACCGCCGAACTCGATCTGGCCCGGGTGACGCTGCAGGAGGAGACCTATGACCCCGACGGTCAGGTGGTGCGCTCCGAGCAGACGGTGGAAGAAAGCGCCAACGAGAATGAGGCCAACAACAACGGCATGGTGACCGCCGACGCTAACATTCCCGGCGGCCTGGGCGGACCTGAGGCCGGCGCCCTGGCCTCAGCCAGCGGCCGGACGGAATCCACCACCAACTACGAAATCTCCAAGACGGTCCGCACCGAGGTCAACGAGCCCGGCAAGGTCCAACGCCTGTCGGTGGCCGTGGCGGTCGACGGCGTCCGACCGGTGGGCGAGGACGGCGCGCCCGGCGAGTACGCCGCCCGCAGCGAAGAGGAAATGGCCCGCATCGAGCAACTGGTCCGCACCGCCGTGGGCTATGACGAAGAGCGCGGCGACCAGGTGACCGTGGTCAACATGCCCTTCGACGCGCCGACCGAGTTGGGCGGAGTCGAGGCGTCCAATCCGCTGACCGACTTCGACAAGAACGACATCATGCGGGCGATCGAGCTCGCCATCCTGGCCATCGTCGCCGTGCTGATCGTCTTCTTCGTGATCCGCCCGCTGCTCAAGAACGCCGGCGGCGGCGCGGGGGGCGGCGGCCTGCCGATGCAGACCATCACCCGTGTGGTCACCACCACGCCGGATGGCCAGACCGCGGTCGGAGTCGATCCCGAAACTGGCCAGCCCCTGGCTCTGCCGGGTCCTGACGCCCTGGAGCAGAAGATCGATATCGCGCGCATCGAGGGCCAGGTGAAGGCCTCGTCCGTGAAGCGCGTGGCCGATTTCGTCGAGACCCACCCGGAGCAGTCGGTCTCGATCCTGCGTAGCTGGCTGCACGAATCCGCATGAGTCTCGTGGTGCGTGGCGGCGGCCGGAACAAGTCCATCACAGATACGGCCCAGCTGACCGGGCCGGAAAAGGCCGCCGTGGTCCTGCTGGCCCTGGGGGAGGACCACGCCACCATCTGGCAGAATCTGGACGATGAGGAGATCAAGGAGGTCTCCCAGGCCATGGCCAGCCTCGGCACCGTGGCGGCCAATGTCGTGGAGTCTCTGCTGGTGGAGTTCGTGTCGGGCATGTCCGGCGCCGGCACCATCATGGGCTCGTTCGAACAGACCCAGAAGCTGCTGCAGGCCTTCCTGCCCTCCGACAAGGTCGAGGCCCTGATGGAGGAGATCCGCGGGCCGGCGGGTCGGACCATGTGGGACAAGCTCGGCAATGTGAACGAGGCCGTCCTCGCCAACTATCTGAAGAACGAATACCCGCAGACCGTCGCCGTGATCCTGTCGAAGGTGAAGGGCGAGCACGCCGCCCGGGTCCTGGCCGCCCTGCCGGAGGACTTCGCCCTGGAATGCGTCACCCGCATGCTGCGCATGGAGCCGGTGCAGCGCGAGATCCTCGACAAGATCGAGCAGACCCTGCGAACGGAGTTCATGTCGAACCTGGCGCGAACCTCCAAGCGCGACAGCCACGAGATGATGGCCGACATCTTCAACTCCTTCGATCGCCAGACGGAGTCGCGCTTCATGGCCGCGCTGGAGGAGCGCAACCGTGAGAGCGCCGAGCGCATCCGGGCCCTGATGTTCGTCTTCGAAGACCTCTCCAAGCTCGATCCCGGCGGTGTTCAGACCCTGCTGCGCGGCGTCGAGAAGGATCAGCTCGGCCTGGCGCTCAAGGGCGCGTCCGACGCCCTGCGCGAAATGTTCTTCTCCAACATGTCCGAACGCGCGGCCAAGATCATGCGCGAGGACATGGAGGGCATGGGGCCGGTCCGCCTGAAAGACGTCGATCAGGCGCAGATGAAGATGGTCCAGGTGGCCAAGGACCTCGCCGCCAAGGGCGAGATCATGCTGGCCGGCGCTGGCGGCGATGACGAGCTGATCTACTGATGACCAGCCCCACCCCCCGCAAGTTCGATTTCGACACGGTCTTCGACGACGCCGGGGCCGTGGCCCAGGCCTCGGCTCGGCCCAAGCGCATCTATCCCCTGGAGGAGGTCGAGGCGATCCGCGCCCAGGCCTATGCCGAGGGCGAACGCGCCACCATGGCCCGGGTGGAGGCCCAGCAGGCCCAGGCCCTGGCCCATCTGGCCCAGGCCTGCCAGGCCGCCCTGCCCCGCCTGGCCGAGGTGGCTCACGACCATCGGGTGGGATCGGCCGAACTGGCCCTGGCCTGCGGCCAGGCCATTGCGGATGCGGCGCTCGACGCCTTTCCCCGCGCCCCGCTCCAGGCGGCGCTGGACTCTCTGGCCCGAGAGATCGAGAGCGTGCCCCGCCTTGTGGTGACGGTGTCCCCCGCCCTGGCGGAAGGCCTTGAACCCCTGCTGGCCCAGGCGGCCCAGTCCATCGGCTTCGCCGGCCAGATCCAGGTGCGCACCGATCCTGGCGCAGCGCCGGCGGCCTTCGGTCTCGACTTCGGCGACGGCGCCGCCCGCTTCGATCCCGCTGCGGCGGCCCAGCGGGTGGCCGAGGCGCTGCATGCGGCCCTGGCGTCGGAGGGCCTGCACGCCGAACCCCTCATTCCCGGCGGCGACGCCTGACCGGAGAAAGGACCACGTCATGTCGGATCATGAGCTGAAACTCGAGGAGCTGGGACCGGGCGACCAGTCCCTGCCCGACTTCGGGCATGAGGGCGAGGAAAAGGCGGCCACCGATCTGGCCCCGGTCTTCGACGTGCCCGTCAGCATCTCGGCTGTGCTTGGCCGGGCGCAGATGTCCGTCGCCCAGCTTCTGCAGCTGGCCTCGGGCAGCGTCCTGGAGCTGGACCGCAAGGTCGGCGAGGCCATCGACATCTATGTGAACAACCGCCTGGTGGCCCGGGGCGAGGTCGTCATCGTCGACGAGCGCCTGGGCGTGACCATGACTGAAATCATCAAGGACGGCGACACGCAGGCCTAGGGCGGCCTGGCGGGTAAGGAGATTTGAACATGCGGCTTCTGGTCGTCGGAAAACTGGACGGACAGCTCTCCTCGGCGGTGAAGATGGCGATGAGCGCCGGCGCCAAGGTGAGCCATGTGGAGACCATCGCGCAGGCCACCCACGCCCTGCGGGCCGGCCAGGGAGCCGACCTGCTGCTGGTGGACTACGAACTCGACATCGCCGCCCTGATCGCGGCCAACGAGGCCGAGCGCATCCGGGTGCCGGTCGTGGCCTGCGGGGTCGGCGCCGAGCCGGCCAAGGCGGCCGCGGCCATTCGCGCCGGGGCCAAGGAATTCATTCCCCTTCCGCCGGACGCCGAGCTGATCGCCGCGGTCCTCGCCGCGGTGGCGGACGACAACCGCCCCATGGTGGTGAGCGATCCGGCCATGCAGACGGTGTTGAAGCTGGCCGACCAGGTGGCGACCTCCGACGCCTCGATCCTGATCACCGGCGAAAGCGGCTCGGGCAAGGAGGTGGTCGCCCGCTACGTCCACCAGAAATCCCGGCGGGCCACCAAGCCCTTCATCTCGGTCAACTGCGCCGCCATCCCCGAAAACCTGCTGGAAAGCGAGCTGTTCGGCCACGAGAAAGGCGCCTTCACCGGCGCACTGGCCCGCCGCATCGGCAAGTTCGAGGAGGCCAATGGCGGCACCCTGCTACTGGACGAAATCTCGGAGATGGACGCCCGCCTGCAGGCCAAGCTGCTGCGGGCCATTCAGGAGCGCGAGATCGACCGGGTCGGCGGCGCCAAGCCCGTTCGCGTCGATATCCGCATCCTGGCCACCTCGAACCGCGACCTGGCCCAGGCGGTCAAGGACGGGACCTTCCGCGAAGACCTTCTCTATCGACTGAACGTGGTCAATCTGCGCCTGCCGGCCCTGCGCGAGCGTCCGGGCGACATCCTGGTCCTGGCCGAATTCTTCGTCAAAAAGTACGCGGCCGCCAACGGCATGGCCGAAAAGCCCCTGTCGGACGAGGCGCGCCGTCGTCTGGTCGCCCACCGCTGGCCGGGCAATGTCCGTGAGCTGGAAAACGCCATCCACCGCGCGGTTCTTCTCTCGGTGAGCGACGAGATCACCGAGGAGGCCGTGCGCCTCCCCGACGGTCAACCGTTGGCGCCGGCCGACATCGGCGCCCGCACCGCCCAGGCCGCCACCTTCGCCGCCGAGGCCGCCCAGCGCAGCTTTGTCGGCCAGACCGTGGCCGAGATGGAGCAGCAGCTGATCCTCGACACCCTGGAACACTGCGCCGGCAACCGGACCCATGCCGCCAACATCCTGGGCATCTCGATCCGGACCCTGCGCAACAAGCTCAAGGAATACACCGAGGCCGGCGTGGCCGTTCCCGCCCCCCAGGGCGCCAGCGCCAGCGCCGCCTGAAGCGCGCCTGAGTAAAGAGAACCGCTGATGGCCGATATCCCCGGCGCCCGCGCCCCGGCGCCCACCGTCCGCGACATGCTGGGCTGGCTGGCCCGTGGGGAAGTGGCCCTGGCCATCGGGGCGGTCAGCATCATCGTCCTGCTCATCCTGCCGATCCCGGCGATGCTGCTCGACGCCCTGCTGGTGCTCTCGATCACCAGTTCGGTCCTGATCCTGATGACTTCGCTGCTGATCAAGAAGCCGCTGGAGTTCAGCGCCTTCCCGACCGTGCTGCTGGTCACCACCCTCTATCGCCTGGGGCTCAACATCGGCTCCACCCGGCTGATCCTCGGCCACGGCCACGAAGGCACCGAAGGCGCCGGCAAGATCATCGAGGGCTTCGGCAATCTGATGATGGGGGGCAACTTCGTCATCGGGGTGATCGTCTTCATGATCCTGGTGATCGTGAACTTCGTGGTCATCAGCAAGGGGTCTGGCCGGATCGCCGAGGTCGCCGCCCGCTTCACCCTCGACGCCATGCCCGGCAAGCAGATGGCCATCGACGCCGACCTCTCGGCCGGCATGATCGACGAGGTCGAGGCCAAGCGCCGCCGCAAGGAGCTGGAGCAGGAATCCACCTTCTTCGGGGCCATGGACGGCGCCTCGAAGTTCGTGCGCGGCGACGCCATCGCCGGCCTGATCATCGTGGCCGTCAACATCCTGGGCGGCATCCTGATCGGCGTGCTGCAGCATGGCCTGCCCATCGGCCAGGCGGCGGCCTCCTATACGATCATGACCATTGGCGATGGCCTGGTCAGCCAGATCCCGGCCCTGATCATCTCCATCGCTGCGGGCTTCCTGGTCTCCAAGGCCGGGGTCGAGGGTTCGGCCGATAAGGCCCTCGTGGCCCAGCTGGCCATGAACCCGGTGGGTCTCGGCATGGTGGCCGCCTCGTCCGGCGTGCTGGCGGTGATCCCGGGCATGCCGGTCCTACCCTTCGCCGCCGTGGCCATCGGGGCCGGCGCGCTCGCCTACTACCGTGGGCGGAAATCCCTGGAGCCCGAGCCGCCGCCCGTGGTGGAGCAGGCGACCGAACCCCAGGAAGAGCCGATCAGCGAGACGCTCGCCATCGACGAGGTGAAGATCGAGCTGGGCTATGGCCTCCTGCCGCTGATCAACGACCTGGAGGGCCGCCGCCTGACCGACCAGATCCGCGCCCTGCGCCGCACGCTGGCCTCGGAGTACGGCTTCGTCATGCCGTCTGTCCGCATCCTCGACAATATGCGCCTGCCCTCCCAGGGCTATTGCATCCGCATCAAGGAGCTGGAGGCCGGCGAGGGCGAGGTGCGCCTGGGTTCGCTGATGGCCATGGATCCCCGCGGCGGCCAGGTGGAGATCGCCGGCGAACACATGCGCGAGCCGGCCTTTGGCCTGCCCGCCACCTGGATCGATGACGCCCTGCGCGAAGAGGCCACCTTCCGCGGCTACACCATCGTCGATCCGGCCACGGTGCTGACCACCCACCTGACCGAGATCCTCAAGGACAACATGGCCGAGCTCCTGTCCTACGCCGAGGTGCAGAAGCTGCTGAAGGACCTGCCGGCCGAACAGAAGAAGCTGGTGGACGACCTGATCCCCGCCACGGTCACCGCCACGACGGTTCAGCGGGTGCTGCAGGCCCTGCTGCGCGAGCGGGTCTCGATCCGCGATCTGCCGGCCATCCTGGAAGGAATCGGCGAGGCCGCACCCCACACCAACTCCGTGGCCATGCTGGTGGAACAGGTCCGCGGCCGGCTGGCCCGCCAGCTCTCCTATGCCTATCGCGGCGACGACGGCGCCCTGCCCATCGTCACCCTGTCGCCGGAATGGGAAAACGCCTTCAGCGACGCCCTGGTCGGTCCGGGCGAAGAGAAGCAGCTGGCGCTTGCCCCGTCCCGCCTGCAGGAATTCATCCGCGGCGTGCGCGAGGTCTTCGAGCGCGCCGCGCTCTCGGGCGAGTCGCCTGTCCTGCTGACCAGCCCGGCCATCCGCCCCTATGTGCGCTCGATCATCGAGCGCTTCCGCGGCCAGACCCCGGTGATGAGCCAGAACGAGGTCCACCCCCGCGCCCGGCTGAAAACCCTGGGCACCATCTGACCGCCCGTTGCGCCGCGCGCAACAGGCGTTGCCGCCTTTGCGTTCGACCCTCCCGCTGCGCCCGCCGATAACCCGCCCGGGACTTGTCGAGGGGAAAGCGGGCTATGCGGACGACTTGGATGATGGGGGCGGCGCTGGCAGCCCTGGCGGCGCCGGCGGTGGCGCAGGAGACCAGCGAGCAGGCGAGCGGTGAGCTCGCCACGCTGGTGGTGGTCGGGTCTCGCGGCGCGCCGCGGCTGGTGACCGATTCACCGGCGCCGGTGGACGTCTGGACCGGCGAGGCGCTGGCGGCGCGCGGCTTCAACGATCTGACCAAGGTGCTGGCCTTCCTGTCGCCCAGCTTCAACTACCCGCGGGCCTCGTCCTCGCCCTCATCCGTGGGCGCGCGGCCGGCCACCCTGCGCGGCCTCGGCCCCGACCAGGTGCTGGTGCTGATCGATGGCCATCGCCGCCATGCCAGCGCGTCGATCAACTTCAACAACGGGGTCGGCCGGGGCACGGTGCCGGTGGACTACAATATGATCCCGATCGCCGCGGTCGAGCGGATCGAGGTGCTGCGGGACGGCGCAGCGGCCCAGTACGGCTCCGACGCCATCGCCGGGGTGATCAACATCGTACTGAAGGCCGAGGCCCGCGGCGGCCTCGCCCAGATCCAGGCCGGCGTAGCCGAAGATGGCGAGGGCGAGACCATCATCATGGCCGGCCGCAAGGGCTTCGCCCTGGGTCGAGACGGCTTCCTGACGGTGTCGGGCGAGGTGCGTGACCGAGGCGCCACCAACGCCGCGGAGATCGATCCCCGCTTCGGTCGCGTGACCTCGACCCTGGGCGATCCGGACACGACCGACGCCCAGATGGTGGCCAACGCCGAAATCGCGATCGCCGGTGGCTATCGAGCCTATGGCTTCCTGACGGCGGGCCAGCGGGCCTCGGCCATGAGCCCGCTGTTTCGCGCGCCGAGCGTCGCGCCCAACCTCTATCCGCAGGGCTTCCTGCCGGTGGTCGATCTGGACCTGACCGATGTGGGCGCGGCCATCGGGGTCCGTGGTCAAGTCGTGGGCTGGGACCTGGACCTGTCGAACACCTATGGCTACAGCCGCGCCGACTATTCGGTCGCCAATTCGGTCAACACCTCCCTTGGCGCCGCCAGCCCGACCGAATTCGATGGCGGGGGGGCTCGCTATTGGCAGAACCTCGTCAACCTGACCCTCGGCAGGGACTTCGCCCTGGCCGCCGGCGCCCACGTCTCGGCGGGCCTGGAACATCGGCGGGAGGCCTACGAGCTCGTCGCCGGCGACGTGGCCTCCCGCACCCTCGCCGGCGCCCAGGGCTTTCCCGGCTTTAACCCGCCGGCGCCAGTGGACGTCTCCCGGACCGCCTTCAGCGCCTTCGTCGATACGGAAATCGCCCTTGTGGAAGGCCTCGACCTGGGCCTCGCCGCGCGCTTCGAGGACTATTCGGACTTCGGCCAGGAAACGACCGGCAAGGCCTCTCTCTTCTGGCGCCCCCTGCCATTGTTGGCCTTTCGCGCCAGCGCCTCGACGGGCTTTCGGGCGCCCTCGCTGCAACAGCAGTACTTCTCCACCGTCACCAGCCAGCTTCTGCCCACCGGCCAGATCTCCAACGTCGGCAACTTCGCGGTGACCGATCCCGTGTCCCTGGCCCTGGGGGCGAGCCCGCTGCGGCCGGAAACCTCGGTCAACTACGCCGCCGGACTGGTCCTGACGCCGGCGCCGGGGCTGAGCCTCAGCCTCGAC
>NZ_JBALUY010000031.1:0-36750 GCF_036963605.1 Phenylobacterium sp. | reverse complement strand
CCCGATCCATCTCGAATATCTGCGCAACATGGGCGTGAAGGCCTCAATGTCGATCAGCATCCTCCACCAGGGACGGCTGTGGGGCCTGTTCGCCTGCCACCATTACGGCCCCCACCACGTCTCCTACGAACGTCGCACGGCGGCCGAGCTGTTTGGCCAGATCTTCTCCTACATGCTGGAAAGCCGCGAGCAGGAGATCGAGGCCCGCCATGTGGAGCGCGCACGCAACCTGCACGACCGTCTGGTGAATTCGGTGGCCACGGCGTCTGGGCCAGAGAGCCTGACGCCGTTCCTGGGCGAGCTCTGCGGCCTGGCGGCGTGTGAAGGCGTGAGCCTCCATATGGGCGGCCAGACCGCCCGCCATGGGGACAGCCTGGAGGCAGACCGGCTGCAGACCCTGGTGGCCTTCCTGGACGCCCGCCCCACGCTGGGGGTGTTCCACACCCACCACCTGGGGGCGCATCTGCCGGAGGCCGAGGACTGGCGCGACGCCGCCGGCGTCATCGCCGTGCCGCTGTCGCGGGAGCCCGGCGACTATCTGATTTTCCAGCGGGCCGAGGTCGTCCGCGATGTGGCGTGGGCCGGCGATCCCAACAAGGCGGTGACCGTCGGACCGCTCGGCGCCCGACTGACTCCGCGACAGAGTTTCGAAACCTGGAAGGAAACGGTTCGGGGCCAGTCCAAACCCTGGTCGGCCTCGGAGCTGGCGGCCGTGGACAGCTTGCGGCTGACCCTGCTCGAGGTGGTCATGCGCCTGACCGATCTGGCCAATGCCGAGCGCGGCAAGGCCCAGCACCGGCAGGAAATCCTGATCGCCGAGCTGAACCACCGGGTGCGCAACATCCTGGGCCTGATCCGCGGCCTGATCTCCCAGAGCCGCGACGGGGCCACCGACGTTCAGCAGTTCTTCGAGGTGGTCTCCGGCCGGGTCCAGGCCCTGGCCCGGGCGCACGACCAGATCACCCAGCAACACTGGGGCCCAGGCGCCCTGACCGACCTCATCCGCAGCGAGGCCGAGGCCTATCTGGCGGCCAAGGCCGATCGGCTGATCCTGTCCGGGCCTGACGTGCTGATCGAGCCGCAGGCCTTCTCGACCCTGTCCCTTGTGATCCACGAGCTGGTGACCAATTCGGCCAAGTACGGCGCCCTGTGCGACAGCCGCGGCAAGGTGCATGTGAGCTGGACCACCGACGCGTCGGGCGCCCTGGATCTGGCCTGGCGCGAGGAGGGTGGACCGGCGGTTCAACCTCCCTCGCGGCGAGGCTTCGGCTCGACGATCATCGAGCGTTCCATCCCCCATGAGCTGGGGGGCGAGGCCGAGGTGACCTTCGATCCCTCAGGCCTGAGGGTGGCGCTTCGAGTCCCCGGCCGCTTTGTCGTGGAGGGTCGTCCAGCCGAGCCGGGCAAGACGGCTGCGCCGGCCACTGACGGCCGCCTGGCGGGTCCGAACCACGTGCTGGTGGTCGAGGACAACATGATCATCGCGCTCGATCTGGAGGGCGTGTTGCAGAAGCTCGGCGTGGGTCAGGTCAGCATGGCCTCCAACGTCGCCGCCGCCCTCGACGCGATCGCCGGCGACCGGCCGGACTTCGCCTTCCTCGACCTGAACCTGGGGGAAGAGACCAGCCTGCCGGTGGCCGAGCGGCTGACGGCCGAGAAGATCCCCTTCGCCTTTGGCACCGGTTTCGGCGATCAGGCCGAACTTCCAGATCACCTCTCGGGCGTGACAATCATCAGCAAGCCTTATTCCGAGAAGGCCCTGCGCGACACCCTGCGCGCCGCGGCGTCTCAGCGGAGCTAGATCAGGACCGATAGTCGCCGTTGATGGCCACGTATTGCTTGGTCAGGTCGCAGGTCCACATGCTGGCGCTGGCCTTGCCCACGCCCACATCGATGAAGACCTCGAGCTCCTGGCGCTTCATGTAGGCGCTCATCTTGGCCTCGTCATAGGTGGGCGAGATCAGGCCATCCTGGGCGGCCCAGTGCTCGCCAAAGCGGACCGACAGCGCGTCGCGGTTCACCGGCTCGTCGGCCCGGCCCACCGCCATGACGATCCGTCCCCAGTTGGCGTCCTCGCCGGCGAAGGCGGTCTTGACCAGGGGGCTCTCGGCCACCGTGCGGGCGATCTTGCGGGCCGACACCGGGTTCTCGGCGCCGGCGACGGTGATCTTGACGAACTTGGTCGCTCCCTCCCCGTCGCGGACCAGTTGCTGGGCGAGGTCCATCAGCACCCCCTCCAGCTTGTCGCGGAAGTCGGCTAGGCGCTTGTCGCCGGCCCGGGAAATCTTGGGCGCGCCGGACTGACCGGTGGCGAACAGCATCAGGGTGTCATTGGTCGAGCGGTCGCCGTCCACCGTCACGCAGTTGAAGGTGGTGCGCACATAGAGGTTCACCAGGCTTTGCAGGGCCGGCGCGGCGATGGCCGCATCGGTGACCACGAAGGCCAGCATGGTGGCCATGTCGGGCGCGATCATGCCCGAGCCCTTGCAGATGCCGGCGATCCGCACCTTGGTCCCGTCGATCTCGGCCTCAGCCACGGCCCCCTTTGGGAAGGTGTCGGTGGTCATGATGGCCCGGGCCGCCCCAGCCCAGCCGTCCGGCGTCAGCTTCTGCTCCACCTCCGGCAGGCGCTGGGTGATCTTGGCGTCGTCCAGCAGCACGCCGATCACGCCGGTGGAGGCCACCATCACATCGCGCTGACGGCAGTCGAACCGCTTGGCGACCGCCGAGGCCACCCGGCGCACCGCATCGGCGCCGGGCTTGCCAGTGAAGGAATTGGCGCATCCGGCATTGACGACCAGGGCGCGGACCTCGGTCCCCTTGGTGGCGGCCAGCTGCTTCTGGCACCAGTCCACCGGGGCCGACCCCACCTTGTGGCGGGTGAAGACGCCGGCCGCCGTCGTGCCGGGATCAAAGCTCATGACCAGCAGGTCGTCGCGCTCATGCTTGTAGAAACCGGCCCGGCCGGTCGCCAGACGCACGCCGGCCACGGGGGCCATGGCGGGAAACGGCACGACCAGAGGCGAGACGGGCAGAGCGCCCTTGGCCGGCTTCGGCGCCTGCGGCGCAGAGTCCAGGGCGCGGCTGGTCTTGTCCGCGCGCTTCAGGGCGGCGCGTTTGATGGCGCTGGCCAGGGGGTCGAGCGCGCGCTCGATCTTCTGGCCGACCGCCTCGGTGACGCTTTCGCTCGCCCGAGGCGCCGTCTTGGCGGGCGTCGCCGCCGGTTTCGGCGTCTTGGCCGGACCGCTGTCCTTGCGCGCCATTACTTGGCCTCTGGGCTCTTGGGGGCGGGGGTCTTGGCGGCGGGCGCTGGCGCTTTGGCCGCTTCAGCCGCCTTGGGGGCTTCGGGGGCCGCATCGGCAGGCTCCACCGGCGCGCCGGGCACGTCTTCGCCCGCGCCGATCAGGGTCTCGACCTTGGCCCGCCCGCGCAGTTTCTCCAACAGGTCGCGGACCTGATCATAGGTAAGGAAGCGGATGATCTGCGGACGAGCGGCCTCCAGCGTGATCGGCTCCTCCAGGCGACGGTCCTCGATCCGCACCACGGCCCAGCCGCCCTCGACCTCGAAGGGGCCGACGATCTCGCCGGTCTTGGCTTCCTTCAGCGCGCCCTCATAGGCCTCGGGCATCACATCGGTGGTGAAATAGCCGAGGTCGCCGCCGTTGAACCGGGTGGCCGCATCGGTGGACCGCTCCATGGCCAGGGCCTCGAAGGAGGCGCCGGTGGTCAGCAGGTTCTTCACCGCCTCGCCCTCCTCCGGCGTCGCCACCACGATCTGCCGGGCGCGGATCTCCTCGGACTGGCGGGCCAGCTTCAGCTGCTCCTGATAGAGGCCGCGGATGGCGTTCTCGTTGACGGCGTCGGAGACCACGCTCTCCACCAGCATGTCGCCCAGGATGCGTTCGCGGGCGGCCGCCAGACGGCGCTGGGCCACCGGATCCTCGTCCAGATTGCGCGACAGGGCTTCGGCGGCCAGCAGCTTCTGATCGATCACCTCGTCCAGCACCCGGCGGAAAAGGTCCGAGGAGATATCCAGCGGCTCGCCTTCGCCGATCAGGCCCTGGGCCACGGCCTCGCGCTTGACGTCGGAGGCCCAGACGGCCTTGCCGTCGACCCGGGCGACGGCTTCGTCCCCAGGCTGGGGCGGACGATCATCGCCCCCGCGATCTCCACAGGCGGCCAGGGTGAGACCGACGACCACCAGAAGGGCCGCCAAGCCTCCGAAACGAGAGGGCTTTTCAACGATCATAGGCTGCTTCCCATGGGCCCGGGACGAGACCGCGGGCGCAGTCCGTCCCTAGCCATTTCCCTCGCGGGATGCAAAGGTTGCCGCGATCATAGCCAGGCGACCGCAGCACAAGCGGGCCGCCGGATCACATTCATTTGGGAGAATTTCGTATGCGCGAAGCCGTAATCGTTTCCTATGCCCGCACGGGGCTCGCCAAGTCGGGCCGCGGGGGCTTCAACATGACCCCGACCATGAGCATGGGCGCGCATGCGGTGAAACACGCCGTTGAGCGTTCGGGAATCGACGCTTCTGAGATCGAAGACTGCATTATGGGCAATGTGTCCCATGGCGCGGGCAATCTCGGGCGCCAGGTGGCCCTGCTCGCCGGCCTGCCGATCACCACCTCCGGCTCCACGGTCAACCGTTTCTGCTCGTCGGGGCTGAACACCATCGCCACGGCGGCCAACTATGTGCGCAACGACGGCGCCGATGCGGTCGTCGCCGGCGGCGTGGAGTCCCTGTCGATCCCCGGCGGCGGCGGCGGTCGCGACAATATCGACCCGGCCCTGGTGAAAGAGTATCCGGCCATCTTCATGCCGATGATCGACACCGCCGACATCGTCGCCGAGCGCTACAACATCAGCCGTGAGTATCAGGACCAGTACTCGCTGGAATCCCAGCAGCGGATGGCTGCGGCCCAGCAGGCGCAGAAGTTCAAGGACGAAATCGTCCCCATGAAGACCAAGATGAAGCAGGTCAACAAGGAGACGAAGGAAGAGACCATCGTCGACTACACGGTCGATCGCGACGAGTGCAATCGTCCCGAAACCACCCTGGAAGGCCTGGCCAAGCTGCAGCCGGTCCGCGGTGAGGGCAAGTTCATCACCGCCGGCAACGCCAGCCAGCTGTCGGACGGCGCCGCCGCCGTGGTGATCATGGAAGCCAAGGCCGCCGAAAAGAAGGGCCTGAGCCCCATGGGCGCCTTCAAGGGCTGGGTCGTCGCCGGCTGCGAGCCCGACGAGATGGGCATCGGCCCGGTCTTCGCCATTCCGCGCCTGCTTGAGCGTCATGGCCTGAAGATCGACGACATCGACCTGTGGGAGCTGAACGAAGCCTTCGCGTCGCAGTGCCTCTATTCCCGCGACCAGCTGGGCATCGACCCGGAGAAGTACAACGTCAATGGCGGCTCCATCGCCATCGGCCATCCCTATGGCATGACCGGCGCGCGTCTGGCGGGCCACATCCTGCAGGAAGGCAAGCGCCGCGGCGCCAAGAACGTCGTGGTGTCGATGTGCATCGGCGGCGGCATGGGCGCGGCCGGCCTGTTCGAAGTCTACTAAAGACCAGACGACCTGTTCCTCGGGGCGCAGCGTTTCGGCGCGCGCCCCGAGGAATTCCTTTACCGCTCCTGCTGTAGTTCTCGATCCTGTTCTGCTTGCCGGCCGTCCTGGCCGGGAGGCGACCTGATCGATCTTGAACCGCAGGAGGCCGTCATGAAGATCGCCACCGCCTTCAGTCTCGCCGATTGCGCCGAGCAGGCCGCCTTCGAGACGTCGCGGGCCCTGCATGGCCAGCTCGGGGGCGCTCCCCAGCTCCTCGTCCTTTACGCCACCGAACACCGCGCCGAGCCGGCCCTTGTCGCCGCGCTGAGCGCCCACCTGCCCGGCGCTCAGATCATCGGCGGCACCTCCTGCGCCGGGGTGATGACCGAAAAGGGCTTCCACTGCGGCCCCGACGGCGCTGTCGGCGTCCTGGGGTTGGTCGATCCCGAGGGGGCCTATGGGGTGGGAGCCTCCGCCCTGGGTGACGACGCCCAGGCCGCAGGCGCCACGGCGGTGGCACGCGCCCTGGTCGCCGCTGGCCGCGATTTCGAGATCCCGACCCTGGTCTGGTGCTGTCAGCCGCCGGGTTGCGAAGAAGGCGTGCTGGCCGGCATCCAGTCAGTGATCGGCGCCAGGACCCCGATCATCGGCGGCAGTTCGGCCGACGAGGCCATCGCCGGCGCCTGGCGGCAGTTCGCCAGCGAGGGCGTGCTGCAGGACCATGTGGTGGTCGCCGTGCTCTTTCCCAGCACCCGTCATGGCGCCGCCTTCCAGAGCGGCTACGCCCCCACCGGGCTGTTCGGGGTGGTCACCCGCGCCCAGGACCGGCAGGTGCTGGAGATCGACCACCGGCCGGCGGGCGAGGTCTATGGCCACTGGACCGAAGGCGTCGTCGGCTGCGACGGCGCCGGGGCGATCCTTGCCATGAGCACGCCCACGCCCCTGGGTCGGGTCGCCGCCGAGGTGCAGGGCGTGCCGATGTTCGTCCTGTCCCACCCGGCCCTGCTCGGCGTCGCCGGCGACCTCTCCCTGTTCACCGACATCAGCGAAGGCGACGTGGTGCACATGATGCGCGGTTCGCCGGAGTCCCTGGTCAAGCGGGCCGGCCTGGTGATCGACGACGCCTGCGCCATGGGCGGCTGGCGAGGCGCTGACAGCCTCGGCGGTCTGGTGATCTATTGCGGCGGCTGCATGCTGCATGTGCGCGACCAGATGGACGAGGTGGTCGAGGAGATCCGCCGCTCCATGCCCGGCGCCCCATTCCTCGGCGCCTTCACCTTCGGCGAGCAGGGCGCGATCGTCGACAGCTGCAACCGGCACGGCAACCTCATGGTCTCGGCCCTGACCTTCGGCTGACGATGTTTGACCTCGACAAGGAACAACTCCGGGAGGCCCTGGCCTCGGCCAAGCAGATCGAGGCCGCCCTGCGCGAACGTCTCCGTGAGCAGGATCTGGTCCTCAGCGGACTCGAGGCGCTCCAGGGGCAGGAGGATCCCGCAGCGCTGCAGGCTCGCGTCTTCGATCTCCTGAGCCGCAGCGTGACCTTCAATCTGGCCCTGGTGATCGAGCCTGAGGGCGAGGGCTTCGTGTGCACCGGCGCCACAGATGCCGCCGCCGTCGGCGCCTACTGGCCCGGCGGCGGCTTTTTCAGCCGCGTGGCCCATGGTCGGGCCGCTGTTGTGCCTGACAATCGGCGGGTGCCGGAGTGGGGTCAGTGTGAGGGCCTCTCGCCCCTTCCGGGCGCCGGCATCTACGCGCCCATCCTGGCGGCTTCGGGCCCTGGCTTGCTGGTCCTTTGCAGCCATGAGCCCGGCGCCTATAGCGCCCGCGACGGCGCCCTGGTCTCGCGCCTGAGCCTGCTGGTCTCCCAGACTCAGGCGGCGGCCCAGCGCCGACGCCTGTCCGAAGCCGCACGGTCCGCAGATATCGCCCGCCAGGCCGCCGTGGAGGCGAGCGAGGCCAAGTCGCGCTTTCTGGCGAATATGAGCCATGAGATCCGCACCCCCCTCAACGGCGTCACAGCGGTGGCCGATCTGCTGGCCATGACCGAGCTGGCTCCGCGGCAGCAGGAGATGGCCCAGCTGATCGCCCAGTCGGGGCGGATGCTGGAGCGGCTGCTAAACGACGTGCTGGACTTCGCCAAGATCGAGGCCGGCCAGCTGGATGTGGAGCGCAAGCCCTTCGATCTCGGACCCACGCTCCACGCGATGATCGATCTGTTCGCCGCCAAGGCCGACGCCAAGGGGCTGACCTTCCAAGCCCATATCGAGCCCGGGGCGGCGGGCCTGTTCGAGGGCGACAGCCTGCGCGTGCGGCAGGTCTTGGGCAATCTGTTGAACAATGCGGTGAAGTTCACCGAGGCCGGCGAGGTGGCGCTCCACGTCTCGGCCGAGGATGGCCCCGAGGACGCCCTGATCATCATGCGGGTCACCGACACTGGCTGCGGGTTCACGCCGGAGCGCGGCGCGCAGCTGTTCGACCGCTTTGAGCAGGGGGACGATTCCATCACCCGCCAGTTCGGCGGCACCGGCCTGGGCCTGGCGATCTCCCGTTCCCTCGCCGAGATGATGGGCGGCGACATCACCTGGCGCTCCACGCCCGGCGAGGGTTCGACCTTCGAGGCGACCTTCCGCGCGAAACGGGTGCGGGACGCAGGGCTTGCGGCCACCGAAACCAACGGGCCGCTTCATCCCCAGCACCTGAGAGTGCTGGTGGTCGAGGATAACCCCAACAACCGGCGGATCGTGGCCATGGTCCTGGATCTGGTCCAGGCCCAGGCCACCTATGCCGAAAACGGTCAGGAAGCTCTGGACGCTTTCGCGCCGGGGCGGTTCGACATCGTCCTGATGGACCTGCAGATGCCGGTTCTGGACGGTCTGAGCGCCACCCGACGAATCCGCGAGCTGGAACAGGCCGAAATCGCGCCCCCCGTGCCGATCATCGCCCTGTCAGCCAATGCGATGACCCACCACGTCGCCGAGGCCCTGGCCGCCGGCGCCACGGCCCATGTGGCCAAGCCCATCCTGCCGGCCCGGCTGATCCAGACCATGATCGGGCTGATCCAGGACGGCCCAGCTTTGACCGCGGTCAAAGCGACAGGCTAAGGCGCGGCGTTCGGCGCTGTCTGCCGCCCCTGCGTTGACACTGGGGGGGCCGCTGCTTAAGTCTCGGCCTCGCTCAAAGAGCGGGACTCCGGGCAGGCGAAGGTCAGACGGCGCGCCGTGCGAAACGCCCGCGACCCCGCATCGACTGCATTCTCGGACGCCCCCACACATGTTCTTCCAACGGCTCTTCGGCTCCGCACCCGACCGCAAGGTCAAGGCCTTCCAGGCGCGGGTCGCCAAGATCAACGCCTTCGAACCCCAGCTTGAGGCCCTCTCCGACGAGGCCCTGCGCGGCAAGACCGAAGAGTTCCGGGCCCGGCTGGCCAAGGGCGAGACCCTGGACCAGTTGCTGGAAGAAGCCTTTGCGGTGGTCCGCGAAGCCTCCAAGCGCACCATCGGCCTGCGCCATTTCGACGTACAGATGGTGGGCGGTATGGTCCTGCACCGGGGCGGCATCGCCGAGATGCGCACCGGCGAGGGCAAGACCCTGGTGGCCACCCTGCCGGTCTATCTCAACGCCCTCGAGGGCAAGGGCGTCCACGCGATCACGGTCAACGACTACCTGGCCCAACGCGACGCCGAATGGATGGGCCAGATCTACACCTTCCTGGGCATGAGCGTGGGTGTCATCGTCCACGGCCTGTCCCAGGGCCAGCGTCAGGCCGCCTATCAGTCGGACATCACCTACGGCACCAACAACGAGTTCGGCTTCGACTATCTGCGCGACAACCTCGCCTATGAGATGAGCGAGATGGTCCAGCGCGGCCATAACTTCGTGATCGTCGACGAGGTGGACTCCATCCTGATCGACGAGGCCCGCACCCCGCTGATCATCTCCGGCCCCACCGAGGACCGCAGCGAGTTCTACAAGACCATCGACGTCCTGGTTAAGGAGTTGATCAAGGACCCGGAGAACTTCGATCTCGACGAGAAGCAGCGCCAGGTTCTGCTGACCGAGGTCGGCTCCGAGCGCATCGAGGAGATGCTGGAACAGAGCGGCCATCTGGTTGAGGATTCAGCCGGCCTCTATGACCCGGCCAACGTCTCGGCGGTCCACCATGTGAACCAGGCCCTGCGCGCCAACGTCCTCTACACCCGCGACAAGGACTACATCATCCGCGCCGGCGAGGTGATCCTGATCGACGAGTTCACCGGCCGCATGATGCAGGGCCGGCGCCTGTCCGAAGGCCTGCACCAGGCCATCGAGGCCAAGGAAGGCGCCCGCGTCCAGCCCGAGAACCAGACCCTGGCCTCGGTGACCATCCAGAACTATTTCCGCCTCTACAAGAAGCTGTCGGGCATGACCGGCACCGCCTCCACCGAGGCCCAGGAGTTCGGCGACATCTACAAGATGGAAGTCGTCGAGATCCCCACCAACCGGCCCGTGACCCGGGTGGACGAGGACGACGAGGTCTATCGCACCGCCGCCGAGAAGAACCAGGCGATCCTCAAGCAGGTCGAGGAATGCTATGTCCGCGGCCAGCCGATCCTGGTGGGCACGGTCTCGATCGAGAAGTCCGAACTGCTGTCGGAAATGCTCAAGACCCACGTGTTCGAATACCAGGGCCAGAGCCAGACCGGCATCCCGCACAATGTGCTGAACGCCCGCTATCACGAGCAGGAAGCCCTGATCGTCGCCGACGCCGGCGTACCGGGCGCGGTGACCATCGCGACCAACATGGCCGGCCGAGGCACCGACATCCAGCTGGGCGGCAGCATCGACCTGCGCCTGGCCAAGTGGCGCGACGAGCAGCGCGGCCTGGGCATCGAGCCTGACGCCGAGGCCGCCCAGGCCCGCCGCGACGAGATCGAGGCCGACATCGCCGATCTCAAGGAAAAGTCTCTGGCCGCGGGCGGGCTCTACGTCCTGGGCACCGAGCGCCACGAGAGCCGCCGGATCGACAACCAGCTCCGCGGCCGGACGGGCCGCCAGGGCGACCCGGGTCGCTCGAAGTTCTTCCTCTCCTGCGAGGACGATCTGCTGCGCATCTTCGCCGGCGACCGGCTGGACTCGATCATGCGCACCTTCGGCGTCCAGGAAGGCGAGGCGATCACCCACAAGTGGCTGAACGGCGCCATCGCCACGGCCCAGAAGCGCGTCGAGCAGCGCAACTACGAGATCCGCAAGAACCTGCTCAAGTACGACGACGTGGTGAACGACCAGCGCAAGGCCGTGTTCGAGCAGCGCCAGGAGTTCATGGAGGCCCAGGACCTCACCGACGTCATCGCCGAAATGCGCGCCGACACCATCGAGGACCTGGTCAACCGCCACCTGCCGCCCAAGGCCTATGCCGAGCAGTGGGATATGGAAGGCCTTGATGAACGGGTCCGCGAACTGCTGGGCCTGGAGTTGCCGGTGCGCGAATGGGCGGCCGAGGACGGCATCGCCAACGAAGAGATTCACGAGCGGATCACCCAGGCCGCCGAGGCCCGGGCCGCCGAGCGCGAGGTTATGCTGAGCCCCGAGCGGATGCGGATGCTGGAAAAGAGCTTCCTACTGCAGACCATCGACCTGCAGTGGCGCGAGCACCTGATGCACCTGGACCATCTGCGCAACGTCATCGGCCTGCGCGGCTATGGCCAGCGCGATCCCCTGAACGAGTACAAGACCGAAGCCTTCTCCCTGTTCGAGAAGCTGCTCACCGACCTGCGCCACAACGTCACCAAGTGGATGATGACCGTGGAGATCCAGGTTGAGCCAGCGCCCGCCGCGCCGCCCCCGCCGGAGCGTTTGGTCGAGGTGCACCTCGACCCCCTGACCGGCGAGAACGCCGCCACGGCCGGCGCCCTGCCCTCCGGCATGGCCCGGGACCAGCGCGAGGCGCTGCCGATATCATCCCTGCCCGCGGGCTGGGAGCAGACCGGCCGGAATGCGGCCTGCCCGTGCGGTTCGGGCAAGAAGTTCAAGCACTGCCACGGGGCGCTGGTCTAGGTGAGCGTGCCGCCGGCTCAGGCCGGCGGCTAATCTGTTATATTATTACATCTTGTGATTGGCGGCGGCCTTGGCTCCGCCTAAGGTGTTCGCACAGCCTGCGCGCCTTGGGGGGACACCATGCTTGAACTCGACTTCTGGACGCGGCGGATGCGCCTGCTGGGTCTGATCGCGGTAGCGATCAGCATCCTGACCTGGACGGCCGAACTCACCGGCATGGTCTATGTCTGTCCCTATTGCCGGACGCAGCGGACGGTGATCGGCCTGCTCGGCCTGCTGATGCTGACGCCCAATCCCGGCTTCTGGATCGCCCGCTATCTGGGCTCGATCCTGGCGGTGTTCGGCCTGGTGGTGGGATCGACCCAGCACTTCAATGGCTGGCGCAAGGTGATGAAGGGCGAGTTCGTCCTCTCGCCCAAGGTCTATGACGACGCCTTCCTGCTGTCGGGCGCGGCCATCTTCATTATCGTCGCCCAGATCCTGCTGCTTTATGCCTATCGCAAGCCGGAGTCCGTCACCCCCGCAGCGTGACGAAGGTCTCGCTCTCGATCAGCCACTGACCGCGGACCTTGGTCCAGGCGGCCAGGTACCAGCCGGCGATGTGTTCGCCCTGGCTGCGGGAGACCGCCACCCAGGCGCCCCGCTCGGCGGCGCGTTCGCCGTCGGCGTCCAGCTCCACCGCCTCAGGCGTGCGGACGAAGGCGGCGAAGTCGGGATCGGCGAACTGGGCGGCGAAGGCGGCGCCCACCGCCTCCACCCCGCTGATCAGCGATCCGTCGCCGACGATCACATTCACCCCGGGGATGAAGAAGGGCCTCAGCCGCGCCGCCTCCTTGGCCGCGATCAGCTTGTTGGTCAGCCGTCGGCGGGCGAGGATCGCGTCCTTGGGCGTGGTCACGGCTCGACCACCACCGTGCCCACCTTGGTCCCGGCCTCCACCGCCTCATGGGCTGCGGCGCAAGCCTCCAGCGGATAGGTCCCGGCCACCGACAGGATGGCCTGGCCGGTGCCGATCCAGGCGGTGATGTCGGCCTGGGCGCGGCGCCTGGCCTCATGCGGGCTGACCGGCAGATAGACCCCGTGGATCGACAGGTTCAGCCCCATCAGCACGCCGGCCGGAATGGTCGGCTCGCGGCTCCCCTTGGTAGCGTAGTAGGCCACCGAGCCGTTCAGGCTGACGCTGGCCAGGGTGGCCGCAGCGTTGCCGCCGAAGTCCACCTCGACCACGTGATGCACGCCTTGGCCGTCAGTCAGGTCCCGCACCCGGGCGGCCACGTCCTCGCGGCGATAGTCGATGGTGTGGTCGGCGCCCCCGGCCCGGGCCCGCTCGGCCTTTTCGGCGTTGGAGACCGTCGAGATCACCCTGGCGCCGGCCCACTTGGCCAGCTGAACCGCATAGTGGCCCACGGCGCCGGCCCCGCCGGTCACCAGGACGGTGCGCCCCTGGATCGGGCCGGCCAGGAACAGGGCCCGGTGCGCCGTCATGCAGGGAATGCCCAGGGTCGCCCCTTGCGCGAAGGACACCTCGTCAGGCAGGGCGCGGACCAGGTCCACGTCCAGCTCGATGTATTCCGCCGCCGCCCCGAAGGCTCGCCCATTGCGCTGGCCGTTATAGAACCAGACGCGACGCCCGACCCAGGCCGGCGAGACCCCCGGCCCCACCGCCTCGACCACGCCGGCGCCATCGCTGTGGGGGATGATCTTCGGATAGGCCATGGGTGCCCCGGACGCCCCGCCGCGCATGCCCACATCGGAGGGATTGACGCCCGAGGCCTTCACCGCGATCAGCACCTGGCCCTGGCCGGCCTGGGGCTTGGGCTGATCGCCCAGTTGCAGCACCTCTCGGGCGGGACCAGTCCTGTCGTACCAGACGGCGCGCATGTGACCTCCTGAACTTGCTGTCGGCCCCTGGATGGCCCGCTGTGGCGAGGGATACAAGCCGGGCCTTCCGCAACGGCGCCCCTTCGTCGAGAGGGCGGCCTCGTCTATGAACGGGGTTCACCTGACGCCGGAGACGAGATCATGGCCCAGCCCGACCTGTTTGCGCCCCTCAGCTTCCCGCACGGACCTGCGATGAAGAACCGCTTCATGCTGGCGCCGCTGACCAACACCCAGAGCCATGCCGACGGGACCCTGTCGGACGAGGAGTTCCACTGGCTGACGATGCGGGCCAAGGGCGGATTTGGCCTGACCATGACCTGCGCCTCCCACGTCCAGAAGATCGGCCAGGGTTTTCCCGGCCAGCTCGGCGTCTTCTCCGATGACCATCTTCCGGGCCTGACTCGCCTGGCGGCCGCAATCAAGGCGGCAGGCAGCGTGGCGGTCCTGCAACTGCACCACGCCGGCAACCGCTCGCCGGGGGAGCTGATCGGCGAGGCGCCGGTCTGCCCCTCCGACGATCCCGAGACCGGCGCGCGGGCGCTGAGCGAGGCCGAGGTTGCAGACCTGATCGAGGCCTTCATCGCCGGCGCCGAGCGCGCCCAGAAGGCGGGCTTCGATGGGGTCGAGGTCCACGGCGCCCACGGCTACATCCTCTGCCAGTTCCTGTCGCCGGACCTCAACCATCGCACCGACGCCTATGGCGGCTCGCCCGAGAACCGCGCCCGGATCGTCGTCGAGATCGTCGAGGGTATCCGCGCCCGCTGCGGCGAGGACTTCCTGCTGGGCCTGCGCCTGTCGCCGGAGCGCTTCGGCCTGAAGCTGGCCGAGATCCGTGACCTGGCCGCCCAGATGCTGGTCCATCCGGCCCTGGACTTCCTCGACATGTCGCTGTGGGACGTGCGTAAGGAGCCCACAGAGGCCGAGTTCAAGGGCGCCAGCCTGATGTCCTACTTCGCCAAGCTGCCTCGCAAGGAGGTGCGCCTGGGCGTGGCCGGCAAGATCATGACCGCGGCCCAGGCCCGCGACGCCCTGGCGGCCGGCGCCGATTATGTGCTGATCGGCCGGGCCGCCGTTCTGCACCACGACTATCCGCGGAAGGTCCAGGCCGATGCGGACTTCCAGCCGGTCGCCCTGCCCGTCAGCCGCGCCCACTTGGCGGCCGAGGGCCTGAGCCCAGCCTTCATCACCTATATGAACAACTGGCCGGGCTTCGTGGCCCAGGACCAGACGGAGGACGCCCTGTGAGACAAGACGCCGAGTTCGACATCATCGTCTATGGCGCCACCGGCTTCACCGGCCGGCTGGTGGCTGAACACCTGGCCAAGCGCTACGGCGTCGGGGCTGAGGTCAAATGGGCCATGGCCGGGCGCAGCGCCGACAAGCTGGCTGCTGTCCGCGACGAGATCGGCGCGCCGCCCGAAACGCCGCTGGTGACCGCCGACGCCGACGACAAGGCTTCGCTGAAGGCCATGGTCGAGCGGACCAAGGCCGTGATCACCACGGTGGGTCCCTATCAGCTCTACGGAAACGACCTGGTCGCCGCCTGCGCCCTGGCCGGGACCGACTATCTCGATCTCTGCGGCGAGCCGGTGTGGATGCGCCACATGATCGACGCCCACGAGGCGAAGGCGAAAGAGACCGGCGCGCGGATCGTCTTCTCCTGCGGCTTCGACTCCATCCCCTTCGAGCTCGGCGTCTTCTATCTGGCCCAGGAGGCCAAGGCGAAGTTCGGCCACGCCCTGCCCCGGGTGAAGGGGCGCGTGCGCAAGATGAAGGGCGGCTTCTCCGGCGGCACCGCCGCCAGCCTCAAGGCGACCATGGCGGCGCTGTCCAAGGACCCCAGCCTGCTGGCCCTGATGATCGATCCCTTCGCCTTGACGCCGGGCTTCAAGGGGCCCGAGCAGCCCCGAGGCGACAAGGTGGAGGAAGATGCCGATTTGGGGGCCACGGTCGGCCCCTTCGTCATGGCCGCCATCAACACCCGCAATGTCCACCGCTCGAACCTGCTGACCGGCCACGCCTATGGCGAGGACCTGGTCTATGACGAGATGGTGGTGGTCGATCCCAACGCCCCGCCGGCCCCGGCGCTCGGCGCCGAGGGCGGCCCGAAGCCCGGGGAAGGCCCGAGCAAGGAAGAGCGGGAGACCGGCTTCTTCGACGTCCTGTTCATCGGACTCGGCGACGGCGGCGAGCAGATGCGCGTGGCGGTCACCGGCGACAAGGATCCCGGCTATGGCTGCACCTCCAAGATGATCGGGGAGGCGGCCATCTGCCTGATCAACGAGGCCCTGGACACGCCGGGCGGCGTCTGGACGCCAGGCGCGGCCATGGGAATGAAGCTGGTGGAGCGCCTGCGCGCCAATGCGGGCATGACCTTCGAGGTGGAGGCCTAAAGGACGGCCATCTCCGGCGCGGCGGCGGGCCGCAGGCGATCCTGGTTGATTTTACGACGTAAATGTAACAGTGAGGGAGTCGCACCCCTGCTGATCAACCCGTCCTGCGAGCCCGATGCCCCGCATCCTTTCCGAGTCCGACGTCGCCGATTTCCGTGACCGGCTGTGTGAGGTGGCCGAGCAACTGTTCGCCGAAAAGGGTCCGGAAGCCGTGACCATGCGCCAGCTGGCCTCGGCGCTGGGGGTCAGCCCCATGACCCCCTATCGTTATTTCAAGGACAAGGACGACATCCTGGCCGCCGTGCGTACGGCCGGCTTCGACCGGTTCGCCGAGGCGCTGGAGGCGGCCTACGCCCAGCCGGGCGACGCCCGGGCCAAGGGGGCGGCGGTGGGCGAGGCCTATGTCACCTTCGCCTTCGAACATCCCCAGACCTACAAGCTGATGTTCGACATGTATCAGCCCAATGAGGTCGACTATCCGGACCTGGCCCGCGCAGCCGGCCGGGCGCGCCAGACCATGAGCCAGTATGTGCGCAGCCTGGTGGAGACCGGCCATCTGGCCGGCGACCCGGTGCGGATCGGCGAGATGTTCTGGGCCTCGACCCATGGCTGCATCGTGCTGGAAATGGTGGGCAAGCTGCCGCCGGGCGGGGCCCGCAAGCTGATCGCCGAGGTGATCCCCGCCATATCGCGCGGTCTGCGCCCCACCGGCTGATCGGCCTTGACGCGCCCTGGGTCAAGCCGGGCACCCTCGCCTCACAAGAAGCCATGAGGGAGCGCGCCGTGAGCCAGGTGAAACCGTTCGAGGTCCGTTGGGGCGAGACCCGGGTCGCGGCCGTGCTGGACAAGGTGAGCCGATATGAGTGGCCGCCGATCCCTGAGGTTGCTGACGGCTGGGCCTATGGCTGCGACGGGGCCTGGCTGAAGGGCCTCTGCGATCACTGGACGGACGCCTATGACTGGCGCGGCGCGGTGGCCAAGCTCAACCGCTTCCCGCAGTTCACCGCCCGGGTCGAGGACTTCGACCTGCACTTCGTCCATGTGGTGGGCGAGGCTGGCGGCAAGCGGCCGCTGCTGATGTCCCATGGCTGGCCCGGCTCGCATTACGAGTTCTGGGGGGTGATCGAGAAGCTGGCCTTCCCTTCCCGCTTCGGCGGCGACCCGGCCGACGCCTTCGACCTCGTCATTCCCTCCCTGCCCGGCTTCGGCTTCTCGTCCAAGCCGTCACGGCCCATGGGCCAGCGGAGCACGGCGCGGCTGTTCAACACCCTGATGACCGACGTGCTCGGCTATTCGACCTATCTGGCGCAGGGCGGCGACTGGGGCTCGATGATCACCTCGTGGCTGGGGCTCGATCACGCCGCCCATGTGCGAAGCATCCACTTGAACATGATGGCCTTCCGCGCGCCGGGCGGCCCGCAGACGCCGGAAGAGACCGCCTGGATGACCCGCCAGGCCGGCATGATGGATGTGATGGGCGCCTATTTCCGGCTGCAGGCGTCGAAGCCCCAGTCCCTGGCCTGGCTGGGCGCCTCGAACCCGGTGGGCCAGGCCGCCTGGATCGTCGAGCGGTTCCACGACTGGTCGGACCTGCGGACCAAGAGCTTTGAGGCGGTCTATTCCAAGGACCAGCTGCTGACCAACATCATGCTCTATGTGATGACCGACAGCTTCGCGACCGGCGCCTGGTACTATCGCGGCATGCTGGAAGAGGGCGGCGTCGCCCTGCAGCCTGGCCAGCGGTGCGAGACGCCGACCGCCTTCGCCAACTTCCCAGGCGAAGCCCTCTACCCCGCCCCGCCCCGATCCTTCGCCGACCGCGGCTACAACATCGTCCGCTGGACCGACATGCCGAGCGGCGGCCATTTCGCCGCCATGGAGGAGCCCGATCTCTTCGTGGACGATGTGAGGGCCTGGGGTAGAACGGCGGGATGAGCCCCCGCTACGACTTCGCCTCCGACAACACCGCCCCGGCCGCGCCCGAGGCTATGGCCGCCCTGAACGCCGCCAATTCCGGCTTCGCCGCGAGCTATGGGGCGGACGCCAACACCGCCCGGGCGGCCGATCTGATCCGGGAGATGCTGGACGCCGACGCAGAGGTCCGCTTCGTCACCTCGGGCACGGCGGCCAATTCCATCTGCCTGGCGGCCCTGGCCCGGCCCTTCGAAGGCGTCCTGGCCCATCGCGACTCCCATGTGGCCACTGACGAGACCGGCGCACCTGGCTTCTTCGGCCACGGCCTGGCGATCCAGGGGCTGGAGGGTCAGTCAGGACGCATCGATCCCCGGGCTCTGGCGGCCGCCCTCGCCCGCCCCGAAAGCGCCCACGCTCAGCCGTCTGCGGCGCTCTCCCTGACCAACGCCACCGAATACGGCACGGTCTATTCCACTGAAGCCCTGCTGGCGCTGACCACGCCGGTCCGCGAGCGGGGCTATGGCGTTCATCTGGACGGGGCGCGGCTGGCCAACGCCGCGGCCGCCGGCTTCGACCTCAAGGCCATCGCGGGCCTCGGCGTCGACCTGCTGGTGATCGGCGGGACCAAGGCGGGCATGACGCCGGCCGAGGCCATCGTCATCTTCCGCAAGGACCTCGTCCCCCGCTTCGACGCGCGCCTGAAGCAGTCGGGCCAGCTGCCGTCCAAGGGCCGCTTCTACGCTGCGCCATTCATTGGAATGCTGGAGAGCGGCGCCTTCGTGAGCCGCGCCGCCCACGCCAACGCCATGGCCCGCCGCCTGGCCGAGCTCATGCGCCTGCCCCTGCGCCATCCAGTGGAGGCCAACGCAGTCTTCGTGGAGATGGACGAGGCGACCCTGAAGCGCCTGCAGGCCAGCGGCTGGTTCGTCTACCGCTTCATCGACGGCTCGGTGCGCTTCATGTGCTCGTGGGCCACGACGCCTGAGGCCATCGAAGCGTTGATCGCGGCGCTCAAGGACGTCTTGCCCTAATCGACCTCGTCGGCGGCCAGCCAGGCCAGGATGTCGGGCCAGTGCTTGTGGGCCAGATAGTGGCCGACTCCTGGAACCACGCGCACCTCGGCGCAGGGACGACCCAGCCAGGCCAGCAGTTGCTCGGGCGAGCCGCCGGGGTCGTCGGCGCCGTACCAGACGCTGATCGGCGCGCTCAGGGCCGGCAGATCCAGGCGAGGCGTGTTGGCGCAGAGCGCCAGTTCGCGGGCCGCGCCCTTGGAGCCGCGACTTAGGCCCTCGCTCATATAGTCGTGGATGTAGGTGATTACGTCGGGATGGCTGCGCAGATAGGCGCCGTCGCCGGGCGCCGAGGCGGCGGTGCGCGCCATGGTCTCCACCTGGCGGCGCGAGAGCCTGCGGCGCAGCAGGGCGTAGAGCGGCCCCACCGCCCAGGCCGAGCGCGCCAGGCGCCGACGCAGCAGGATGATGGGATGACGCAGGTCCCGCTCGGTTTCGGGCTCCGCGCCGGTGGGGCGGCCGGACGCCAGCAGAAGACGCTCGGCCCGCGGGCCCAGGGCGTCTGCATAGGCCAGAGCAAACGCCACGCCGTTCATGAACGCCGCCACCCGCACCTGCTCCAGGCCCAGGGCGTTTGTCAGATCGACGAGATCATCGGCGACGGCGGCGAAGCTGAGCTCCGGCCGGGGATCGGAACGGCCGGTGCCGGGGCGCTCGGCGCAGACGATGTGGAGGCCCAGGTCGCGGGCGAGCTGATCGGTGCCTCGGGGGAGCAGGCTCGAGCCCAGGCCCTGGTGGACCATCATGCAGGCCTGGCCGGCCGGGGCCCCATAGATCCGGTAGGCCAGGGCGCGGCCGTCGGGCAGGCGATGGGTCAGGACGGGCGGCGCAGAGGCCCGGGCGCCGGCCTCGGTGGCCGCAACGGTGGCCGGCGCGGCCGACTGCAGGGACGACGACAGGGCGCTGAGCTGGGCGAGCGCCCGGACCAGATCACTCTGGCGGTTGAGGCCCATCTTCTCGAACACCGCCCGCAGCTGGTTGCGCACGGTATTGAGGGAGACGTTCAGGTCCTCGGCCGCTTCCTTCAGGGTCAGGCCGTCCTTGAGCCGCGCCGCCAGTCGGGTCTCGGCCGGGGTCAGGCCGAAGCTCTCGCGGATGGTGCGCCAGAGATGGTCGGTAGCCTCCACCGCCGGGAAGATCAGGGCCGCCGAGGCGCGGTCGGCGCCGGGAATGTCGATGATCATCTCGGCCGGCGTGGCCGACAGCGGCGCCATATAGGCGAAGTGCGGGTCGTCATCCTCGGCCTGGACGAACTTGACGATCACCTGGTTGGCGCGGGAGTCGGCCAGCCTGTCCCGGGCGTGAGCCAGGGCTTCATGATTGGACGGGTTGAAGAAGCGCAGGCCCCGACTCTCGACCACCCCCAGACGATCGCGGAACACCGCCTCGCCCGCGCCGTTCCAGCCGACCACGCCGCCGGTCGGCGACAGCAGGATCACGCCGAGGTCCGGCTTGCCGCCTGCCTGGACGTCTTCCAGGCCGCGGAGATTGGCCAGGGCCGCGTCAGCCTCGGGCCCGGTCCCGGGCGCCGCGCCCACGGCGGCGATGATCTCTTCCCATCGCTCCGGCCGCGCGGCGACGGCGTAGATGGTCTCGATCAGCTGAGCGGCGTCAGCTTTCGGCGCGATGGAAGGGGACAAGGGCGATCATACTGTGGCTTGGGGCCGTCCAGATTACACGGGTCGGCATGCCGGCCAAGCTGATGATCGCCCTCAGGCCTTTGTCGGGCGACTTCAGACCGGCGCCAGGACCCGGTGGCCCATCATCCGCGAGAGCCGCGCCTCGATGATCTCTTCCGCCTCGGCCACGATCCGGCTGACCAGCTCCTGGCAGGTGGGAATGTCGTGGATCAGGCCCTGGATCATGCCGGCCGACCAGATGCCGTGCTCGGGATCGCCGGTCTCGTAGACCACCCGGCCGCGAGTGCCGGCCACCAGTTCGCGGACGTCTTCGAACTTGGCGCCGGAGCGCTCCAGCTCCACCACCTGACGGCTGATGTCGTTGCGCGCCACGCGGCTGGTGTTGTGCATGGTGCGGAAGATGAGGTCGGTGGCCCGCTCGTCGTTCTCGACGATCTGGCGCTTCACATTCTCATGGATCGGGCTTTCGACGGTGCACATGAAGCGGGTGCCCATGTTGATGCCCTCGGCGCCCAGGGCCAGGGCGGCCGCCAGGCCGCGCCCGTCGCCGAAGCCGCCAGATGCGATCATCGGGATCTTCACCTTGTCGGCCGCGGCCGGGATCAGGATCAGGCCCGGGATGTCGTCCTCGCCGGGGTGGCCGGCGCACTCGAAGCCGTCGATGGAGATGGCGTCCACGCCCATCCGCTCAGCCGACAGGGCGTGGCGGACGGCGGTGCACTTATGGATCACCAGGATGCCGTGCTTCTTGAATTCCTCGACGTGCTCGGCGGGCTTGTTGCCGGCGGTCTCGACGATCTTGATGCCGGAATCGATGATCGCCTGACGATACTCGGCATAGGGCGGCGGGTTGATGGCCGGCAGGATGGTCAGGTTCACGCCGAAGGGCTTGTCGGTCATCGACCGGCAGCGCTCGATCTCCTTGGTCAGGTCCTGGGGCGTCGGCTGGGTGAGCGCCGTGATGAAACCCAGGCCGCCAGCATTGGCCACGGCGGCCACCAGTTCGGCGCGGCCGACCCACTGCATGCCGCCCTGCACGACCGGATGCTCGACGCCGAACATCTCGGTGAAACGGGTCTTCAAGGCCATGACGTTCTCCCAAACAATTGTTTGAGACACTCAAGCCGCTGAACGCCGTTCAGACAAGCCGTGCCGTAAAAGGTCTTCGCGACCGGCCTACGGAAGGGCGTCCCCAGCCCGCCCGTCAGAGACCAGAGCGGCCGATGGCGTAGAACCGCTCGGACCTGGCCGCCCGCAGCGCGTCGGGGGACAGGCCCTCCAGAGCATCGAGCTCTTCCTCAAGTACGTCGCCCAGGGTCTGCAGCATGGCCGCAGGGTCGGAGTGAGCTCCGCCGGGGGGCTCGGGCACGATGCGATCGACGATCTTGCGCTTCAGCAGGTCGTGGGCGGTGATCTTCATCGCCTTGGCCGCTTCTTCGGCGGTGCGCGAGCCGCGCCAGAGGATGGAGTTGGCCCCCTCCGGCGAGATCACCGAATAGACGGCGTGCTCCAGGATCAGCACCCGGTTGCCGGCGGCGATGGCGATCGCTCCGCCAGACATGCCTTCGCCGGTGATGAGGCACACCATGGGCACGCTGAGGGTCAGGCAACGCTGGGTGGATCGCGCGATCGCCTCGGCCACGCCGCGCTCTTCACTGCCGACCCCGGGATAGGCGCCGGCCGAGTCGATGATGCTGATGACCGGCATGTTGAAGTTCTCGGCCATGTCCATCAGCCGGATGGCCTTGCGATAGCCCTCAGGCCGCGCAGAGCCGAAATTGTGCTTCACCCGGCTGGCGGTGTCGTGACCCTTTTCATGGCCCATGACCACCACCGGTCGGCCACGGAACCGGCCGACGCCGCCCAGCAGCGCCTGGTCGTCGGCGTACTTGCGGTCGCCCCGCAGCTCGACGAAATCCTCGATCAGCCCTTCGGCATAGTTGACGAAGTGCGGCCGCTCGGGGTGACGGGCCACCTGCATCTTCTGCCAGGGATCGAGATTGGCGTAGGCCTTGACGCGAAACTCCGACGCCCGGGCCCGCAGGGCGGCGATCTCGGCGTCCATGGCGCCGCCTTCCGCCGTCTCGGAGAGGCGCTGGAGTTCCTCGATCTTGGCTTCGAGCTCGGCGATGGGGCGCTCAAACTCGAGATAATGGGCTGCCATCGAGGTGTCTTGTCCTTGGCTGTGCGCGAAGCGCGGGAAGTTAGGCGGGAACCCGCACCGTCACAAGGGCGCCCTCGCCCTACGGGAATGGCCGGCCCTGGCGCGTGTTCCGTTTCCCCTCAGGGTCGGCCGCCGATATCCGGAGGGGCCACGGCTGGCGGCGCCTGGGGATCAGGCTCGGGTTCGGGCTCTGGCGCCGGCCGCACCACGTCCTCAGCCGCATCGTTGACGGAGGGCGCAGCCGGCTGGGGGACCACCGGCGCGGCCGGCGATTTGAGGCCCAGAGTCTCCAGGGCGCCATCGCCCTCGTGGCCAAACAGGCTGCGAATCCGCAGATCGGTCTGTGGGAACGGGATTTCGATATTGGCCCCCCGCAGGGCGTCGTCGATCGCCCAGGTATAGGCCGCCAGCATGGCGTTGGGCCGCTTTGCTGCGTTCAGGTCCGGCCAGACGAGCAGTTCGAAGTTCAGCGCCGAGTCCCCGAAGCCCACCAGCCAGACCTGCGACTTGTGATCTTCGCTCTCAGGCAGGGTGAACGGCAGCGCCCGGGCGGCGGCTAGAACAGCTTCCCGCACCTTCTCCTTGTCGGCGCCATAGGCCACGCCGAACGGAATGTGGATCCGCCGGGTCGCCCCGTGCAGGGTCCAGTTCACCAAGATCCCCTCGATCAGCTGCGAGTTGGGGACGATGATGTCGATATTGTCGTTGTTGCGGATACGGGTGGCCCGCGGCCCGATCTCCTGGACCTGACCGCGCTGACCGCTTTCCAGCTCCACATAGTCGCCGATATTGACCACCCGGTCGAAGATCAGCACCAGGCCGGAAACGAACTCCTTCACCACCCCCTGCAGACCAAGGCCCACGCCCACGCCGACGGCGCCGGCGAAGATCGCCAGGGATGAAAAGTCGAGGCCGACGGTGGAGAGTCCCGCCACCAGACCGATGATGACCACCCCGTAGGTGACCAGCTTCTCGACGATATAGAGGGCCGCGCCACCGTATCTCGCCCGGGCGCGGACCCGCCGCAGCCCCGCGGCGGCGGCCCAGGCCACCACGAAGGCGATGATCATGACGACCGCGCCGGCCACGATGCCGCCCAGAGTCACGGGGGTCCGGCCGATGGTGAAGAGGATGAACTCTTCGAGGCCTTGGAGGTCGTCCTGCATTCAGCGCTTACGCCCCAGTGGATGTTTGGTTTCCACCACCTCGCGCAGATGATCGCTGGCGAGGTGGGTGTAGATCTGCGTGGTGGCGATATCGGCATGTCCCAGCAGGGTCTGGACCACCCGCAGGTCCGCCCCGCCCTCCAGCAGGTGAGTGGCGAAGGCGTGGCGCAGGACGTGGGGGCTGACCCGCTCAGGATCGACCCCGGCGTCCCGGGCCGCTTCGTCCAGCAGCTGCGCCAGTCGCCGGGGCGTCAGCCGGCCGCCTTTGCCCCGTGACGGAAACAGCCAGGGATTGGCGGCGTCACCCTTGGGCAGGAAGATCTTGCGAACCTCCAGATAGGCCTTCACCGCCGTACGCGCGGCGTCGTTCAAGGGGGCGAGGCGTTCCTTGCCGCCCTTGCCCTTGACGATCAGATAGGCCGGGTCGCGGGCCAGCACCGCCAGGGGCAGGGCCGTCAGCTCTGAAACCCGCAGGCCCGAGGCGTAGAGCAGCTCCACCATGCAGGCCAGGCGCAGGCCCTGGGCGCCGTCCTTGGCCGCCGCGGCCGCGATCAAGGCGTCGACCTCGGCCCGGCTGAGCACCCTGGGCAGGGGCCGGCCCTTGCGGGGCGCGTCCACCCGGCGGGAGGGGTCGTCGGTCCGCCAGCCCTCCCCCAGGACGAAGCGATAGAACTGGCGCACGCTGGCCCGGCGCCGGGCAGCCGTCGCCGGCGCCAGACCCCGGGCGCCAAGCTCGGCGAAATAGGCTTCGATGTCTTCGGCCGCCGCATCGTCCAGGCTGGTCCCCTGCCCCGCCAGGAAGCCCTGGGCGTCGAGCAGATCCTTGCCATAGGCCGTCAGGGTGTTGCGCGCCGCGGCGCGCTCCACGGCCATCATCTCCAGAAAGGCCTCCACCCAGCCCTCGGCGGTTTGCGCGCTCATCGCAGGGCCAGCAGGCCTTCCACCGCATAGGCCCGCGCATGGTCGGCAAGACCGGCGGCGCTCAGGGCGGCGATGATGCGGGCGCGATCAGCCGGCGCAGGTCCGGTCGGGCCGGCCTCGGCGCTGGTCCACAGGGCCAGCAGGGCTGTTTCGCCGGCCAGGGCGCTGCGTGCCGCCTGCTCCATGGCGAAGGTCCGGGCCGGCGGGGCCTTGGGCGCCGCAATCGGGAAGGCTGCGAACTCGCCCCGCGCCTGGGGGCTGAATGGCGTGCCCAGGGCGCTCAGCAGCAGGGCGGCGTCCTGAGCGCGACGACGATCACGGGTCTCACCAATCCCGCCGCGCTCCACCAGCCGGTCCAGGGTCGGCCGATCCTCGCGTCCCGACGCCGCGGCGATCAGGGCGTCCAGCAGGGCGAGGTCGAGAACCTCGGCCTGGGGGATTTCGTCTTGGATGAGGGTCGCGCGCACATTCTGAGCCAGGGCGAGGTCCCCCTGGGCCAGGACGGCGACGGCGGCGGCCACAGGCCCCTCGGTGGCGATCACCGGCCAGCGGGCGGCCGGCTGCGGCGCCTCGCCCGCCAGGGCTGCGGCGATCGGAGCGGCGGGCTCGGCCTGCGACAGATCGAGGCCCAGATTGCGCGACAGGGCGTAGTCCAGGCTGTTGCGCAAGGACGGGGCGCCAGGGTCACCGGAGCCGGCCAGGCGGGCGCCCAGCAGACTGCCGAACACCGCGTCGCGTTCGACATTCTGGGCCAGGTCCAAGGTGAGTTGGGCGGCCGGCTCGCCGGCCAGGGCCTGGCAATAGGCCCGTAGCCGCAGCCAGTAGACCTGGTCGCGATCCACGCTGAGGGCCTGGGCGATCTCGCAGGCGGCGGTATCGTCGCCCGCCAGCAGGGCCGCATCAGCGGCCGCCCGCGCCAGCCCTTCGTGGCGATCGACGCCGGCTGTGCGCCTCAGAATGCTGCGGGCGGCGGGAATCTCGCCCAGCACGATCAGGGCGCGGGCGCGGGCTGCGGCGAGATCCGGATCATCGCCGGCACCCTGAGGGGCGCGGGCGCCCGTAGCCAGAACGGCCCGGGCCAGGGCCGAGGTCGCCAGACTGAGCGGTCGCTCGGCCAGCAGCGCGATCACCGTCCGGGCGGTCGCCGCCGAGGCGTCCCGCCAGAGGTCGGGACCAAGTCCTGTGTCGCGGCCGGCGGCCGAAAACAGATCCGGAGCCTGCAGGGTCGTCGCTGTCACCTGGTTCGACACCTCGGCGGGCGTCTGGGCCAGGGACGAACACGGCAGGACCAAGGCGCAGGTGGTCAGGGCGGCGAGAATCCGGATGCGGGCGATTTGCATGGGGACCACCTTAGGGCAGCCTGAGCGGCCGTCATGGCCCTTTACGCAGAATTTCGGATGACGGCCCTGGCGTAAACCGGGGTTCACTGAGGCGGAATCCACCAGGAGAGCCGCCGATGACCGCGTCCGCCGAACCGACCCGTGAGGACATGCAGCGCGTCCTCGCTCGCCAGAAGGCCGCCCAACTGGCCGAAGGCCCGCCCTCGGTCGAGCTCCGCGCCGCCCGGCTGGATCGCTGCATCGACCTGCTGATCGATCATGCCGAAGCCATCGCCGAGGCGATCAATGATGACTTCGGGTCTCGTTCCAAGGCGGTCACCGGCCTGACGGACATCGCCGCCTCCATCGGGCCGCTGAAGCACGCCAAGGCCAATCTGCGAAAGTGGATGGCGCCGGAGAAGCGCAAGACCACCCCGGCCATCCTGGGCCTGTTCGGCGCCAAGGCGCAGTTGCAGTTCCAGCCCAAGGGCGTGGTGGGCGTGATCAGCCCCTGGAACTTCCCGGTCAACCTGACCTTCGGTCCGCTGGCGGGCATTCTGGCGGCGGGCAACCGGGCGATGATCAAGCCCTCGGAGTTCACGCCGAAAACCTCCGAGTTGATGAAAACCATGTTCGCCAAGGCCTTCAGCGAGGACGAGATCGCCGTCTTCACCGGCGGGCCGGAGGTGGGCCGGGCCTTTTCGGGCCTAGCCTTCGACCACCTGATCTATACCGGCGGCACGGCGGTGGCCCGGCACGTGATGCGGGCGGCGGCCGACAATCTGGTGCCGCTGACCCTGGAGCTTGGCGGCAAGAGCCCGGTGATCCTGTCGGAAAGCGCCGATGTGGGCCTGGCGGCGGCCCGGATCATGGCCGGCAAGACGCTGAACGCCGGCCAGATCTGCCTGGCGCCCGACTATGTCCTGACGCCGGAGACCAAGATCGGCGAGTTCATCGAAGAGGCGCGGCAGTCCGTGACCCGCATGTTCCCGACCCTGCGGGACAATCCCGACTACACCGCCATCATCGCCCAGGACCACTATGAGCGGATCACCGGCTATATCGACGACGCCCGGGCCAAGGGCGCCCAGGTGGTCGAGCTGAACCCGGCCGGCGAGGACTTCAGCCAGCAGCCCTACCGCAAGATCCCGCCGACCCTGATTCTCAACCCCACCGAGGACATGGCGGTGATGCAGGAGGAGATCTTCGGCCCGGTCCTGCCGGTGAAGACCTATCGCGGGACCCAGGAGGCGATCGACTATGTGAACGGCCACGAGCGGCCCCTGGCCCTCTACTGGTTTGGAACCGACGAGGCCGAGAAGGATCGGGTGCTGACCCAGACCACGTCGGGCGGCGCCACGGTCAACGACGTGATCTTCCATGTGGCCCAGGAGGAGCTGCCCTTCGGCGGGATCGGCCCGTCGGGCATGGGCTCCTATCATGGTCACGACGGCTTCAAGGAATTCAGCCACCGCAAGTCGGTCTATAGCCAGCTGAAGAAGGACATCGGCCCCCTGCAACGGATGCGCCCGCCGTACGGCCCAGCCATCGCCGGCTATCTTAAGGGCGCCATCAAGCACTGACCGCTAGGAGGCGTGGCCGCGATGCGCCGCGCCGAGGTCCAGGATCGAAAAGCTTTCCTCGGTCGCCAGGGGGACGTGGATGACGCACCGCACGCCCTCCGGCGGAAACTCGATCTGCGTGAGGCCATCGCCCTCCCGGCCGAAACTGCGGGCGATCAGGCGCATGCCGAAGCCGTCGTGGCCAGGAGGCGGCGCGATAGGCATCGGACCGCCACACTCGGCCCATAACAGCGTCATCCGCCGGAGGCCCATGCCGTCATGGGCGAGATTCCAACTCAGGTTTACCCGGCCCCCCGCCACCGACAGGGCGCCGTGCTTGAGGGCGTTGGTCGTGAGTTCGTGCAGCACCAGGGATAGCGGCACCGCCTGTTGCGGGCTGAGCAGCACCCGCGGGCCGTCAACCTCGAACCGATCCTCTCCGTCCTGGAGGTGGGGCGCCAGCGCTCGCTCCACAATGGTGTGCAGGTCGGCCCCGGCCCAATTGTCGTTGACCAGGACGTTATGGGCCTCGGCCAGGGCGATCAGGCGATCGGTCAGCACGCGGCGGGTGCTCAGGGCGACGCCCTGGGCCCGCAGGGTCTGCTCGACGATCGACTGAACAGTGACCAGGGTGTTCTTGATCCGGTGGTTGAGTTCATTGAGCAGCAGGATCCGCTGGTCTTCCGCCAGCTTGGCGGCGGTTTCGTCCCGCAGAACCTTGATCAGTTCGGGCCGATCGCCCAGGCGCATGGTCACCCCATTGGCCCAGAAGCGACTCCCGTCCTTGCGGCGATGCCAGCGGGTGTCCTCGGCGCGACCCTGGCTCAGGGCCAGGCGGAGTTCGGCCTGCGGCGTCCCGGCGGCCACATCGGACTCCAGGAACAACTCCTCGAAGCTGCGCCCCACGACCTCGTCCGCCGGAAAGCCGAAGACGTGCTCGGCGCCCGGTGACCAGGCGATGATCAACCCCTCCGGCGTCAGGGTAAGAACGGCATAGTCGCGGGCGTTCTTGAGGATCAGATAGGCCAGGTCGGGATCGATCACAGCGTTCCGCCAGTTCATTGAGTTGAGGACAGCAACGCTCAAAGGCGGGAAAGGTGTCGGCTTCACCGCCCCACCCTCGCTGCCGGTTGGCGTGGAGCGAACGGCTCGTGTAAAGCCTTGCCTTTCATGGATCGCTACGCCCCCCTCCGCACCCGCACCATCGCCCTCGTCGGCCTGATGGGAGTCGGCAAGTCCAGCGTGGGCCGCCGGCTCGCCAACGCCCTTGAGCTGCCCTTCCGGGACGCCGACGCCGAGGTCGAGGCCGCAGCCGGCCGCTCGATCAAGGAAATCTTCGCCGAACTGGGCGAGGCGGCCTTCCGAGACGGGGAGCGCCGGGTGATCCAGCGCCTGCTGGAAGAACCGCCCCACGTGCTGGCCACCGGCGGCGGCGCCTTCATGAACGAAGACACCCGCGCCCTGCTGAAGTCCCAGGCCCTGGTGGTCTGGCTGAAGGCCGACCTCGAACTGCTGGCCCGCCGCGTGGGGCGCAAGGATACTCGTCCCTTGCTGCAGGACGCCGACCCCCTGACCGTGCTCCGAAGTCAGGCCGAGATCCGCTATCCCATTTACGCGCAGGCCCATGTGACCGTGGAGACCGGCGACACGGCTCACCACGTCACGGTGGGCCAGGTGATCGATGGGCTGACCCGCCATCTGGAGGGCGACAAGGCATGAGCGCAGCGGTGAATGTCGGTCTGGGGGACCGCGCCTATGAGGTCATGATCGGCCCCGGCCTGATCGCCGGAGCCGGCGCCCACATGGCGCCGCTTCTCAAGCGTGGCCGGGTGGCGGTGATCAGTGACGAGACGGTGTGGGGCTTGCATGGCGCCCGGCTGACGGCGGCCCTCGCCCAGGCCGGCGTCGCCGTGAGCCCGATCGTGGTTCCGCCGGGGGAAGGCTCCAAGAGCTTCGACATGCTGGCCAAGGTCAGCGATGACCTGCTGGCCCTGGAGCTCGACCGCGGCGACCTGATCGTGGCTTTCGGCGGCGGCGTCGTGGGCGATCTCGCCGGTTTCGCCGCGGCCATCTACAAGCGCGGCATCGATTTCGTTCAGATCCCCACCACCCTGCTGGCCCAGGTGGACTCCTCGGTGGGCGGCAAGACGGCCATCGACACCCCCCGGGGCAAGAATCTGATCGGCGCTTTCCACCAGCCCAGGCTGGTGCTGGCCGACCTGGACGTGCTGGCCACCCTGCCCGCCCGTGAGATGGGCGCGGGCTATGCCGAGATCATCAAGTACGGCCTGCTGGGCGACTTCGCCTTCTTCGAGTGGCTGGAGACCGCCGGCCCCAAGGTGATCGACCGCGACCCCGCGGCCCTGGAGCGGGCCGTGCGCCGCTCGGTGGAGATGAAGGCCGAGATCGTCGCCCAGGACGAACGCGAAGCCGGCCGCCGCGCCCTGCTCAACCTCGGCCATACCTTCGGCCACGCCCTGGAGTCCGAGACCGGCTACGGGGACGCCCTCCTGCACGGCGAGGCGGTGGGTGTCGGCATGGCCATGGCCTTCCGGTTCTCGGCGCGGCAGGGCCTGTGCGCCGGCCAGGACGCCGAGCGGGCCCAGGCGGCGATCGCCGCGGTGGGCCTGCCGGTGCGGCTGGACCAGCTGGCCGGCCATCCATTCGACGCCCCCCGCCTGTTGGCCCATATGGGCCAGGACAAGAAGGCCGAGGGTGGACGGCTGACATTCATCCTCGCCCGAGCCCTGGGCGAGGCCTTCGTGGCCCGCGACGTCGATCCCGCGGCCATCCATGACTTCCTGGTTTCGGAGGGCGCCGGTTCAGCCGGCGCGGCGGCATGATCACGGCGATCCTTGTCGGCCTGGCGCCGGCTATCTTCATCCTGTTGTTCTTCTCGGCGGTGATCTCGGCCACCGAGACTTCAATGACGGCGGCCAGCCGCAGCCGGATGCACCGGCTGGAGCGTGACGGAGACAAGGCCGCCGCCCGGGTCAACCGGCTGATCGGCAACCAGGAGAAGATGATCGGGGCGATCCTCCTCTCCAACAACGCCATCAATATCGGCGCCTCGGCCCTGGCCACCACCGTGCTGACCGCCGCCATCCCCGGGGCGACGGGGCCGCTGATCGCCACCGTGGTGATGACCGCCCTGGTGGTCATCTTCGCCGAGATCCTGCCCAAGACCCTGGCCATCGCTCAGCCCGACCGGGCTGCGCGGCTGCTGTCGATTCCAGCCACCTGGGTGGTGAAGATCTTCGGCCCGCTGGCCAATGGCGCCCAGTGGGTGGTGCGCCTGACGCTTCGGCCGTTCGGCATCCGCCTGGACATGGCCACCGACGTCCTGGCCGCCCACGAGGAGATTCGCGGCGCGGTGGACTATCACCACTCCGAGGGCCTGGTGGAGAACCGCGACCGCCTGATGCTGGGCGGGGTGCTGGACCTGGCGGACATGGATGTGGGCCAGGTGATGGTGCACCGGAAGTCGATCTCCATGATCGACATCAGCATGCCTGTGCGCGAGTTCGTCGCCGCCGTCCTGGGCAGCGCCCACACGCGCATGCCGGTCTATCGGGACGAGCCGGAGAACATTGTCGGCATCCTGCACGCCAAGGACCTGCTGAGGGCCATGGCCGAGACCGATGGCCGGATCGAGAGCCTGGACGTGGCCAGTTTCCTGCGCGAGCCCTGGTTCATTCCCGACACCACCAACCTCAAGGACCAGCTCAACGCCTTCCTCAAGCGCCACACCCACTTCGCCCTGGTGGTGGATGAATATGGCGGTCTGAAGGGCCTGATCACCCTGGAGGACATCCTCGAGGAGATCGTCGGCGAGATCGAGGACGAATACGATGTCGCCGTCCCCGGCGTACGTCCGCAGCCGGACGGCTCAGTCAATGTGGATGGCTCGGTGCCGATCCGTGACCTGAACCGCGCCATGGACTGGGAGTTGCCTGACGAAGACGCCGTTACCGTGGCCGGCCTGGTGATTCACGAGGCGCAGACCATCCCGCGCGTGGGCCAGACCTTCATCTTCCACCGGCATCGCTTCCAGATCGTCCGGCGCGAGCGCAACCAGATCACCGCCCTGCGGGTCTCGCCGCCGATCGAAGCGCCGGTCGAAGACTAGGCGCGAAGCGGGGAACCCAGGCGTGGCTGTAGCGTTTTCTGCAGCCGACGGGAGGGGAGGCCGGAGCATGAATGTCGCCATAGTCTCGGCGCAAGCGGGCAAGACCCGTGCGGCTCCCTCGCCTCGCGCCCTTTGCATTTCTCCGAGCTATGCTGCAACACTCGTCGCCCTCGCCGGCGCCCTGGAGCCTCTTCTATGACCGATCTCGCCAAGCTCGCCGGCCTTCGGGTTCTCGTCGTCGAAGACGAGATGATGGTCTCGATGCTGATCGAGGACATGCTCAGCGATCTCGGCTGCCAGGTGATAGGCCCAGCCTCTCGGCTGGAGGAAGCCATCGCCCTGGTAGGATCGAGCGAGCTGGACTGCGCCGTGCTCGACGTGAACCTGGGGGGCCAGCCGATCTTTCCCCTGGCGGACATCCTGCGGGAAAAGGGCGCGCCCTTCGCCTTCGCCACCGGCTATGGCGACGCGGGCCTCCGCGACGTGGACAAGGGGACGCCGGTCCTGCAAAAGCCCTTCCGCGAGAGCGACCTCGCCCGCATCCTGGGCGAGCTTCACGCCCGGGTGTGAGCCGAACGCCCCGCCGCTTCAGGGCAGGGCCGCCAGGACCTTTTCCGGCGTCAGGGGATATTCCCGGATCCGTGCGCCACAGGCGTTGTAAACGGCGTTGGCGATCGCCGCGCCGGCCCCCGCGATGCCCAGTTCGCCGACGCCCTTGATCCCCATGGGATTGGCCTTGTCGTCCACCTCGTCGAGGAACATGGCCGAGAGATCGGCGATGTCGGCATGGGCCGGCACGTGATAGCCGGCCAAGTCCTGGGCGATGAAGGAGCCGTAGCGGGGATCGACCTCGTTGTATTCGTGCAGGGCGGTGCCGACGCCCCAGATCATGCCGCCGGTGATCTGGCTCATGGCGGTCTTGGCGTTGAGGATGCGGCCGGCGGCGAACACCCCGAACATGCGGCGCAGGCGCACCTCCCCAGTGTCGGGGTCCACCCCCACCTCGGCGAAATGGGCGCCATAGGTGTGCTGGGAATAGTCGCGGGCGTCAGCGGCCGGCGTGATCGAACCTTCCACATAGACTCCGTCCGGCGCGGCGCGGGCCACCAGGCGGTCGAGGGGCTCGGCGCGGTTGTCCACCGCGATATTGCCGCCGCCGAAGGTGACGAGCTCGGGATCATCGCCATAGAGGGGCGAGTTGGGATCGCCGATGGCGAGCTCCGCCAGGGCCTTGCGCAGGTTCATGCCGGCGGCGAAGGCCGCAGACCCGGCCGTGGCCGCCCCGAACTGACCGCCCGAGCCCGGCGCCGGCGGGAAGTCTGAATCCCCCAGTTCCACCTTCACCTGGGCCAGCGGTACGCCAAGCGTCTCGGCGGTGATCTGGGCCAGGATCGTGTAGGTGCCGGTGCCGATATCGGTCATGCCCTGGCGCAGGGTGATGGTTCCGTCGGCGTCGATCCGCACGCCGGCCTTGGCCGGCAGCAGGAAGTTGCCGCGGATGGCGGCGGCCATGCCCAGCCCCACCAGCCAGCGGCCGTCGCGGACCAGGCCGGGCTTCGGGTTGCGTCGGTCCCAACCGAACCGCTGCGCGCCCTCGGCCATGCAGCGAACGAGCTGGCGGGTGCTGAACGGCTTGCCGGTCTCGGGGTCGGTCTCGGGTTCGTTGCGCAGCCGCAGTTCGATGGGGTCCAGGCCGAGTTGTTCGGCCAGTTCGTCCATGGCGCATTCCAGGCTGAGCATGCCCGAGGCCTCGCCCGGCGCCCGCATGGGACCCGCCGCAGGGATGTCGAGCTTGACCAGGCGGTGGCCGGTCAGCCGGTTAGGCGCCGCATAGAGGCTGCGGGCGAAATTGGCCGCATGCTCCGTGAACGGCGTCTCCCGGCGGCAGTGCGTCACCGCCTCGAGGGCGAAGGCGTCGAGACGGCCGTCGGCCTGGGCGCCCAGGCGGACCCGCATGTGCACGGCCGGGCGATGGATGGTCGCCTGGAACATCTGCTGGCGGGTATAGGCGACCTTGACCGGTTGGCCCAGTTCGCGGGCCGCCAGCGCCGCTAGGGTCAGGTCGTCATAGGCCTGGCCCTTGCCGCCGAAGCCGCCGCCGATATAGCGGGTCACCAGGCGGACCTGGGTCGAGGGGATCATCAGGGTTTCGGCCAGGGTGTGCTGGCCGCCCTTCACCATCTGGATCGAGGTGTGGACCGTAACATGATCGCCCTCCCACCAGGCGGTGGTGGCGCAGGGCTCCATCTGGGCGTGGTTCTGCAGCGGGCTGACATAGGTCTCGTCCAGGCGCACGGGGGCGCCGGCGAAGGCGGCCTCGAAGTCGCCGACCCTTACGTCCTCCTCGCCTTCCGGCTGGTCGGCCTTGGCGAGGTTGTCCTCGAAGATCAGGTCGGCCGGGGCTTCCTCGTAGGTGAACCGCACCAGGGCCGCGGCGGCCTTGGCGTTCTCCAGGGTGTCGGCGACCACGAAACCCACATGCTGGCCAAAATGCTCGATCCGGGCGGCCAGGGCCGGATTGGCGCCCCGCTGGCTGCGGGGATTGAGCTTGGCGCCGCGCTCACCCTGGGCCGGCACATTGTACGGGGTCCAGACCAGCCGCACGCCCGGCGCGGCCTGCGCCTGCGAGATGTCTGTGGTGGTGACCACGCCCTTGGCCACCGGCGAGGCGATCAGCACGCCATAGGCCGGGGGCGACGGCGCCTCGACCTCATAGGCGAAAGGCGCTGACCCCGTGACCTTGAGCCGGCCTTCGTAGCGATCGACGCCCTTGCCGATCAGGCCGCTGCGGTTCTCGCTGATGGGGGTCGGCGCCGCCCAATCCTTGACCGAACTCATTGGCCGTCTCCTGCGCCGGTGGTAGTGAGGCAGGCCGCGCCCAGGCGGGCCATCAGCTTCAACTTGAAGTCGTTGTGGCCATCGGGCCTTGCGCCCTGCAGTTCGGCGGCCATGGCCTCGGCCGGGCTCGCCCCCTGCTCCAGGGCCAGTTCGGCGGCCTCGGCCCTCCACGGCTTGTGGGCCACGGCGCCCAAGGCGACCTTGCCGCCGGCCACCGCCACACTGCCGATGGCGAAGGCGTAGGAGGCCCGCTCCCGGGCCTTGCGATAGATCTGGCCGCCCGGCGGGGGCGGCGGCAAAACCACGGCCGTGATCATCTCGGCCGAGCGAAGCTCGGTCTCGATGTGGGGCGTGTCGCCGGGCAGGCGGTGGAATCCGTCCATGGCCAGCACCCGGGCCTCGCCGGCGCCGGACTTCGTCTCCACCTTGGCGTCCAGGGCGGTCAGGGCCACGGCCATGTCCGAGGGATGGGTGGCGATGCACGCCTCGCTGGCCCCGAAGATGGCGGTGTTGGTGGAGATGCCGCCGATCGCGGCGCAGCCGGCGCCCGGCGCGCGTTTATTGCAGGGCTTGGTGGTGTCGTAGAAGTAGGGACAACGGGTTCGCTGCAGCAGGTTGCCGGCCGTGGTCGCCTTGTTGCGCAACTGGCCCGAGGCGCCCGACAGGATGGCCTGGGCGAGCGCCGGATAGCGCGCGCGAACGCGGGGGTCGGCCGCCACCTGGCTGTTGGTGGTCATCGCGCCCAGGCGGAGGCCGCCCTCGGGCGTGTCCTCGATCTCGGCCAGGGGCAGGCGGCTGACATCGACCAGGTGGGTCGGCTGCTCGATCTGCAGCTTCATCAGGTCGACCAGATTGGTGCCGCCGGCCAGGAAGCGGGCCCCGGGAATCTCGGCTACCAAGGCGAGCGCCGTCGCCACGTCGCCGGGCCGCTCATAGGTGAAGGGCTTCATGCCAGGCCTCCGGCGGCGCGGATGGCCGCCAGGATCTGCGGATAGGCCGAACAGCGACAGAGATTACCGCTCATGCGCTCGCGGATCTCTTCGTCGGTCAGGACAGTGTCGGCGGTGAGGTCCTTGGTCACCAGGCTCGCCCAGCCGTCGCCCGCCTCCTTCAGCATGCCGACGGTCGAGCAGATCTGGCCCGGTGTGCAATAGCCGCACTGGAAGGCGTCGTGCTCCAGGAAGGCCTGCTGCACCGGGTGCAGCGCCTCGTCCTGGGCCAGGCCTTCGATGGTGGTGATCTCGTCGCCCTCATGGGTGACGGCCAGCGACAGGCAGGCGTTGATTCGCCGGCCATTGACCAGGACCGTACAGGCGCCGCACTGGCCGTGGTCGCACCCCTTCTTGGAGCCCTTGAGGTCGAGTCGTTCGCGCAGGGCGTCGAGCAGGGTCGTGCGCGGATCAAGGTCCAGGCTGGCGGCCTGGCCATTGACGGTGAAACTGGTCTTCAACGGGCGTCTCCCCAAACGCCGGGCGGAAAAAATGACGCCCGAACAGACTTCTATGTTTTTTTGACCGCGCTCAGCTCTCGCCGGGCGCCAGGGCCTTGAGCGACAAGGCGTGGACCGGGCCGGCCATCTCTGCAGAAAGGGCGCGGTAAATCATGCGCTGCCGAGCGACCTTGGGCGCTCCGGCGAAGGCCTCCGCCTCGATCAGGACGTTGAAATGGCTTTCTCCGCCGGGCCGGGCGCCGGCATGGCCCGCATGGCGCGAGGACTCATCCTCGATCTCCAGGCGGGTCGGCGAAAAGGCCTCGGTCAGTTTTTGTTGGATGGCATCGAATATGGCGCCCATTGCTCACATCTTCAATTCTTCAAAAGTGCGGGCCGTGGCCCCATACTTGGGGCATGCCCGGCGCGTTTCAATACAGGCCCAAGTTCGTCGATATCCGCGTCCGCCCCCCAAAGCCCGGGGAAGCGGAGCAGGCCGACGACGTTTTCGCTCTGAAGCCCGGTGAGCGCCGTTGCGATCACCCCGGCTGCTCCATGCCCGCAGCGGCCCGGGCGCCGAAGTCCCGGGACATGATGAATGAGCACTACTGGTTCTGCCAACCGCACGCGGCGGAATACAATCGCAACTGGAACTTCTTCGCCGGCATGAGCGAGGGCGAGATCAAGGCCCGCCAGGAGCAGGAGCAGACCACCGGCGGACGGCCGACCTGGGACTTC
>NZ_JBALUY010000030.1:0-36884 GCF_036963605.1 Phenylobacterium sp. | reverse complement strand
CAAGGCCGCCAGGGGAAACCCCGGCGGCCTTTTCCTTTGGGTGATGTCCAGGGCGGGGCAGGGAGGGCGCTCCAGGCGCTCGCTCGCCTCCCCGGATGACCGCGGTGTCATGACCTCGAATTAAGCTGTGTCAGCCCCTGAGCCCCGCTAGCGTCCCCGTCAGACGAAAGAAGGGGAGCGCTCATGCGCCGTTCGATGATGATTTCCGGCTTGGCCCTGGCGGGGCTGGCCGTGGCCGGCGCCGCCCAGGCCGCCGAGGTCAAGGTGAGGGACGCCGTCGCCCGGGTGGTGGTCGTGCCCGAAGACCGCCAGGACATCCGGGTGGATATCCTGTCCGCCAATCCCAGCCTGCCGCTGCAGGTGCGCACCGACGGCGACGACGTCATCGTCGACGGCGACCTGGACCGCGACATCCGCTCCTGCCGCACCCGGGGCGGGCGTCCCTCCGTCACCGTCGCCGGGGTCGGCGAGGTGGCCTATGACGACATGCCTCAGCTGGTGATCCGCACGCCCCGCATCGCCGACGTCTCGGTGGGCGGGGCCGTCTTCGGCTCCGTGGGCCGCAGCCAGAGTCTGGCCTTCGCCAATGCCGGCTGCGGCGACTGGACCATCGCCAATGTGGCCGGCAAGCTCAGCCTGTCCCAGGCCGGTTCCGGCGACCTCCGCGGCGGCAATGCGGGCGAAACCGACCTGCGGGTCGCCGGCTCTGGAGATCTCAGCCTGCGTCAGGTCCGCGGTCCCCTGCAGATCGATGTGGCGGGCTCCGGCGACGTCAAGGTGGCCGAGGTCATCGGGCCCCTGCTGCAGGTCCGTATCGCCGGCTCCGGCGACGTGCATGTGGCGGCAGGTCAGGTGGAAGACTTCAACGCCACCATCGCCGGCTCCGGCGACGCCGAGTTCGGCGGCGAATCGGGCGCGCTCCAGGGACGCATCGTTGGCTCGGGCGACATCGAGGCCAGGCGCGTCCGCGGCCAGATTGAGCGCTCCGTCATCGGTTCGGGCGCAATAACCGTCGATGAGACCCGCTGATTGGGTCGATCTGCGGCGAGCAGCCCTTGACGGGAGCGAGTCGCATGGGTACTAACGCGCCTCCTGTTGGACCGGCTGTGCGGCTTCTGTCGCAGACGCGGTCCGCAGAACGACCTGGGATCGACAGCTTCGGCTGAGGTTTCAGGGGGTGGCCCTCGCGGTTACGCGCGGGCCGAATTCGTTTTTGCGGGCTACGCGTACGGCGCCTTTCGCTTTGGAGGCTCCGGAGTTGGTCTTTGAAATGGTCAAAGTCACGCGGGCGGACCGCCGTCTGTAGGGAAAATTAAGAGCGATATGGATCGTCAGAACATCCGCATCCGGCTCAAGGCCTTCGATCACCGCGTGCTGGACCATTCCACTCGTGAGATCGTCAATACGGCCAAGCGCACCGGCGCCACCGTCAGGGGTCCTATTCCCCTGCCGACCCTTATTGAGAAATTCACCGTCAACCGCTCGCCGCACATCGACAAGAAGTCGCGCGAGCAGTTTGAAATCCGCACGCACAAGCGTGTGCTCGACATCGTCGACCCCACCCCGCAGACCGTGGACGCGCTCATGAAGCTCGACCTGTCCGCTGGCGTGGACGTCGAGATCAAGCTCTAAGGGGACCAGCCGATGCGTACCGGCGTGATCGCCAAGAAGCTGGGCATGGCGCGCTTTTTCGATGAAAGCGGCGTCCATGTTCCCGTCACCGTCCTGAGCCTCGAGGGCTGTCAGGTCGTGGCGCACCGCACCCAGGAGAAGGACGGCTATGTCGCCCTTCAGCTCGGCGCGGGCTTCAAGAAGGCCAAGAACACCACCAAGGCCCTGCGTGGCCACTTCGCCAAGGGTGAAGTGGAACCCAAGCGCACGCTCGGTGAATTCCGTGTGTCTGAAGACAACCTGATCGATGTGGGCGCTGAGATGAGCGCCGAGCACTTCGTCCCCGGCCAGAAGGTCGATGTGACGGGGACCACCATCGGTAAGGGTTTCGCCGGCGCCATGAAGCGCTGGAACTTCGGCGGCATGCGCGCCACCCACGGCGTGTCGGTGTCCCACCGGGCCCACGGCTCGACGGGTCAGCGCCAGGATCCCGGCAAGACGTTCAAGGGCAAGAAGATGGCCGGCCACTACGGGGTCGAGACCGTCACCACCCTGAACCTGACCGTCTGGCGGGTCGACGCCGAGCGCAACCTGATCATGGTCAAGGGCGCGGTCCCCGGTTCCGAGGGCTCCTTTGTCAAGATCCGCGACGCGGTGAAGTCCGCTCTGCCGGCCGACGCCCCCAAGCCGGGCGGCGTTCGCAAGTCCGGCGAACAGGCGTCCGCGCCCGTTGCGGAAGAAGCTCCGGCTGAAGCGCCGGCTGCCGAGGGCCAGGAATAATGAAGCTCGACGTCATCAAGCTCGACGGCGGCAAGGGCGGTTCGATCGACCTGTCCGACGCCATCTTCGGCATCGAAGAAATCCGCGGCGACATCCTCCAGCGGGTCGTGACCTGGCAGCTCGCCAAGCGTCGCGCCGGCACGCACAAGATCCAGGTGCGTAACGAGGTCTCGCGCACCAGCAAGAAGATGTACAAGCAGAAGGGCACCGGCGGCGCCCGTCACGGCTCGCGCCGGGCGGCTCAGTTCGTCGGCGGCGCCAAGGCCCACGGTCCCGTGGTCCGCAGCCACGCCTTCGACCTGCCCAAGAAGATCCGGACCATGGCCCTGCGCCACGCCCTGTCCTCGAAGGCCAAGGCCGGCGCCCTGGTGGTGCTGGACTCCGCGGTCCTCTCCGAGGCCAAGACGGCCGGTCTGCGCGCCAACTTCGCCAAGCTCGGCCTGACCAATGCTCTGGTCATCGCCGGCCCCGAGGTCGACGGCAACTTCCGCCTGGCCGCCCGCAACATCCCCAATGTGGACGTGCTGCCGAACGCCGGCCTGAACGTCTACGACGTGCTGCGTCGCCACACCCTGGTCCTGACCAAGGACGCGGTGGACGCGATCAATGCGCGTTTTGCTGAGAAGGAAGCTGCGTGATGGCCGCGCCGACCGCCCGCCACTACGACACCGTCCTCGCTCCGGTGATCACCGAAAAGGCGACCCTGCTTTCCGAGCAGAACAAGGTCGTCTTCCGGGTCGCCGCCGATGCGTCGAAGGACGAAATCGCCGCCGCCGTTGAATCGCTGTTCAAGGTCAACGTGACCAAGGTCAACACCCTGAACGTCAAGGGTAAGACCAAGCGTTTCCGCGGCATCACCGGTCGTCGTTCCGACGTCAAGAAAGCCATCGTGACGCTGGCCGAAGGCCAGTCGATCGACATTACGACGGGGCTCTGATCCGATGGCCTTGAAACAATTCAATCCGACTTCGCCCGGCCGTCGCGGCCTGGTGCTGGTCGACAAGTCCGAGCTCCACAAGGGCCGTCCTGAGAAGTCCCTCGTCGAGGGTCTGACCAAGTCCGGCGGTCGTGGCGGCGGTGGCCGTATCGCCGTCCGCTTCCGCGGCGGCGGCGCCAAGCGCCTGTACCGCAAGGTGGACTTCAAGCGTCGCAAGTTCGACGTGGTCGGCGTGGTCGAGCGTCTCGAATACGACCCCAACCGCACCGCCTTCATCGCCCTGGTGAAGTATGCCGACGGCGAGCTGGCCTATATCCTGGCCCCGCAGCGCCTGAAGGCCGGCGACGAGGTGATCGCCGCCGAGAAGGCCGACGTGAAGCCGGGCAACGCCATGCCCCTTCGCGCCATGCCCATCGGCACGATCATTCACAATATCGAGCTGAAGCCGCTGAAGGGCGGGCAGGTGGCCCGTTCGGCCGGCGCCTACGCCCAGCTGGTCGGCCGCGACGCCGGCTACGCTCAGATCCGCCTGAACTCGGGCGAGCTGCGCATGGTCCAGGACAGCTGCATGGCCACGGTCGGCGCCGTCTCGAACCAGGACCACATGAACGAGGTCCTCGGCAAGGCTGGCCGCTCGCGTCACAAGGGTCGTCGTCCGCACGTTCGCGGCGTCGCCATGAACCCGATCGACCACCCGCACGGCGGTGGTGAAGGCCGGACCTCCGGCGGTCGTCACCCTGTGACGCCGTGGGGCAAGCCGACCAAGGGGCGCAAGACCCGTACCAACAAGACGACGGACAAGTTCATCATCCGTTCGCGCCATGCTCGGAAGGCCCGCTAAGTCATGACCCGCTCCGTCTGGAAAGGTCCGTTCGTCGACGGATACCTGCTCAAGAAGGCCGAAGCCGCTCAAAGCTCCGGCCGCAAGGACACGATCAAGACCTGGTCGCGTCGCTCCACCATCATGCCGCAGTTCGTCGGCCTGACCTTCGGCGTCCACAACGGCCACAAGCATGTGCCGGTCCTGGTCTCTGAAGAAATGGTCGGCATGAAGTTCGGCGAGTTCGCTCCCACCCGGTATTTCCCGGGTCACGCGGCCGACAAGAAGGCCAAGAGGAAGTAGTCATGGCCAAGCAAGCGAAAGCGCGCCGCCTGGCGTCCGTCGAGGCCATGGCCAAGGTGCGGACCCTGCGGATCAGCCCTCAGAAGCTGAACCTGGTGGCCCAGTCGATCCGTGGCCTCAAGGTCCAGCAGGCGCTGAACGAGCTCGAATTCAGCCACAAGCGCATCGCTCGCGATGTCCGCAAGGCGCTGTATTCGGCCGTTTCCAACGCCGAGAACAACCACAACCTCGACATCGACACCCTGGTCGTCGCCGAGGCCTTCGTGGGCAAGAACCTGGTGATGAAGCGCTTCCATGCCCGTGCGCGTGGCCGCGCCTCGCGGGTCGAGAAGCCCTTCTCCGAGATCACCATCGTGGTCCGCGAACTTGGTGAGGCTGCCTGATGGGCCAGAAAATCAATCCGGTCGGGCTTCGCCTCGGCATCAACCGCACCTGGGACAGCCGCTGGTTCGCCGACGGCCGTGACTATGGGCGTCTGCTGCATGAAGACCTGAAGATCCGCAAGGAACTGAAGAAGCGTATCGGCCAGGCCGGCGTTTCGCGCATCATCATCGAGCGTCCGCACAAGAAGTGCCGCATCACCATCTATGCGGCGCGTCCCGGCGTGATCATCGGCAAGAAGGGCGCCGACATCGACAAGCTCCGCAAGGACCTGTCGGCCCTGACCGATGGCGACGTTCACCTGAACATCGTCGAAATCCGCAAGCCGGAAACCGACGCCCAGCTGGTGGCCGAGAACATCGCCCAGCAGCTCGAGCGCCGGATCGCTTTCCGCCGCGCCATGAAGCGCTCGATGCAGTCGGCCATGCGCCTGGGCGCCAAGGGCGTCCGCATCAACGTTTCGGGTCGTCTCGGCGGCGCGGAAATCGCGCGGATGGAATGGTATCGCGAAGGTCGCGTGCCGCTTCACACCCTGCGTGCGGACATCGACTACGGTTTCGCCGAAGCCAAGACCACCTACGGCATCATTGGCGTGAAGGTCTGGGTGTTCAAAGGCGAAGTGCTCGAGCACGACCCCATGGCTCTGGATAAGCGCCTGGCCACCGAGTCCGGTCCGGCCGGCGAGGGCGGTGGCCGTGGTGATCGTGGTGATCGTGGCCCGCGCCGCGACCGCCGCGACCAGGCTGGCGCGTAAGGATTACTAGTCATGCTGTCTCCTAAGAAGACCAAGTTTCGGAAGCAGTTCAAAGGGCGCATCCATGGTGCGGCCAAGGGCGGTTTCACGCTGAACTTCGGCTCGTACGGCCTGAAGTCTCTCGAGCCGGAACGCGTCACCGCGCGCCAGATCGAAGCCGCGCGTCGGGCGATCACGCGCCAGATGAAGCGTCAGGGCCGCGTCTGGATCCGGATCTTCCCGGACCTGCCGGTCACCGACAAGCCGGCCGAAGTGCGGATGGGTAAGGGCAAGGGTTCGGTCGAGTACTGGGCCGCGCGCGTTCACCCGGGCCGCATCATGTTCGAGATCGACGGCGTGCCGGACGATATCGCCCGTGAAGCCCTGCGCCTCGGCGCAGCCAAGCTGCCGGTGAAGACCCGCATCGTCACCCGCATCGATCCTATCGCGGAGCACGCGTGATGAAAGCCGCCGACGTCCGGGGGATGACCCCCGACCAGATCGCCGACTCGCTGCTGAGCCTTAAGAAGGAGCAGTTCAACCTGCGCTTCCAGGCGGCGACCGGCCAGGTGGAGAAGACCCACCGAGTCAACGAGATCCGCAAGGATATCGCCCGGCTGAAGACCATCCTGCGCGGCAAGCAGGCCTCGGCCTAAGGAGACCATTGATGCCGAAACGAATTCTTGAAGGCGTGGTCGTCTCCGACAAGGGCGACAAGACCATTGTCGTAAAAGTCGAGCGCACCATCCTGCACCCGGTGCTGAAGAAGATTGTCCGTCGCTCGAAGCGCTATCACGCGCACGACGAGGGCAATGTGTACAAGACGGGCGAACGCGCACGCATCATCGAGTGTGCGCCGAAGTCGAAGCTTAAGACCTGGGAGGCTCTGCCCAAGCAGACCGCCCAGTCAACGACGTGAGAAAGGGTCTCATCCGATGATCCAGATGCAGACTAACCTCGAAGTCGCCGACAATTCCGGCGCGCGTCGTGTGATGTGCATCAAGGTGCTGGGCGGCGCTGGACGGCGCTATGCCGGCGTTGGCGACAAGATCGTCGTCTCCGTGAAGGAAGCCATTCCCCGCGGGCGCGTGAAGAAGGGCGACGTGCTGCAGGCCATCGTGGTCCGCACCTCTTCGGCCATCAAGCGCAAGGACGGTTCGGTCATCCGCTTCGACAAGAACGCTGCGGTGATCGTGAACAAGCAAAGCGAGCCGATCGGCACGCGGATCTTTGGCCCGGTTCCCCGTGAACTGCGCGCCAAGAACCACATGAAGATCATCTCGCTCGCTCCTGAGGTGCTGTGATGGCCGCGAAGATCAAGAAGGGCGACCGCGTCGTCGTCCTGACCGGCAAGGACAAGGGCCGTCAGGGTTCCGTCGTCCGCGTGATGCCGAAAGAGGAACGCGTCGTGGTGGAAGGCCTGAACATGGTTCAGCGTCACACCCGTCCGACGCAAGGCGATCCCCAGGGCGGGATCAAGAACAAGGAAGCGCCGCTTCACGTCTCGAACGTGGCCCTTATCGACTCCAACGGCAAGCCGACCCGCGTCGGCTTCAAGGTGGACGGCGATAAGAAGGTTCGCGTCGCCAAGACGACCGGCGAGGTTATCAATGGCTGATCAGGCTTACGAACCCCGGCTGAAAACCGAATATCGCCAGCGCATCCGCGCGGCGATGAAGGAACAGTTCGGCTACACCAACGAGATGCAGATTCCCAAGCTGGACAAGATCGTCCTGAACATGGGCGTCGGCGAAGCGGTGGCCGACAGCAAGAAGATCCAGTCGGCGATCACCGACCTGACCAAGATCGCCGGTCAGAAGCCCGCGCCCACCCGCGCCCGCCAGTCCATCGCCGGCTTCAAGCTGCGCGAGAACATGGTGATCGGCGCCAAGGTGACCCTGCGCAAGGACCGGATGTACGAGTTCCTCGACCGCCTGGTGACCGTCGCCCTTCCGCGGGTGAAGGATTTCCGCGGCCTGAAGCCGACCTCGTTCGACGGCTATGGCAACTACGCCATGGGCCTGAAGGAGCACCTGGTGTTCCCCGAGATCAACTATGACCAGATCGATCAGATCTGGGGCATGGACATCATTGTCTGTACGACTGCGAAAACCGACGACGAAGCCCGTCAGCTTCTCCGGGAATTCCAGTTCCCGTTCAACGCTTAGGAACGGGAGAGGATAGAAGACATGGCCAAGAAAAGCGCAGTCAACCGCAACGAGAGGGTCAAGGCCCTCGTCAAGCAATACGCCGAAAAGCGCGCCGCGCTGAAGGCGATCGCCAATGACGAAAGCCTGCCCCTGGAAGAACGTTTCGAGGCTCGGCTCAAGCTCGCCGAACTGCCCCGGAACTCGTCCAAGGTGCGGATTCGCAACCGTTGCGACGTCACGGGCCGCCCGCGCGGCTATTATCGCAAGCTGAGGATGAGCCGTATCGCGCTTCGCGATCTGGGCTCGTCGGGGCAGATCCCCGGCCTCGTTAAGTCGAGCTGGTAGGAGGGTCCAATGGTGAACGACCCCATCGGCGATCTGATCGCCCGCATCAAGAACGCCGCCATGCGTGGCCGCAGCAAGGTCTCCACGCCGGCCTCGAAGATGCGCGCGCGCGTCCTCGACGTGCTGGCCGAGGAAGGCTACATCCGCGGCTACCAGCTGGTGCAGAAGCCCGGCGCCTTCCCGGAATTCGAGATCGAGCTGAAGTACTTCGACGGTCAGCCCGTGATCGTCGAGATCAGCCGCGTCTCGAAGCCGGGCCGCCGCGTCTATTCGTCGATCAAGGACCTGAAGCCGATCAAGAACGGCCTCGGGATCTCGATCCTGTCGACGCCCAAGGGCGTCATGTCCGACACCGCCGCCCGCGACGCCAATGTGGGTGGTGAAGTGCTCTGCAGGGTCTACTGATATGTCGCGTATCGGAAAGAAGACGGTTCCCGTCCCGAACGGCGTGCAGGTGACGATCGCCGGTCAGACGGTCAAGGTGAAGGGCCCCAAGGGGGAGCTTTCCTGGACGGTCGCCGAAGAGATCGAAATCCGCCAGGAGGGCGGCGAACTGGTGCTCGCCAAGAAGGTGGAGACCACCCGCGCCCAGTCCATGTGGGGTCTGTCCCGCACCCTGGTGGACAATATGGTCACCGGCGTCACCGAAGGCTACGAGCGTACGCTCGAGCTGGTCGGGGTGGGCTATCGCGCCGCGATGAAGGGCCAGATGCTGTCCATGCAGCTGGGCTTCAGCCACGACGTGGAAATCGAGGCTCCGGCCGGCGTTACGTTCGCCACGCCGAAGCAGACCGAAGTGAAGATCAGCGGCATCGACAAGCAGCTGGTCGGCGAGACCGCCGCCCGTATTCGCCGTATCCGTCCGCCGGAGCCCTACAAGGGCAAGGGTGTCCGCTACGCCGGCGAAAAGGTCCGGCGCAAGGAAGGCAAGAAGAAGTAAGCCATGGCGCTCTCTCCTCGTGACACCTCCAAGCGCCGCGCCGAGCGGAATCGCCGGCGCCTCCGCGCTCTCTCCAACGGTCGGCCGCGTCTGTCGGTCTTCCGTTCGGACAAGAACATCTATGCCCAGGTCATCGACGATGAACGCGGCGTGACCCTGGCTGCGGCCTCGTCGCTGGAAGGCGACAAGCCGGCCAAGGGCTCCGACAAGGACGCCGCCGCTCGCGTCGGCGCCCTGGTCGCCCAGCGCGCCATCGAAAAGGGCGTCAAGGACGTCGTCTTCGATCGTGGCGGCTACATTTTTCACGGCCGGATCAAGGCGCTGGCCGATGCCGCGCGTGAAGCCGGCTTGAACTTCTAGGGGTAAGCGAATGGCTCGTGGAAACGAACGCGGCGGCGGTGATCGCCGGGACCGCAATCGCGGTAACCCCGCGGACGACCGCGCCGACAGCGACATCGTCGAAAAGCTGGTGCACATCAACCGCGTCGCGGCGACCGTTAAGGGGGGCCGTCGGTTCTCCTTCGCCGCCCTGATGGTGGTGGGCGATCAGAAGGGCCGGGTCGGCTTTGGTCATGGCAAGGCGCGTGAAGTGCCGGAAGCCATCCGCAAGGCCACCGAAGAGGCCAAGAAGTCGATGATCCGCGTGCCGCTGCGCGAAAGCCGCACCCTGCACCACGATGGCAATGGCCGTTGGGGCGCGGGCAAGGTCATGGTCCGCGCGGCGCCTCCCGGCACCGGCGTGATCGCCGGCGGCCCGATGCGCGCGGTTCTGGAAACCCTGGGCGTCCAGGACGTGGTCGGCAAGTCGGTCGGTTCGTCCAACCCCTACAACATGGTGCGCGCCACCTTCGAGGCCCTCAAGGCCCAGGCGTCTCCGCGCCAGGTCGCCGCCAAGCGCGGCAAGAAGGTCAGCGACGTGATCGGCCGCCGTTCCGACGGCGCCTCGGCCGAGAGCACCGTCGCCGCCGACGTCGAAGGATAAGCGACATGGCCAGCATCACTGTTCGTCAGACTGCGAGCCCGATCCGTCGGGCCAAGGACCAGCGCGCCACCCTGGTGGGCCTGGGCCTGAACCGCGTGGGCCGGACCGCCACCCTGGACGACACCCCGTCCATCCGTGGCATGATCCGCAAGGTTCAGCACATGGTTGAGGTGGTGGAGGGCTAGGCCTTCCACCCCGATCCCGGACCCCGCCTGGCGGGGTCTTCTTTTTCAAGCCGAGTCGGGGCCAGCGCCCCGGCGATAGATCTCGCTGGAGAGGCGCACATGACCAAGCTTAATGAACTTTCCCCCCGCGAAGGCTCCGTAAAGGGCCGGATGCGCGTCGGTCGCGGCCCGGGTTCGGGCAAGGGCAAGACCGGCGGCCGCGGCGTCAAGGGCCAGAAGTCCCGGACCGGCGTCTCCATCGCCGGCTTCGAAGGCGGTCAGATGCCACTGCACATGCGCATGCCCAAGCGCGGCTTCAACGTTCACCGCCCGAAGGACTTCGCCGAGGTGAACCTGTGGCGCCTGGAGCAGGCCATCGCGGCCGGCAAGCTGGACGCCAAGTCCGCCATCGACGCCAAGGCCCTGGTGGCCGCCGGCGTCCTGCGTCGTGAGAAGGACGGTGTCCGTCTCCTCGGCAAGGGCGAGATCAAGTCCAAGATCGACATCACCGTCTATTCCGCCTCCGCCTCGGCCATCGCCGCGGTGGAAAAGGCGGGCGGCACGGTGACCACCACGCGTCCGCAGGCCGAAGCCGCCGAAGGCTAAGGCCCACGGGCGTCCAGGGCGCCCTTGTCCTGGCCCGCCATCGTCGTCATCTGTGTGGCGACGACCGGCCGGGCAGGGCGCTTTCATCGCATCTCCGGCCTTGGTCGGATGACATGCGCCCGGGCCTCCCCTATGTGTGACCGGTTCTTAGACGCGGGGATCTAAATGGCTTCGGCCGCCGAACAACTCGCAGCCAATATGAACTTCGGCGCCTTCCAGAAGGCGACGGAGCTGCACAAGCGGATCGGGTTCACCCTTCTGGCGATGATCGTCTATCGCCTGGGGACCTATATCCCGATCCCGGGCATCGACCCGATCGCCTTCGCCCAGGCCTTCGAAGGCCAGGCCAGCGGCATTCTGGGCATGTTCAACATGTTCTCCGGCGGCGCCGTTGAACGGATGGCGATCTTCGCCCTGAACGTGATGCCCTACATCTCGGCCTCGATCATCGTTCAGCTGCTCGGCGCGGTCTATCCGCCCTGGGAGAAGCTGCGGAAAGAGGGCGGCGAGGCCGGGCGCAAGACGCTCAACCAGTACACCCGCTATCTGACCGTCGTGCTGGCCGTGTTCCAGTCCTTCGGCATAGCCATGGGCCTCTCCGCCAGCCAGGGGCTGGTCCAGAATCCCGGGCCGTTCTTCATCGTCTCCACCGTGGTCACCCTGACCGGCGGCACGCTGTTCCTGATGTGGCTGGGTGAGCAGATCACCAGCCGCGGCGTCGGCAACGGCATCTCGCTGATCATCTTCGCCGGTATCGTCGCGGTCCTGCCGCGGGGCATCTGGCAGATGTTCTCCATGACCCGCACCGGGGCCCTGTCGGGCGTCGGCATGCTGCTGATCATGGCCATCGCCATCGCCGTCGTGATCGCCATCGTCTTCATGGAGCGCTCGCAGCGCCGCCTGCTGGTCCAGTATCCCAAGCGCCAGCAGGGCAATCGCATGGTGGGCGGCGACACCTCCTTCCTGCCGTTGAAGATCAACACCGCCGGGGTCATTCCGCCGATCTTCGCCTCGAGCCTGCTGCTCCTGCCGACGACGGTGATGGGCTTCCTGGCGACGGCCGATCTGCCGCCGTGGGCCCAGTGGCTGCCCGGCACGGTGGGTGCGCTGCAGCACGGCCAGCCGCTGTTCATGCTGCTGTACGGCGCCCTGATCATCTTCTTCTGCTTCTTCTACACCTCGATCGTGTTCAATCCGGACGACACGGCGGAGAACCTGCGCAAGTACGGGGGCTTCCTGCCGGGGATCCGGCCGGGCCGACGCACGGCGGAGTATCTGGACTATGTCCTGACCCGCCTGACGGTGATCGGGGCGGCCTACATCACCATTGTCTGTCTGCTACCCGAGGCGCTGATCGGTTTCTACAACGCGCCCTTCTATCTCGGGGGCACCTCGATCCTCATCGTGGTCACCGTCACCATGGACACCGTGACCCAGATCCAATCTCATTTGCTCGCCCACCAGTACGAAGGCCTCATCAAGAAGTCGAAGCTGCGGGGCGGCCGCGGGCGATCCTGAACGGGGATCGCTCGCTATACGTCGCGCCATTTCCGGCCGGCGGGGGAGGGTATTTGAAATGAATTTGATTCTGTTCGGCCCGCCGGCGGCGGGGAAGGGGACTCAGGCCAAGCGGCTGGTGAACGAGAAGGGCATGGTCCAGCTCTCCACCGGCGACATGCTTCGCGCCGCCATCAGCTCGGGCTCAGAGCTCGGCAAGCGGGTCGAGGGGATCATGCAGCGCGGTGAGCTGGTCTCTGACGAGATCGTCATCGCCCTGATCGAAGAGCGCCTGCCCGAGGCCGAGAAGGCCGGCGGCGCCATCTTTGACGGCTTCCCGCGGACGCTCGCCCAGGCCCAGGCCCTGGACGCCATGCTCGAAGGACGGGGCGCCAAGATTGACCTGGTCATCCGACTCAAGGTTGACGACCAGGCTCTGATGGACCGGATCGCTGGCCGCTACGCCGAGACCGCCCGTCCCGACGACAATCCCGAAAGCTTCAAGGTTCGCCTTGGGGCCTATAACGACCAGACCGCCCCCCTGCTTCCCTACTACCAGGACCAGAACAAGCTGGTGGAAGTGGACGGCATGGGGTCGATCGAGTCGGTGGCCCAGGCCATCGACGGCGCCATGACGGCCCCGCGCCCCTAGCGCGGACCCCACGACGCCACCCGAAGACGCCGGAAAGTCCCGGAGTCTTCACCTTCGCCCACCGGAATGACCAGAAATGTGTCGTTCCGCCATTGACGGAAACGCAACGATCCATATAACGGGGCGCTTCCGCGAAAGGGCGCGAAGGACGTGCGGCTCCTATTGAGCCGGGCGCCGTTCGCGCATCTCTGCGTGACCAGGAGATTACCCCAGTGGCCCGCATCGCAGGCGTCAACATTCCTACGAACAAGCGCGTCGTGATCGCGCTGCAGTACATCCACGGCATCGGCCAGGCCAAGGCCGCCGAGATCGTTCAGAAGGTCGGACTCGAGCCCGCGCGGCGCGTGAACCAACTGTCGGACGCCGAGGTTCTGCAAATCCGTGAAGCCATCGACCGCGACTATATCGTCGAGGGCGACCTTCGTCGTGAGACGGCGGTCAGCATCAAGCGTCTGATGGACCTGGCCTGCTATCGCGGCCTGCGCCACCGTAAGGGGCTGCCGGTCCGGGGTCAGCGGACCCACACCAATGCGCGCACCCGCAAGGGCCCCGCCAAGCCGATCGCCGGCAAGAAGAAGTAATAAGAGAGCTTAGCCGATGGCCAAAGAACCGGCGCGCGTCAAACGGCGTGAGCGCAAGAACATCACCTCCGGCGTGGCGCACGTGAACGCCTCGTTCAACAACACCATGATCACGATCACCGATGCGCAGGGGAACACCATCTCCTGGTCGTCGGCCGGGATGATGGGGTTCAAGGGGTCTCGTAAGTCGACCCCCTACGCCGCTCAGATGGCTGCCGAGGACGCGGGCCGCAAGGCCGCCGAGCACGGCGTCAAAACCCTGGAAGTGAACGTTTCGGGCCCCGGTTCGGGTCGTGAATCGGCGCTGCGGGCGCTGCAGTCGGTCGGCATGACCATCACCACCATTCGTGATGTGACGCCGATCCCGCACAACGGCTGCCGTCCGCCCAAGCGCCGGCGAGTCTAAGGACTGGCGTTTCGCATCCCCCAACGCCGGCCCGCGTTTCGCGGCCGGCGATCCTGCGTTTAGGGACACCCATCCGTGATCGAAAGAAACTGGAACGAGCTCATCCGTCCCGAAAAGCCGCAGATCGAGACCGGTTCCGACGCCAGCCGCAAGGCCCGCATCGTTGCTGAACCTCTCGAACGCGGCTTCGGTGTGACGCTGGGCAACAGCCTGCGGCGCGTGCTGCTCTCCTCGCTTCAGGGCGCGGCCGTGTCCGCCGTCCAGATCGACGGCGTGGTGCACGAATTCTCTTCCCTCGAGGGCGTCCGCGAAGACGTCGTCGACATCGTCCTGAACATCAAGCAACTGGCTGTGCGCATGCACGCCGAAGGCCCCAAGCGCATGACCCTGCGCGCCACGGGCCCCGGCGTCGTGACCGCCGGTCAGATCGAGACCCCCTCGGACATCGAGATCCTCAACCCCGACCACGTGCTCTGCACCCTGGACGACGGCGCCAATGTGCGCATGGAGTTCACAGTCCAGACCGGCAAGGGCTATGTGCCCGCCGAGATGAACCGGCCGGAAGACGCCCCCATCGGCCTGATCGCCGTGGACGCCCTCTATTCGCCGGTCAAGCGCGTGGCCTACCGCGTCGAGCCCACCCGCCAGGGCCAGAGCCTCGACTATGACAAGCTGATCATGGAAGTGGAGACCAACGGCGCGGTCAGCCCCGTTGACGCGGTGGCCTATGCCGCGCGCATCCTCCAGGACCAGCTGCAGATCTTCATCACCTTCGAAGAGCCGAAGAAGAAGGTCGAAGGCGAGGCCAAGCCGGAACTGCCGTTCAACCCGGCCCTGCTGAAGAAGGTCGACGAGCTCGAGCTGTCGGTCCGTTCGGCCAACTGCCTGAAGAACGACAACATCGTCTATATCGGCGACCTGATCCAGAAGACCGAAGCCGAGATGCTCCGCACCCCGAACTTCGGCCGCAAGTCGCTCAACGAGATCAAGGAAGTTCTCGCCGGCATGGGCCTGCACCTGGGCATGGACGTGCCCAACTGGCCGCCTGAGAACATCGAAGACCTCGCCAAGAAGTTCGAAGACCAGATGTAATACGCTTCTGCGCTGACTCCGGGCCGCTTCGGCGGCCAGGGCCTGAGGAAGCCGCACCAGCGGTGGAGGGCTCCAGCGCTTCGTGATGACCCAGGCGGGAGCAGGCTGGGATTGATCAGACTGGGCGTCGCCACGCACAAGCGGGGCCGCCAAGCGGGCCAGCGAGCCCTGGAGACAGAGATATGCGCCACGGTTACGCACACCGCAAACTGGGCCGCACCAGCGCCCACCGGACCGCCATGTTCGCCAACATGGCCGCCAGCCTGATCAAGCACGAGCAGATCGTGACCACCCTGCCCAAGGCGAAGGAATTGCGTCCCTTCGTTGAAAAGCTGGTGACCCTGGCCAAGCGCGGCGATCTGCACGCCCGTCGTATCGCCATCAGCCGCGTCCGTGACGTGGAGCAGGTGGGCAAGCTGTTCGCCACCATTGGCCCGCGCTATGGCGCCCGCAACGGCGGCTATATCCGCGTGCTCAAGGCCGGCTATCGCTATGGCGACAACGCCCCCATGGCGGTGATCGAATTCGTGGACCGCGACCCGTCCGAAAAGGGCAAGGACAGCGGCCCCAAGCCTGAGGCCTACGGCGAGGACTAAGGTCCGCGGCCTCCAGCCGATTTTCAGAAAGCCCCGGGCAGCGATGTCCGGGGCTTTTTCGTGTTCCGGTCTCACCGTCCGCAGAACCGGCCTTGACGATATGATTGCGGAAATGGTGAACTATTCCGAGAAATGAGAAGGAATATGGCCGTGGACGCAGCTCACCTTACCGCGACGCCCATCTATCGCGATCCCCGCCAAGCCCTGGACTGGCTGGAGGCGGCGTTCGGCTTCGAGATCACCACCCTGCTCACCGACGACCAGGGCGCGATCGCCCATGCGGAGATGGGCTTCCACGGCGCCCGCATAGGCGTAGCCGGTCCGTGGTCCGGCGAGATTCTAGGGGCCACGCGCATGCAGAGCCCCGCGGTTCTGGAGGGGCAGGCCACCCAGCTCTGCCGTATCGACTTGCCCAAGGGCGTGGACATTGACGCCCATTGCGCGCGGGCCAGGGCGGCTGGCGCCCAGATCACCCAGGTGCCTGAGGATCAGTTCTATGGCGCGCGGACCTACCGCGCCCTGGACCTCGACGGTCACGTCTGGACCTTCAGCCAGGAGGGCCGCAGCGTTTCCACCGCCGAGATGGAGGCCGCCACCGGCCTGAAGGTGGTGATGACGCCGGACCCGGCATCGCCCCCAGATGCGCCCCGATCGGCGGTGACGCCCTATGTCTCCTATGCCGACCCGGCGGCGGCATATGAGTGGTTGGAGCGGGCCTTCGGCTTCGAGCCGCGGATCTATGTCACCGACGATGAAGGCGGCCTGGTCCATGCCGAGATGGCCTTCCGCGACCACACGATCGGCGTCTCCAAGGCCTGGTCGGAGCGCCACGCCGTCCCTGGCGAGGTGGGCGGCCGCAACACCCAGTCGGTGCATCTGCAGCTTCTTCAGGACATCGACGCCCATCACGCCCGGACCGTGGCGGCCGGGGCCGAGATCGTCCGCCCCCTGGAGACCCAGGCCTATGGGGACCGGACCTATATCGCCCTCGACCTTGAGGGCCACATCTGGTCCTTCGGCCAGACGGTGGCCCCCATGTCGGTCGCCGAGTGGGATGACAAGCTCGGCACGCAGACCCGCCTGCGTCCGTCCGAGATCCGATGAGCGCGGCGTTGGACCGCACCCTGGCGGCCCTGGCCGATCCGGCCCGCCGTCAGGTGGTGGAGCTGCTGCGGGAGCGGCCGCGGCCGGCCGGCGAACTGGCGCGGGAAACCGGCCTGTCGGCGCCGGCTATGAGCCGTCACCTGAAGGCCCTGCGCCAGGGCGGCCTGGTGGAGGACAGCCATCCGGCTTTTGACGCCCGGGTGCGGGTCTATGCCCTGCGGCCCGAGCCCATGGTCGAGCTGATGGCCTGGCTGGAAGAGAGCGAGCGGATGTGGAGCCAGCAGCTCCTGGCCTTCAAGGCGCATCTGGAAGGTGGGGCATGACCTCCAAGGTCTATGTCGCCCTGCGGGTGAAGGCCTCGCCCGCCCGGGCCTTCGGCGCCTTTGTCGAGGAGATCGGCGCCTGGTGGCGGCCGAGCCCGCTCTTCCAGACCACCCCGCGCGCGCCGGGCCGGCTGGAGTTTGAGACCGGGGCGGGGGGGCGGCTGACCGAGACGCTGGAGGGCGGCAAGGTCTTCGAGATCGGCCGTATCCTGCATTGGGCGCCGCCGGAACGCCTGGTGTTCTCCTGGCGCCAGGCGAGCTTCCCGCCGGACCTGCACACCGAGGTCGAGGTGCGGTTCGATCCCGTCGGCGAGGAGACAAGGGTCAGCATCGAGCACCGCGGATTCACCCGCGTGCCGGGCGAGAGCGCCGCGCGGCACGGCTTTCCCGACCAGGTCCTCCAGATGCGTCTGGCCGACTGGTGGCGAAGCCAGTTGGCGAGCCTGGCGACGCGGGTCTAGAGCATTTCAGACGTTCTGCGCGGCCCCTCAGGCTTGGGGCGGCTGCAGGTCATGGGGGACGGGATTTGAGCGATCAGGATCAGGCAGGGGACGCCCCAATGGGGCAGGGGCGCCGCGCGGCCTTCGGCTTCATCTTCGCCGCGGCGCTGATGAACAGCATTTCGTTCGGCCTGATCATTCCGGTCCTGCCCAACCTGATCAAGGCCTTCACCGGCGGCGACACGGCGGAGGCTGCGGAATGGAACGTGATCTTCGCCGTCACCTGGGGCGCCATGCAGTTCATCTGCGGCCCGCTGCTAGGCCTGCTGTCGGACCGGATAGGCCGCCGGCCGGTGCTTCTGGTGTCGGTCTTTGGCCTGGCCCTGGACTTCCTGATCATCGCCGTGGCGCCCAACCTCATGTGGTTGCTGGTCGGGCGGATCCTCAACGGGATGACGGCGGCCAGCTTCTCCACCGCCGGCGCCTATGTGGCCGACGTCACTGCGCCGGAGGGTCGGGCCAAGGCCTTCGGCTGGATGGGCTCGGCCTTCTCCTTCGGCTTCCTGATCGGCCCGGCCGTGGGCGGGGCGCTTGGCGACATTGACCTGCGGCTGCCCTTCTATGCGGCCGCCGGACTTTCGCTGCTGAACGGCCTCTATGGGCTGTTCGTCCTGCCGGAGTCCCTGCCGCCAGAGCGCCGCACGACCCGCTTCGACCTGGCCCGCGCCAATCCGCTGGGCTCGCTTCGCCTGCTGCGCTCCCAGCCCGACCTGTTGGGCCTGGCCGGCATCGGCTTCCTGTTCCAGCTGGCCCAGACCGTCCTGCCGACCGTCTTCGTCCTCTACACCGGCTATCGATATGGCTGGAGTCCCTCGATCATGGGCCTGGCCATGATGGCTTCGGGTGTGGCCGGCGTGATCGTGCAGGCGGTGCTGGTGGGGCCCGTGGTCGCGCGGATCGGCGAGCGGGGCGCCCTGATGCTGGGCTGCGCGGCCGGCGCGGCGGGCTTCGCCTGGTACGGCTTTGCGCCGAGTGGCCTGCTCTACATGGCCGGCGTCCCAGTCTTCGCCCTGATGGGCTTCCTGATGCCCGGCCTCCAGGGCCTGATGACCCGCCGGGTCGCGCCAAACCAGCAGGGCCAGCTCCAGGGCGCCAACCAGAGCCTGCAGGGGATCGCCTCCATGGTGGGGCCAGCGCTGTTCGGCCTCAGCTTCGCCTGGTCGATCCGCCACGCCGAGGTATTGCAGGCGCCGGGCCTGGCCATCTATCTGGCGTCGGGCCTGCTGTTCGCCGCCCTGGTCCTGGGAACCCGCGTCGCCCGGCGACCCCTGGCGACCGCCCAGGCCTGAGACCTGCCGCGCCCCGTGCTATAGGCGTCATCTTTGCGCCCGAAAGCTTCGCCAAAGGGCGTGGTTCGACAGTTCCTTGGAGACGCCATGCGCGCCGCACGCCTGCTCCTTCCAGCCCTCGTCCTTCTGGCCGCCTGTTCCGACCCCGCCAGCCGTAGCGCCGCCCAGCCGGCCCTGGCCCAGCCGACCCGCTCGCCGCCCGAGACGGCGGCGGACATGAAGACCTCCTTCGCCCCGGTCGTTCGCAAGGCCGCCCCGGCCGTGGTCAACATTTCGGCCCGCCGCCTGGTGCGCCGCCAGGCCGATCCCTTCTGGGACCTGTTCGGCATGGGCGCCCCCCGCGGCCGGGTGGAAGGCTCCCTGGGCTCGGGCGTCATCGTCCGCGCCGATGGGGTGATCATCACCAACAACCACGTGGTCGCAGGCGGGCAGGAGATCATCGTCGCCCTGGCCGACCGCCGGGAATTCCCCGCCAAGCTGCTGCTGGCCGACGAACGCACGGACTTGGCCGTCCTCAAGATCGATCTGGGCGAAGAGCGCCTGCCGGTCCTGGCCATCGACGATTCCACCGACGCCGAGGTCGGCGACCTGGTGCTAGCCATCGGCAATCCGTTCGGGGTGGGCCAGACGGTGACCAACGGCATCATCTCGGCGCTCAACCGCACCGCCGATCCCAGCGGGGATGCGGCGGCCAGCTACATCCAGACCGACGCGGCCATCAATCCGGGCAATTCCGGCGGCGCCCTGGTGGACATGGACGGCGACCTGATCGGCATCAACAGCTTCATCGTCTCCCGTTCGGGCACCTCCAGCGGGGTCGGCTTCGCCATGCCCGCGGCCATGGTCCGCCGCGTGGTCGAGACCGCCGTCGGCGGCGGCCAGCGGGTGGAGCGCCCCTGGCTTGGCGCGCGCACCCAGACCGTCACCGCCGAGATCGCCCGCTCCATCGGCATGAGTGCGCCGCAAGGCGTCCTGGTCGCCGACATCTGGCCGGGCGGCGCGGCGGCTCGCGCGGGCCTGCGGCAGGGCGACGTGATCCTGAGCGTCGATGACCAGGCGGTCAGCGATGTGGGCGGCCTGAACTATGCGGTCGGCACAAGGCGGTTGGGCGAGACCCTGCGCCTGGGCGTTCGCCGCGAGAACGGCGCCACCGCCAACCTCAATCTGCGCGCCGAGGCCCCGCCGGCCACGCCCGCCCGGGACGAGCAGACCCTGAGCGGCCGTCATCCCTTCGACGGCGCCACCGTGGTCAACCTCTCGCCGGCCGTGGCCGATGAGCTCGGCGTCGATCCCTTCCAGGGCCCGGGCGTCATGGTGGTGCGGGTCGGCCGCGGCTTCTCGCTGAACGCCGGCCTTCGCCCCGGCGACATGATCCGCGCGGTCAACGGCCGCGACATCCGCAATGTCCGCGACCTGATGACCGCCGCCGGAGCCGAGGCCGCCGGCTGGCAGGTGACCATCCAGCGCAACGGCCAGGAGGTCACGGCCAACTTCCGGCTTTAGGGGAGGCGGCTGTCGCTCTGACTGGGGTCGCCTTCAAGCCAACATTCTAAACGTCCGCGATGGGTGGAAAGCGGACGTCAGCAAAGCTAAGGCAAACGGATGGGTGCACTTCGCGGGATAGCTGTTTGGTTAGTACCGCCCATTCTGGCGAGTGCGATCTGCACGTTGGTTTGGCAGGCTGTATCTGGCAACTCCATCTTTGATCGCCCAACCATCGGATTTGGCCTTGCTTCCCTTGTCTTCACGGCAGCAGGCTCCACCATGCTGACGCTCGTCTTCTCCAGCATGTCGTCTCAAAGAGTCGTCCTCCGATACATCTGCCTTATCATCCTCGGAGCCGTGGCTGGAGGTGGTGCGATGCTCTTTCTAAGCGGCTCGTCGGAATTGGTAGCCGCTGGTGCTGTTTATGGAGTCGTGACGGCCTCGCTGTGGGTCATGACCCATTCACTGATCTACCGCCGAGGTTGATGCCGAACGTCCGCAACGGATCGCGTGTGGTCACGGCGCCCAGAGCCGAAAACTGACTTCGGCTCGGCCCATCGGGCTGTCGAGCCTGACCCCAAGTGGTTGCGGCGAGCGCGTCCGGCATTTGCTATGAGTCTGCCATGGCCGATCTCTTCGAAGCCGCCGGGCTGACCCCGCACGCGCCCTCGCCGCTGGCCGACCGCCTGCGCCCGCAGACCCTCGGCGAAGTGGTGGGGCAGGACCATCTGCTGGGGGAGGACGGCCCCATCGGCCGCATGGCCCAGGCCCACCGTCTGGCCTCCATGATCCTGTGGGGGCCGCCGGGGACCGGCAAGACCACCATCGCGAGGCTGCTGGCCAAGGCGGCCGGCTATGAGTTCCAGCAGCTCTCGGCGGTCTTCACCGGCGTGGCGGATCTGAAGAAGGCCTTCGAGCAGGCCCGGGCCCGGCGGCTGGCCGGCCAGTCGACTCTGCTGTTCGTCGATGAGATCCACCGCTTCAACCGCGCCCAGCAGGATGGCTTCCTGCCGTTTGTGGAGGAGGGGATCGTCACCCTGGTGGGCGCCACCACCGAAAACCCGTCCTTTGAGCTGAACGGGGCGCTGCTGTCGCGCTGTCAGGTCTTCGTGCTCAAGCGCCTGGACGACGAGGCGCTCACCACGCTGCTGGCCAAGGCCGAGGCCTTCGAGGGGCGCGCCCTGCCGCTGGAGCCCGAGGCCCGCCAGGCGCTCGTGGCGCTGGCCGACGGGGATGGTCGCTACCTGCTGACGCTGGCCGAGACCCTGTTCAACATCGGCACGGCCAAGGCGCTGTCGACCAAGGAGCTGGGCGCGATCCTGCAGAAGCGCAGCCCGGCCTATGACAAGGACCGGGAGGAGCACTACAACCTCATCTCGGCCCTCCATAAGTCGATCCGCGGCTCGGACCCGGACGCCGCCCTCTACTGGCTGGCCCGCATGCTGGCCGGCGGGGAGGACCCGCTCTATCTGGCCCGTCGTCTGATCCGGACGGCCGCCGAGGATATCGGTGCGGCCGATCCCATGGCGCTCGTGCTCGCCAATGCGGCCAAGGACACCTACGACTTCCTGGGCAGCCCCGAGGGCGAGATTGCGCTGGCCCAGCTGGTGGTCCACCTGGCCACCGCGCCCAAGTCCAACGCCGTCTATGTGGCCTTCAAGGCGGCGCAAAAGGCGGCCAAGGCGACGGGTTCGCTGATGCCGCCGGCCCATATCCGCAACGCGCCCACCCGGCTGATGCGCGACCTGGGCTATGGCAAGGGCTACGCCTATGACCACGACACCGAGGAAGGCTTCTCCGGCCAGAACTACTTCCCCGACGAAATGCAGCGGCCGGTCTTCTATCGCCCCAAGGGCGAGGGGGCCGAGGGGCCGATCAAGGCGCGGCTGGACCGCTGGGCCGAGCTTCGCGCCCGCAAGTCCTGATCAAAGACCGTTGTTCGCCGAAACCTGCAGGCCTAGACTGAGGTCTTGCTGCGGGAGGGCGTGATGTTCGAAATCGTCAAGGCCAAGGCCGCCCCCTGGCATCTCTGGGTGGTTGGCGTCGTGGCGCTGCTGTGGAACGGGTTCGGCGGCTACGACTATCTGATGAGCCATCTGCAGGGCGAGGCCTACTACCGGCAGGTGGGCATGAGCGAGGCCCAGATCGCCTATATGGCCGCCTATCCTGCCTGGATGCATGGGGTGTGGGCGCTGGGCGTCTGGAGCGCTGTCGCAGGTTCGGTCCTGCTGCTTCTGCGCAGCCGGTTTGCGCTGCACGCCTTCGTCCTCTCCCTGCTGGGCATTGTCGGCAGCAATGGCTACGCCCTGTTCACGCCGGGCGGCTGGGCCTTGATGGGCGGACCCATGACCCTGGTGATCGCGGGGATCGGGGTATTTCTGCTTGCCTATTCTTGGGCGATGACCCGCGGGGGCGTTCTACGCTAAGGGAGGCCGGTGAAGCCGCCCCGCAATATCCAGCTTTCCGCCGAAGAGATCGCCTGGGTGCGGTCCATGGTGATCTACGAGGACGCCGACCTCCTGGCTCTGAACAAGCCGTCCGGACTGTCCAGCCAGGGCGGGCGAGGGCAGGTCCATACCCTCGACGAGCTGCTGTTCGCCTTCGCCAAGCCTGGCAAGGCTCGGCCGCGGCTGATCCACCGGCTGGACCGCGACACCTCCGGCGTCATCCTGACGGCCAAGACCAAGCCGGCCGCCTCGGCGCTGGGCAAGGCCATGATGGCCCGGCGGTTCGGCAAGACCTATCTGGCGGTGGTCGCCCCGGGACCGCCTGAGCCGCCTGTGGGTCTGATCGACAAACCCATGCGCCGCGAAGAGGTGGGCCGCGAGGCCTATATGCGGATCTGCGCCCCTGACGCCGAGGGGGCCGAGAGCGCCCAAAGCCACTACCGCACCGTCTCGGTGGGCGCCGGCGCGGCTCTGCTGGAGCTGTCGCCGCGGACGGGCCGCATGCATCAGCTGCGGGTTCACCTGGCCTCCATCGGCCGGCCGATCGCTGGAGACGTGCGCTATGGCGGCGCGCTTAGTCTGGGCGGCCAGGCCTGCGCGCGGCTGATGCTGCATGCCGCAGCCCTTGAGGTCCCCCTGCCGGACGGCGCGCGACGGCGCATCACGGCCCCGCCGCCGGCGGATATGAGCGCTTTCTGCGCAGGCCTGGGTTTGGTGATCCCGGCCGTCTGAGCGCGGAACGGAACAGCGGTCGGTCGCGGTACGTTGATAGGGCATGAAGCGAGTTCTTGCCTGCCTGTCCCTCTGCGCTGTCCTGGGCGCCTGCGCCATGGCCGACACGGCCTATGCGCCGGCCTACGGCCCCCGCGGGGCCGGATTCTCGGAATACCGGATCGAGCCTGGCCGCTTCCGCGTCACCTTCCAGGGCGGGCCTGGCGCGCCGCCGCAGCAGGTCGCCGATTATGCGCTCCTGCGCGCGGCCGAGCTGACCCTGGCCGAAGGCTATGACTGGTTCGCCATCACGGACCGGGCCACCTCTGGCCGGCCGGATGCTGGCCCCCGGGTTTCGCTGGGCACGGGCGGCGGTTCCTACGGGGGCCGCAGCGCCATTGGCGTCGGCGTCGGCACCAGCCTTTCCCTGGGCGGCGGTCCTGCGGTGGCCCAGAGCCTCGAGGTTGTGATGGGCACGGGCCAGCGACCCGCCGATCCCAACGCCTATGACGCCCGCGGCGTCCGCGACTCCCTGCGACCCCGGGTCTGAGGCGTCGCCTCAATCTGCGCTTGGCGGCGGGAAGGCTCCCCCGGCATAAGGGGCCATGGATAAGCTAATTCTGATCGCCATCGGCGGCGGCGGCGGCGCAGTGATGCGCTACCTGCTTGGGGTGGCGAGTTTTCACCGGTTCGGGAGCGCGTGGCCCGTGGGCACCTTTCTGGCCAATGTCAGCGGCGGCCTGTTGATGGGTCTGCTGGTGGGCTGGCTCGCCCAGCGGGGCGGGGCCGATCAGGAGCGCTTGCGCCTGCTGCTGGGAGTCGGCCTGCTCGGCGGCTTCACCACCTTCTCGGCCTTTTCCCTGGAGACCGCATTGATGATCGAGCGCCGCGCCTATGGCGAGGCCCTGGGCTACGCCCTGGTGTCGGTGCTGCTGTCGGTCACCGCCCTGTTCGTGGGTCTGATGCTGATGCGCAGGTTCGCCTGATGCGTGAGGTCCGCAACATGGTCGTCGATCCCGCCGAGGGCGGGGTGCGTCTCGACCGCTGGTTTCGCCGCCGCTGGCCCCACCTGACCCAGGGCCAGCTGCACAAGCTGATCCGTTCGGGCCAGGTCCGGATCGACGGCGCCCGCGCCAAGCCCGACACCCGGCTGGAGGGAGGCGAGACCGTGCGCGTGCCGCCGCTGCCTGACACTCCCGCCAAGGGCGACAGCCGCAAGAGCGTCGAGCTGCATCCCCGGGACGTGGCCTATGTGAAGGGCCTGGTGATCTATGAGGACGAGGAGGTCCTGGTCCTCAACAAGCCCTCCGGTCTTGCGGTCCAGGGGGGCACCAAGACGACCAACCATGTGGACCGCCTGCTGGGAGCCTGGGGGGACGGCCTGGCGCGGCCGAGGCTCGTCCACCGCCTGGACCGGGACACCTCGGGCGTCCTGGTGCTGGGCAAGACCCCGTCGGCGGCGGCCAAGCTCGCCGGCGCCTTCGCCCGCCGCAAGGCGCAGAAGACTTATTGGGCCCTGGTCATGGGCAATCCGCGCCCCACCGAAGGGGTGCTGGAACTGCCGCTGGTCAAGCGCGGCGTCGGCGACCGCGAGATGATCGTGCCGGCCGAGAAGGGCGACAAGGACGCCGATCCCGCCGAGACCGAGTTCGTCACCATCAGCCGCGCGGGCCCCCGGGCGGCCTGGATGGCCCTGCGGCCCCACACCGGCCGGACCCACCAGCTGCGCGCCCATATGAAGGCCATGGGCCACCCGATTTTGGGCGATCCCAAATATGGCGACGAGGCCTCGGCCCAGCTGTCGGGCCTGCTCAAGCTGCAGCTCCACGCCCGCCGACTGACCCTGCCGCATCCGTCCAGCGGCATGCTGATCCTCGAGGCGCCGCTCAGCCCGGAGATGAAGGCGGGCTTTGCGCGCTTCGGTTTCGATGAGCACGAGGCCGACCCCGAGCCCTTCGGCCGCAAGCGGCGCTAGACGAAGCCGAGGATCGGCGGCGCTGTGGCGCTGTCGGGGAAGACGGTAGTGTCCAGGGCCCGGCGATCGACCCCCATATGCTCGGCCAGGACACCCTTGAACAGACTGCGCAGGTCGGCCGTCGGGGCCAGGTCGCGGTTCTCGAATAGCCGCGCCTCCTGCAGGGTGGGCCAGTCGCCGATGATCCCGCCGGGCTTCAGCCCGCCGCCCAGCAGGAGGGCGGTGGAAGCCGTGCCATGGTCGGTGCCTTGGGTGCCGTTGATCCGGGCGGTGCGGCCAAATTCGGTGACCACCAGGACCACGGTCTCCCCCCATCCCGCGCCCAGCCCGTCCTTCAGCCCGCCCAGCATGGCGTCGAGATAGGCCAGTCTGCCGGCCAGGGCCCCGGCCTGATTGGCGTGAGTGTCGAACCCGTCCAGGGAAATCGCGACCAGGTCGGTGGCGGCGCCCTCCTGCATGAATCCGGCGACCGTGCCGCCCAGGCGGCCGGCTGCCTCGCGGCTGTCGCCCATCAGGGTGCGGGTCAGCCTGGCCGTCTCCGCCGCGCTGAGGTCGCCGCCGGCCTCGGGCGCCAGGCGGGCGATGTTGGCCTGGGCCAGGGCTTCGGTCTTGAGGCCCCGGGCCAGGGCCGCGCCCAGCACGGGATCGTCGCCATAGAGATCCTGAACCAGCATCGGCAGGCGCGCCTGCGCCTCCACGGCGCGCCCGGGGGACCAGGAGGCGGTAGGGACCTCGCCCCGCAAGACCAGGGGCGCGACGGGGCCCACCGATAGGCCCTCCGCCTCGGTCTTGCCCGACAGACTGGCCAGGGCGCGGTTCAGCCAGCCGGAGCTGATGTCATCGCCCGCCGCGCTCTCCAGCCGGTCCTGGGCCTCGAAGTGGGAGCGGATCCGCTCGGGCATGGCCACGGCCGGCGCGATCCTCCCCTGGCCTGCGCCCACGAGACGATGGACGGTCTTGAGCTCGGGATGCAGGCCGAAGTCGCCGTCCAGGCGCAGGGCTTCGTCGGTCAGCGCGAGCTCCCGGCGCAGGGCGACATAGTTGGGATCGCCCACTGGCGGCGTCATGGAGAGGCCGTCGGCGGCGCCCCGGAGGATGACCAGCACGAACTTCTTGCGCCCCGGCGCGGCGAAGGCCGGCGCGGCGACGAAGGGCAGGGCGAGGCCGAAGCCGGCCCCGGCGGCCAGCACCCGGCGACGGGTGGGCGTCCAGGCGGAGGGCTCCGGGATTGAGCGGGTCATCGGCGTTGAAACTCCGGGCTCATGAGCAGGAGGGCGAGGCCTTCGTCGCGGGACTCGGCGCGGGCGATGGCCTTGGCGGTGAGGGGCGACAGCCGGACGCCCAGGGCCTGGGCGGCCAGGTCGGAGGGATCGCGGTTCCGGACCGCCTTGGGCGCGAACGATTCTGTCCAGACCAGGCGTTTGATGATTCCGTCCGGTGTGGCCCAGGCGGCCTCTTCCTCAGGCCAGCCCTCGGGGGAGGGGGCGTAGAAGGGGCGCTGGCCCATGGCGCTCAGCATGGCCAACTCGTTGTGCGCCCGGGGCGCGGTGTCGGTCGCCCGCCAGCTGGAGATCAGGAATTCGTAGGGGGTCTTGAACTTCTTCGCCTCGGGCGCCCAGGACTCGGGAGCCGAGATCAAGGCGGCGGCTACCTGGTCCAGCGCCCCATCGGATTTGAGCCAGGCCTGTTCCAGCCGGGCGACCAGGGCCGGCGGCGGATCGTCGGCCACGAAGTGGCGGGCGATCTTTCGCGAAATAAAGCGGGCGGTCTCGGGACGGGCGGCCAGATCGCGCAGGATGGCCACGGACTGGGCTTCGCCTTCAACCTCGTAGCGCACCCCCAGCACGGTTCGTGGGCCAGGTTCGTGGGCGATGGTGCGGAAGTGGGACTGACCCATCTCTTCAGGCGCGGTGTTCAGGCCGCGAAAGGTGATGCCCGTCAGGGCGCGGGCGAACTCGGTCACATCGGCCTGGGTGTAGCCGCCATTCACCCCGACGGTGTGCAGCTCCAGGATTTCGCGGGCCAGATTCTCATTCAACCCCACCTGCCGCGGAGCCCTCCGATCCGCCATGCGCTGCGCCAACGGGCTTGTGGGCCCGACGGAGCCGTTCTGATCGAGATAGAGCAGCATGGCCGGATGGGTCTCTGCGGCCACCAGCAGGTCTGTAAAGGCGCCGAAGACATGGGGCCGGATGGCCGTGGTCTCGAACGGACCGATAGTGGCCGTGCGGACGAAGTTTCCTGCGCCCACGGTGAAATGATTGGCCCAGAATAGCGCCCATCGCTCGGCGAAGGCGCTTTCCGTGGTCGCCCCCTGAATCGCCCGCTGGACGATGTCGGCCTCGATCTCCTTGCGAAGGGCCTGGCGCTGAGCATTGAGTTGCGGGCGGAGCGCCTGGGCCTCGGAGCTTTGGCGGCGGTTGGCCGCCTGGAATGCCGTCTGAGCCTCGCGGAAGGCCTTTAGAGCTCTGGTCCGGTCGAGCGGCAGGGCGCGCTCAGGCCCAGATGCGGGCGCGCCGAGCTGAGCTCTCAGAAAGCCCTGCGCATCGCGCCGGGCCTCGGCGATTTCGCCGGGGCGGCCCCCAAGGCCAAAGCGGGTGGCCGCGATTGCGGCCTGGAGATCACGGTCGGGCAGGGCCATAAGGCGCCTCCTTGCACGTGGTGGGCCTGATCCCCATTCCACGTTTCTCCGGCCCACCTCCGTCGCATCCAATGGAGTCGAATTTGAGACGTGGTTTTCAAGAGGCGACCGACAAGCCCCGGCGCTTCTACAAGGACGTGGCGATTTCGCAGGCGGACGGCGGCTTCGCCATCCTGCTGGATGATCGTCAGGTGCGCGGCCCCCTGGGCGGGCGTCTGCTGGCCCCGACCCGCGCCCTGGCCGAGATGATCGCCGCCGAGTGGGAGGGCCAGGGCGAAACCCTGGACATCGCCGGCATGCACGCCGCCCGCCTGGCCAACACCGCCATCGACTCCATTCCCCAGGCCCGCGCCGCCACGGCCCAGGCGGTGGCCGACTATGCCGGGTCCGACCTGCTCTGCTATTTCGCCGAGGATCCGCAGGCCCTCGTGGCGAGGCAGAGCGCGGCCTGGGAACCGGTGCTCACCCGGGCCGAGCGGGAGTTTGGCGTCGCCTTCGTCCGCGCCGCCGGCATCATTCACCAGGCCCAGCCCGAGGCGACCCTCGAACAGGTAAGAACCCTGGCCGAGCGCCTGGATGACTTCCGGCTGGCCGGCGTCGCCTTCGGCGCCTCGCTCTATGGCTCGGCCGTGCTGGCGCTCGCGCTGCAGCGGGGCTGGCTGGACGGCGCCCAGGCGCTGGCCCTGTCGCGTCTGGACGAGATCTTCCAGGAGGAAGCCTGGGGCGTCGATGAGGAGGCCGCCGAGCGGGCGGCCAGGCTGGCGGAGGAGTCGGCCATGCTGGACGCCTGGTTCCGCGCCCTAGACGCGGCGTAGGCGCAAAATTCCCTGACGCGGGGTGAACTTGCGCGGCCCTGCGGCGCCCATTACGGCTGGACAGTCAGTGGTCGTCAGGGAGGGGTTCGGCGTGAAGCAGGTCCTCATAGAGCTCGAAGCCAAGCGGGAAACCGCCCGTCAGGGAGGGGGCGCCCGCCGGATCGAAGCCCAGCACGCCAAGGGCAAGCTCACCGCCCGCGAGCGGGTGGACCTGCTGCTGGACGAGGGCTCCTTCGAGGAGTTCGACATGTTCGTCGAGCACCGGGCCACCGACTTCGGCATGGCGGACCAACGGGTCCCCGGTGACGGAGTGGTCACCGGCTGGGGCACGATCAACGGCCGAACCGTCTTCGTCTTCTCGAAGGATTTCACGGTCTTCGGCGGATCTCTTTCCAGCGCGCATGCGCAAAAGATCCTCAAGGTTCAACGTCAGGCCCTGAAGATGGGCGCCCCGATCATCGGCCTGTTCGACGCCGGCGGGGCCCGCATCCAGGAGGGCGTCGATTCGCTGGCCGGCTATGCCGACATCTTCCTGGAGAACACCCTGGCCTCCGGCGTCATCCCGCAGATCGCGGTGATCATGGGCCCCTGCGCCGGCGGTGACGTCTATTCCCCGGCCATCATGGACTTCATCTTCATGGTGAAGGACACGAGCTACATGTACGTGACCGGCCCTGACGTGGTGAAGACCGTCACCCACGAGGATGTTAGCCACGAGGACCTGGGTGGATACCGCGTCCACGCCATGAAGTCCGGGGTCGCCGACGGCGCCTTCGAGAACGACCTGGAGGCCATGACCCAGGTGCGCCGCCTGGTGGACTTCCTGCCGACCTCGAACCGCGAACGCCCGCCGGTGCGGATGAGCCTCGACGGCGCCGAGCGGGAGGAGCCCAGCCTCGACACCCTGGTCCCGGCCAATCCCAACAAGCCCTACGACATGAAGGAGCTGATCCTGAAGGTCGTGGACGAGGCCGATTTCTTCGAGATTTCCCCAGACTTCGCCAAGAATATCATCTGCGGCTTCGCCCGCATGGACGGCCAGCCGGTGGGCATCGTCGCCAATCAGCCGCAGGTGCTGGCCGGGGTGCTGGACATCGACGCCAGCCGCAAGGCCGCCCGCTTCGTCCGCTTCTGCGACGCCTTCGAAATCCCGCTGGTGACCTTTGTCGACGTGCCTGGCTTCATGCCAGGGACCCGGCAGGAGCAGGGCGGCCTGATCCGCCATGGCGCCAAGCTCCTGTTCGCCTATGCCGAGGCCACGGTGCCCAAGATCACCGTCATCACCCGCAAGGCCTATGGCGGCGCCTATGACGTCATGAGCTCCAAGCACATTCGCGGCGACCTGAACTATGCCTGGCCGACGGCCGAGATCGCCGTGATGGGCTCCAAGGGCGCGGTGGAGATCATCTTCCGCAACCAGACCGAAGAAGAACTGGTCGCCCGGGAAGCGGAGTACAAGGACCGCTTCGCCAACCCCTTCGTCGCCGCCAGCCGTGGCTATATCGACGACGTGATCATGCCGCACGGCACGCGCCGCCGCATCGTCCGCGGCCTGCGCAGTCTCAAGGGCAAGGTCCTCCAGAACCCCTGGAAGAAGCACGACAATATCCCGCTGTGATCTGACCGCTGTGTAAGCCGCTGGTTGGACAATTTCGGAACAAGGCCGGGGCGAGCCTGTTGTTTTGAGGGGAGGGCGAACGCGCACCCTTCTAAGACACGGGAGAACCACCATGGCTGACAGATGGACCGAAGATCAGGATCGTGGCCGCGCCCGCTGGCCCCGCCGCGGAGAGGACGCAGGCCCGCCGCGTAGTCGCCAGGGCGGCGGCGCTTCCGCCGATTACGGCGCTGAAGATCGCAGTTTCGCGCCAGGACGCCAGGGCCGCGGCCACGTGTTCGGGGAGCGGGAAACCGGGGTCGACTACGAGCACAGCACGCAGCCGACCTATCGCAACGAGCCGTCCCCTGATCGTTACGAGGACCGTGACCGGATCTATGGCGAGGGCTATTTCGGCCAGGAAGGCTACGCCATGCAGAATGGCGGCTTTGGCGGCCGGGGCGATATCGATGACCCGCCGCGCAGGCAGCGGCCTGAGACGCGGCGGGCCTATGCCCGCGCCTATGGGGATGAGGGCCGGCTGGTCCGCGATTCCCACGACCGTGGCTTCTGGGACCGGACGACGGACGAGGTCGCCTCCTGGTTCGGCGACGAAGACGCCGAGCGCCGCCGCCGGTGGGACGAGGCGCGCAGCCACCGGGGCCGGGGCCCTAAGGGCTATGTGCGGCCTGACGAACGAATCATGGACGATGTCCATCACGCCCTGACCGACGACCCCTGGCTCGACGCCTCCGAGATCGAGGTTGGCGTGAGCGACGGCGAAGTGACCCTCAGCGGCACGGTGGACGACCGCCTGGCCAAACACCACGCCGAGCACTGCATCGAGGACATCCACGGTGTACGGCACGTCCAGAACAACCTGCGGGTCAAGGCCCGAGTGGACCAGCCCTCGGCGGTGACCGGCCAGCAGGGCCGCATGGCCACCAACTCCACCCTCGCCAAGGTCACCGACGGCGAGGATTAGCGCTGATTGCCCAGCGTGCCGCCGCCGGCCTAGGTTGGCGGCATGGGCGCTGGGCTTGAAGATTTTGAACCCTGGCTCGCCCTCTGGGACCTGGTTCCGGAGGGCGATGTCATGTCCATGCCAGTAACCCGCTCGCGCCTGCTGCCGGTGCGCGCCGGCGCCCAGGCGGCCATGCTGAAGCTGGCTCACAGTCCAGATGAGCGGCGCGGGGGCGCCATCATGGCCTGGTGGGACGGGCAGGGCGCAGCGCCGGTCCTCGCCACCCAGGAAGAGGCGCTGCTGATGGTTCGGGCCACAGGCGTCCCGCTCACCCAACAGGTGCTGGCTGGGAAGGATGAGGCCGCCACGGCGATCCTGTGTCAGGTGGTCGCCAGGCTGCATGCGCCACGGGACTCAGGCCCGCCGGCCGCGCCCTCTTTGGCCAGGCAGTTTTCAGCCCTGATCCAGTCCACCGACCCGACCCTGGCGCGCGCCCGTCGCGTGGCCTCCGGCCTTCTGGCGACTCCCCGCGACCCGGTGCTGCTGCACGGGGATATCCACCACGCCAATGTGCTGGACTTCGGCGCCGACGGGTGGCTGGCCATCGACCCCTGGGGGTTGGTGGGTGAGCGAGCCTATGACTACGCCAACATCTTCCCCAATCCCGACCTGGCCTCTGTCACCGCCGACCGCTTCGCCGCACGCCTGGCGCAGATCGCACGGACGGCCGATCTGGAGCCGGCCCGGCTGAGGGACTGGGCCCACGCCCATGCCGGGCTGTCGGCCGCCTGGCATGCGCAGGATGGCAGTGATCCGGCCGCGGCCAGGGCCGTGCTCGCCATTATCGAGGCGGCCGGTTAGCCCGCGCCCATATGGGCGTTGTCGCCGCGGCCCAGGGGATCGCGCAGGGGCTGGCCGTCGCCGACGAACTCCAGCGACACCGAGTTGATGCAGTAGCGCAGGCCCGTCGGCCGCGGCCCGTCGGGGAAGACGTGGCCCTGGTGGCTGTCGCACCGGGCGCAGCGGGTTTCGATGCGCACCATGCCGTAGCTGACGTCGCGGACGGCGACCACATGGGCCTCGTTCATCGGCGCGAAGAAGCTCGGCCAGCCGGTGCCGCTCTCGAACTTGGTGTGGGCGCGGAACAGGGGCAGGCCACAGAGACGGCAGCAATAGACGCCGTCCTCCTTGTTATCGAGCAGGCCGCCGCAGAAGGGCGCTTCGGTGCCATGCCGCAGCAGGACCTCGGCCTCTTCGGTGGAAAGGTCGGCCTCGAGGGCCTTGCGTTCCGCAGGGTCGGGCGGGGAGAGATCGAATTCGGTCGTCGGGGAGTCGGCTGGCTTGGTCATGATCACCAATCTAAGGTTCGTCCCCACGGAGCGGAAGGACCCCCGCGTTCGATTGGGGGCATGTCGGGAGAGGCCAGGAATGATCACCGCCACAACACCCACCCTCGCAGAGCGGGAAACCGCCAGCACCCTGGGCGTCGTCACCGGGGAGGCGATCATCGGCGCCCACATCTTCCGGGACTTCTTCGCCGGCATCACCAACATCATCGGCGGCCGGGCCGGCGGCTATGAAAAGGCCCTGCGCGAGGCTCGCGACATCGCCCTGCGGGAAATGTGCGACGAGGCCCGCAGCCTGGGCGCTGACGCCGTGGTCGGCGTCGATCTGGACTACGAAACCCTGGGGGTCGAGAACGGGATGCTGATGGTCAGCGCCTCGGGTACGGCGGTGAAGCTGCGTTGAGTTCGGTGACCATGTTTTCCAAGATCCTGATCGCCAATCGCGGCGAGATCGCTGTCCGCATCATCAAGACCTGTCGCCGGATGGGGATCGCCACGGTGGTGGTCTATTCCGAGGCCGACGCCGATTCCATGGCCGTGGAGATGGCCGACGAGGCGGTCTTCATCGGGCCTGCGCCGGCGTCCGAGAGCTATCTGGTGGCCGACAAGATCGTCGCGGCCTGTCGTGAGACCGGGGCGCAGGCCGTCCATCCGGGCTTCGGCTTCCTGTCGGAAAACGCCGGCTTCGCCCGGCGGTTGGCCGAGGAAGGCATCGTCTTCATCGGCCCCAACCCCGAGGCCATCGCGGCCATGGGCGACAAGATCGAAAGCAAGAAGGCCGCCGGCCGCGCCGGGGTCTCCACCGTGCCTGGCCATGTGGGCGAGATTTCCGACACTGCTCACGCCGTCCAGATCGCCGAGGAAATCGGCTATCCGGTGATGATCAAGGCCAGCGCCGGGGGCGGGGGCAAGGGCATCCGGGTCGCCTGGACCCGCAAGGACGTGGAGGAGGGCTTCCCTGCCGTCCAGTCCGAGGCCCGTTCCAGCTTCGGCGACGACCGGATCTTCATCGAGAAGTTCATTGAGAGCCCGCGCCATATCGAGATCCAGGTGCTCGGCGACAAGCACGGCCATGTGGTCCACCTGTTCGAGCGGGAATGCTCGATCCAGCGGCGCAACCAGAAGGTCATCGAGGAAGCGCCCAGCCCCCTGCTGGACGAGGCGACCCGCAAGGCCATGGGCGACCAGGCCATCGCGCTGGCCAAGGCGGTCGGCTACGACAGCGCCGGCACGGTGGAGTTCGTGGCCGGCCAGGACCGCAGCTTCTTCTTCCTGGAGATGAACACCCGCCTGCAGGTGGAGCATCCGGTCACCGAACTGATCACCGGCGTCGACCTGGTGGAGCAGATGATCCGCTCGGCCGCCGGCGAGCCGCTGGCCTTCTCCCAGGATGACCTGTCGATCAACGGCTGGGCGATCGAGAGCCGGATTTACGCCGAGGATCCCTATCGCGGCTTCCTGCCCTCCATTGGCCGGCTGGTGCGCTACCACCCCCCGGAGGAGCGCGACGGGGCGCATCTGAAGGTTCGCAACGACGCCGGCGTCCGCGAGGGCGATGAGATCTCGATGTTCTACGACCCGATGATCTCCAAGCTGTCCACCTGGGCGCCGACCCGGATCGGGGCCATCGACGCCATGGGCGAGGCCCTGGAGAATTTTCACTTCGAAGGCCTGGGGCAGAACATCCCCTTCCTGGCCGCGGTGATGGACCAGGAGCGCTTCCGGTCAGGCCAGCTGTCCACCAATTACATCAAGGACGAGTTTCCCGACGGCTTCCAGGGGACGACCGCCACGGACCGGCAGCAGGACATCCTGATCGCCGCGGCCTGCGCCATGCACCGGGTGGTGAGCGAGCGGGCCTGGCCCGGGCGGGCGCGGGAGGACTGGGTGGTCAACGCCCAGGGCGTCGATCATCCGGTAAAGCTCAGGGGCGAGGGCGGAGCCACGGTGGTCGAGCTGACCGAGGCGGGCCGCATCCTGACCCTGACGGAGATGGACTGGCGGCCGGGGGCGGCGGTGTTCTCCGCCATGCTGGAGGGGCGGCGGTTCACCGTTCAGGTGCGGGCCGCCGCCGATGGGTTCGTGATCCGGCATCGGGCCGTGGAGTGCCGCGTCCGGGTCCTGACGCCCGTCTCCGCCGTGCTCTACAAGCGCCTGCCGCCCAAGAAGGTCGCCGATACCGCCAAGCTGGTCCTTTCGCCCATGCCTGGCCTGGTGGTGACTCTGGATGTGACCGTTGGCCAGGAGGTCAAGACCGGCGAGACGGTGGCGATCATCGAAGCCATGAAGATGCAGAACATCATCCGCGCCGAGCGGGACGGGGTGGTCAAGGCGGTGGGCGCAAAGCAGGGCGATTCCGTCGCCGCCGACGAGGTGCTGGTGGAGTTCGCCTGAACTCGGCGAGCCTCCTGAAGGCGAGAGTTCGGACCAGCTCCACTGTCGGAACATCCGTGGCCGAAGACGTGTTCTGGAGGTGCGACACAACCTCAAGACATGGAGTCTTCCCAATGGCCACTGAAGCTGCCGACCGCACCGACATGCGCCTGATCGCCGCCGACAAGGTCGAGGGCGTGAGCGTCTACAATCCCGCCGGCGACAAGCTGGGCACGGTGGAGAACATCTTCATCGACAAGGTGTCCGGCCAAGCCGAGTTCGCCACCATGGCCTTCGGCGGCCTGCTCGGCATGGGCGAGAAGCACTATCCGCTGCCCTGGTCGGTCCTGACCTATGACACCGACAAGGACGGCTTCGTCGTCGCCCTCGAGAAGGAAACCCTCGAAGGCGCGCCGGGCTATGACAAGTCCCGCTTCTCCACCACCGACTATGGCTGGCGCGAAGAGGTCAGCGGCTATTACGGCGCGACGGTCTGACCGGACGCCAATGACATAGGACCGGGCAGGGGCGGATCGGCCGCCTCTGTCGGCCCAAAGGTGGCCTCGAAGCCGGCGCGGAGACCCGCGTCGGCTTCGTCCATGGTGACGGGCAGGCCGAGGTCTACCAGGCTGGTGACCCCATGCTCGGTGACGCCGCAGGGCACGATGCCGGCGAAGTGGCCGAGCTCGGGCTCGACGTTCAGCGCGATCCCGTGGAACGACACCCAGCGCCGCAGCTTGACGCCGATGGCCGCGATCTTGTCCTCCTGCGCGGCGAAGCCGGGGGTGCGGCGCTCCACCCAGACCCCCACGCGGCCAGGCCGAATCGCGCCTTCGACATTGAAGCGACCAAGCGCGCCGATCACCCAGGCCTCCAGGGCTGCGACGAAGGCGCGCACATCCCGACGCCGCGCAGTGAGGTCGAGCATCACATAGGCCACCCTCTGGCCTGGCCCATGATAGGTGAACTGACCGCCGCGCCCGCTCTGGAACACCGGGAACCGGTCGGGCTCCAAAAGGTCGTCCGGCTTGGCCGAAACCCCGGCCGTATAGAGCGGGGGGTGCTCCAGCAGCCAGATCAGCTCGCCAGCCCGGCCCTCGGCGATGGCCGCAGCCCGCGCCTCCATGGCGGCCACGGCGGCCTCATAGTCCACCAGGCCCGAAGAGATCGCCCAACCCACGGGACGGCCATCCTCGCGGGCGAAGATTGGTGTTTCGGTCGGCGGATTTAACGTGCGGTCAAGCATGAGCCGTCAATGTGGGGTCTTAGCCCGCCGGCTGCAAAGCCGCAGATGGGTTGGTGTTCAGGGGTGTGGGTTTGTCCAGTCAGGTCGAGGCGGTCAATGTCGAGATTTCGGTGGTGCTGGGCCGCGCCTCCCTGCCCATGCAGCAACTCCTGCGCATGGGCCGCGGGGCGGTGATTCCCCTCGACGCCACGGTCAACGAAGAGGTCTGGATTCTGGCCAACAATCACCCCGTGGCGCGCGGGGAAATCCAGATCAGCGATGACAAGATCGCCATCGCCGTGACCCGCGAGGCGAATGTGTTCGACTACATGGCCGGCGGAAGCTGACGGACGGAAAACTGTCCTTCACAAAGCCGCGGTGGTTTGCTACGCCCCGCGGCTCACCACGAGCGGTCGTGGCGGAATTGGTAGACGCGCAGCGTTGAGGTCGCTGTGGGGCAACCCGTGGAAGTTCGAGTCTTCTCGACCGCACCAGTGAAACCAGGAACGGCAG
>NZ_JBALUY010000029.1:0-37327 GCF_036963605.1 Phenylobacterium sp. | reverse complement strand
GGAGGTCCTGGGCGGAGTCGACCGGGTTGACCGGGAAATAGCCGCCCTTGGGGCCGGGCCGGTGGCCCATATTGCCCTCGGCATATTCCTTGGACGAGTTCACCGGCAGTTCGGTGGAGTCAAAGGCGTAGCCGGTGTTGTGGCCCGAGGTTGACCAACGCACATCGTCGAACAGGAAGAACTCGGCCTCGGGACCGAAATAGACGGTGTCGCCGATGCCGGCGGCCTTCACATGGTTCAACGCCGCCTTGGCGATCGAGCGCGGGTCGCGGTTGTAGGGGGTGTTGGTGTCGGGGTTCAGCACGTCGCAGAACAGGCAGAGCGTCGTTTGCTGATAGAAGGGGTCGATATAGGCCGAGGCCAGGTCCGGACGCAGCTTCATGTCGGACTCGTTGATGGCCTTCCAGCCCACGATCGACGAGCCGTCGAACATGGTGCCGTCGGTCAGGAATTCATCATCGACGAGATCGATGTCGAAGGTGACGTGCTGCATCTTGCCGCGAATGTCGGTGAAGCGGACGTCGACATATTTGACGTCCTTTTCCTTGATCAGGTCCAAGATGTCTTTGGCGGTCGTCATGGCGGTTATCCCCTAACTCGCTTTTTGGAATGGGTGATCAGACAGCAAGCGCGCCGGTCTCGCCGGTGCGGATGCGAACAACTTCAATGACTTCGGAGACGAAGATCTTTCCGTCTCCAATGCGGCCGGTTCGCGCCGCGGTGGTGATGGCCTCCAGGGCGCTGTCGAGCTGGTCGTCGGCGACCACCACCTCGATCTTAATCTTCGGCAGGAAATCGACCACATACTCGGCGCCACGATAGAGTTCGGTCTGCCCCTTCTGCCGTCCATAGCCCTTGGCCTCAAGCACGGTCATGCCCTGGACGCCCAGTTCCTGCAGGGCCTCCTTCACCTCGTCGAGCTTGAACGGCTTGATGACCGCTTCGATCTTCTTCATGGGGCCTCGTAAATCACTGAATGGGCCGCCCGCCCTGGCGCTCGTGGCGACGGAGCACGCCAAGTCGCGAGGCCACAAGGGCCTGCCTGCGCCGACCTTCACGGGTCTAGGACGAAAACGCGTGATGCGCAGAAAATAGTCAACTGGCGCCCAACGATTGTGCGCTGCGGAAATCGCCTTGTGACTGGCCTGATCCACCCTAGGATCGAATGGTGCAGTCGGGTGCGGAGGCGTTGAGATGGACGATAGAACCCCAGTTCTGATCGGGGCGGGTCAATTCACATATCGCGGCGAACCGCAGTCTGCGCCCGCGCCGACCCGACTGCTGAAGATTGCGGCGCTTGGCGCCGCGCAGGACGCGGGTCTCGCCGAGCGTGATCTGGCCACCATCGACAGCCTGGCCGTGGTGGGGTTCACGGTGGATGCGCCCGGCGGTGGGCGCGCCACGCCGCACAGCACCAATCCGCCCTTGAGCCTCGCCAAGGCGCTCGGCGCGGCGCCGACCTGGTCGGTCTATTCCCATATGGGGGGCAACAGCCCGCAACAGCTGATCAACACCCTTTGCGAACGGATTTCGAAGGGCGAGAGCCAGCTTGGCCTGGTGGCGGGATGCGAGTTCCTGGGCTCCGCCACCAAGCGGCTGACCAAGGGGCTGGGGTTCGACGACTGGGACGAAGACCAGGGCCTGGATCCGCCGGAGCGGATCGGCGACCCTCGGCCCGGCGTGACGCCGTACGAGGCGCGGCACGGCCTGGGGCGGCCGATCAACACCTATCCCCTGTTCGAGAACGCCCTGCGCGCCCGGGACCGGCGGAGCATCCCCGATCACCAGAAGCGGCTGGGCGAGCTTTTTGCGCCTTTCACAGAAGTCGCTGCGCGCAATCGCGACGCCTGGTTCCCCATTGCGCGCACGGCCGAAGAGCTGATCACCGTCACCGAGCGCAACCGGATGGTGGGCTTTCCCTACACCAAGTACCTAAACGCCATCATGGAGGTGGACCAGTCGGCGGGCGTCCTGGTGGCGAGCCTGGCCAAGGCCCGCGAACTCGGCGTGCCCGAGGCGAGCCTCGTCTATCTGCATGGCTGCGCCGACGCCTCGGACCTTTGGTATCCCCTGGACCGCCAGAACTTCCATTCCAGCCCCGCCATGCGCCTGACGGGCGCCCGGGCCCTGGAGATGGCCGGGATCGGCCTGGACGAGATCGGGATCATCGATCTCTATTCCTGTTTCCCCGTGGCGGTGGAGATCGGCGCCGAGGAACTGGGCCTGTCCCTGGATGATCCCCGCGGCCTGACCGTCACCGGCGGTCTGCCCTATGCCGGCGGGCCGGGGAACAACTACGCCATGCATTCAATCGCCGTGATGATGCAGCGGCTGCGCCAGGCCCGCGACACCTATGGCCTGGTGACGGCCAATGGCTGGTTCCTGACCAAGCAGTCGACGGGGGTCTATTCCTGCCGCCCGCCGGGCGCGCCCTTCGAGCGCCAGGATCCTGCGGTCATCCAGCGCCAGATCGACGCCCTGCCACATCCGGTTGTCACAGAAACGCCGCAGGGTCGCGCGGTGATCGAGACCTACACCGTCGTCCATGGCCGGGAGGGCTATCTGATGGGCCTCGTGGTCGGCCGCGACGAGGCCGACCGCCGGTTCGTCGCCCATACGCCCGCCGACCCGGCCGTTCTGCACAGCCTCGAGGCGGTGGAATCCGTCGGCCGTGGCGGTAGTGTCGGACCCGCCCCCGAGGGTCAACGTAACCTCTTTGTACCGGACTGACGCCATGCCCCGCCTCTATCTGATCCGCCACGGGAAGCCCGCCGCCACCTGGGGCGGCCACGACGACGATCCGGGCCTGGACGAGACCGGCCAGGCCCAGGCCGAGGCCGCCCGGGATTTCCTGATGGCCCTGCCGGCCGATGAGCGGCCCTCGCGGGTCGTCTCCTCGCCCCTGGCCCGTTGCCGTGAGACGGCCGAGCCGACCGCCCGCGCCCTGGGCGTGGAGGTGGAGATCGATCCCGGCGTGGGCGAAATCCCGACCCCGGCCAATCTGGCCGCCGCAGACCGCGGCGCCTGGCTGAAGGAAGCCTTCCAGGGCGCCTGGGCCGACATCCAGGGGGACCTGGACTATGACGCCTGGCGTCGCGACGTGGCCGGCGCCCTCGTCGCCCTCGTCGCCCGCGGCGACACCGCGGTGTTCAGCCACTTCGTCGCCATCAATGCGGCGGTGTCCTGCCTGACTGGTGATGATCGGGTGGTCGGCTTCCGGCCCGATCACACCTCGATCACCGTGCTGCAATCCGACGGTAAGACCTTGACCCTGGTGGAGAAGGGGCGAGAAGCCTCAACCAGCGTCCTTTAAGTAGTTCTAGTTCGGAGACCGCGTGGGCCCACAGCACATTCTTACGGTCGCGCAGGTCCGCGCCGCCGACCAGGCCGCCTTGGCCGCCGGCGTCGCCGCCGCCGAATTGATGGCGCGAGCCGGCGCTGGCGTGGCCGAGGCGATCATGGCTCGCTTCGAGCCTTGCGACGTGCTGGTGCTCTGCGGTCCCGGGGACAACGGCGGCGACGGCTATGTGGTCGCCCGCCTGCTGGCCGAGCGTGGCTGGCCCGTGCGGGTGGCCGCTCTGGAGCCGGCCCGCAGCCCCTCGGCCCAGGCCATGGCGGCGATGTGGGTGGGGGCGATTCAGCCCGTCGAAGCAGCCGACCTGGCGGCGGAGCTCTATGTGGACGCCCTGTTCGGAGCCGGTCTTTCGCGCCCCCTGGGCGGGGAGGCGGCCCGCGTCGTCCAGCAGCTCAATGCGACGCCCGAGCGGGTGGTGGCGGTCGACACCCCCAGCGGCCTGCCCGGCGACACCGGCCAACCGATCGGGGTCTGCGGCCGCGCCGTCCTGACTGTCACCTTCCACGCCCGCAAGCCCGCCCATGTGCTGGAGCCGGGGCGGGGGCGGTGCGGCGAGGTGATCGTCGCCGATATCGGCCTGCCGCCGAGCGAGGCCACCCTGTTCGAAAATACGCCCGACCTCTGGGCCCTGCGCTTCCCGTGGCCGACGGCGGCCTCGCACAAACATGCGCGGGGGCGAATGGTGGTGGTGAGCGGCCCGGCCTGGCGGACCGGCGCAGCGCGGCTGGCGGCCCGGGCGGGCCTGCGGATCGGGGCCGGCGTCGTCACCGTGCTCTCGCCGCCGGACGCCCTGACGGTGAACGCCGCCCACCTGGAAGCCGTGATGCTGCGGCCCTTCGACAGCGAGGCCGAACTGGAGAACCTCGCCGCCGATGTGGACGCCGCCGTCATCGGCCCGGCCGCCGGCGTCAACGAGACGACGCTGATGAACGTCCTGGCCCTGGCGCGCACCGGCGCGGCCCTGATCCTCGACGCCGACGCCATCACGGTCTTCCGCGAAGATCCCGAGGAGCTGTTCTCCGTGCTCGACAAGGACGACGTCCTCACGCCCCACGCGGGCGAGTTCGAGCGGCTGTTCCCAGGCGTCCTGGAGTCCGCGCCCGAGCGAATCTCGGCCACCCGCAGGGCCGCGGAGCTGGCCGACGCCGTGGTGCTGTTGAAGGGCCACGACACGGTGGTCGCTGCGCCGGACGGGCGGGCGGCGGTGGCGCTGAACGGCTCGCCCTGGCTGGCCACGGCCGGGGCCGGCGACGTGCTGGCCGGCTACATCGCTGGCCTGGTGGCTCAGGGCATGGACAGTTTCGAGGCCGCCTGCGCCGCGACCTGGATCCACGCCGAGGCCGCCCAGGCCCATGGGCCGGGCCTGATCGCCGAGGATCTGCCGGGCCTGACGCCGATGGTTCTGCGAAGGCTCTACAGCGCCAGCTAGACCGTGGCGTGGGCGTCTGCTAGGCGAAGCCTGTCGCCCTGGAGCCCTGGCCCTTGAACCGTCTGCCCGCCATGAACGCCGGCGCCCTCGCACCGGTAGCCGCCGGTTGGGTGGCTATGCGCGTGGCTGCGGCTGGCGGGACGAGGATCTAGACCAACAGTCGCAAACCGCGGCGATCTCCTCCCACCACCCCGGCCTCGACCGCGGGTGGGGGCGTTGAAAATCGCCAGCGCCTGGTCGGAGCCCCTTTCGGACCCTGACGCCATGACCAGCTACACGCCCCAGCTCCTGGGGGCGCTCGCGCTCTTCGCCTTTGTTTCCTCGATTACGCCGGGCCCCAATAACGCCATGCTGATGGCGTCGGGCGCCAATTACGGCTTCGCGCGCACTCTGCCGCACCTGACCGGCGTGGTGCTGGGCTTCTTCGTTCTTCTGCTGGCCGTGGGCTTTGGCCTCGGCGGCCTGTTTTCCGCCTATCCGCTGGCGCACACGATCCTGAAGGCGCTGGGAGCGGCCTACCTCCTGTGGCTCGCCTGGAAGATCGCCACGGCCAAGGGTGTGGGGGAGGGGGCGGCGAATGCGCGGCCCTTCACCTTCCTGCAGGCCGCCGGGTTCCAGTGGGTGAACCCCAAGGCCTGGACCATGGCTGTCGGCGTGGCCGCCGCCTATGTCCCCCGTGACGGCGGACCGGGCGACATGCTGATCGGCGCGCTGGCGGTGTTCATCGTCAACGCGCCCTGCGCCGTGGCCTGGGCGGGATCGGGCGTCGCCTTTCGCCGGCTTCTGGCGCGGCCGGGAGCGTTGCGGCTCTTCAACTGGACCATGGCCGCCCTGCTGGTCGCCTCGCTGGTCCCGATCCTCTTCGATCTCGTGCGGATCTGGTCCTGAGGGGAAGGCGGCTTGACGCGCGCGGGCAAACCGCCGATGGCAGGCGCGGAATGCGGGCGTGGCGGAACTGGTAGACGCACTGGATTTAGGTTCCAGCGCCGCAAGGCGTGGAGGTTCGAGTCCTCTCGCCCGCACCACCTTTGCTCTTGGACCGGGCAGGCGCCCGTGACATAAGGGCGCCCTCCCGCCGCCTCGACGTAGGCGGCGCTTCCCGTTTCACCTTTAGGCGGACCGTCAAGAGCGCGTGACAGCGCCCCGGAGTCCGGAAGCAAGAATGTCGATGCAGATCGTTGAAAAGTCCGGTGAAGGCCTCAGCCGCGTCTATGGCGTCACTGTCCCGGCCGCGGACCTGGCCGAGCGCCTGGAAGCCCGCATCGCCGAGGTGACCCCGCAGCTGAACATCAAGGGCTTCCGCCCGGGCAAGGTGCCGCCGGCCCATGTGCGCCGCGTGCACGGCAAGGCCCTGATGGCCGAGGTGGTCGAGGCGACCATTTCGGAGTCGACCCAGAAGGTCCTGGAAGAGAACAAGCTGCGCCCGGCCGGCGAGCCCGACCTGAAGCCCGAGGGCGACCTGCAGGACGTGGTCGACGGCAAGGCCGACCTGGCCTTCGACATCTCGCTAGAGCTGATGCCGGACTTCGAGCCCGTCGATCCCTCGACCCTGGAACTGGTCCGTCCGGTCTATACCCCCGGCGACGAGGAAGTGACCGAGGCCCTGGCCGAACTCGCCAAGCAGAACCGCAGCTTCGAGCCGCGCACGGGCAAGACCGTGAAGGCCAAGGACGGCGACCAGGTCACCATCGACTTTGTCGGCAAGATCGACGGCGAGGCCTTCGAAGGCGGTTCGGCCGAGGGCGCCCAGCTGGTGCTTGGCTCGGGCAGCTTCATTCCGGGCTTCGAAGAACAACTGGTCGGCGCCAAGCCCGACACCGACGTCGTGGTCAAGGTGACCTTCCCCGAGGACTATCAGGCCGCCCATCTGGCCGGCAAGGAAGCCGAGTTCGAGGTCAAGGTGACCGCCGTCTCCGCGCCGGTGGAGACCGAGGCCGACGACGCCTTCGCCGAAAAGCTGGGCATCGAGAGCCTCGACAAGCTCAAGGAACTGCTGCGCGAGAACCTGCAGCAGCAGTATGTCAGCGCCTCGCGCTTCAAGCTGAAGCGCGCCCTGCTGGACGCTCTGGACACCAAGCACGACTTCGACCTGCCGCCGAAGATGGTCGAGGCCGAGTTCGCCGCCATCTGGACCCAGGTGCAGCAGGACAAGGAACGTGAAGCCCTGCCGCCGGAAGACGCCGAAAAGACCGACGAGCAGCTCGAAAGCGAATATCGCAAGATCGCCGAGCGCCGGGTGCGCCTGGGCCTGGTCCTGGCCGAGATCGGCCGGGTCAACAACGTCCAGGTGACCGAGCAGGAACTGCTGGAGGCCATGCGTCAGGAGGCCATGCGCTATGGTCCCCAGGCCCAGCAGGTGTTCGACATGTTCCGCCAGAACGCCAACGCCCAGGCCCAGCTCCGCGCGCCCATCTTCGAAGACAAGGTCGTCGACCTGATCGTCGAGAAGGCCAAGGTCGAGGACAAGGATGTCAGCAAGGACGAGCTGATGGCCGAGGACGATCTGCCGGAAGGCTATGGCGACTGAGACGCCGCGCGCGCCCATGAGGCGACGTGAAGCTGGAACGAAAATGATCCCGGCGTGGCCTTGGCGCGACGTCGGGATCATGCGTCTTTAGGGTTCCGAAAGGGCCTGCGTCGGAGGCTCACCTTGCAACCTCCCGACGCAGACGCGATATCGGAGACGACGGCGATCCGACGATCGCCCATCGAGAAGGGCTTTTAAGCTTATGCGTGACCATGTGACCACCGCGCTCAACCTCGTGCCCATGGTGGTCGAGCAGACCAGCCGCGGCGAACGGGCCTTCGACATCTTCTCCCGGCTACTGAAGGAACGGATCATCTTCCTCAACGGCCCGGTCGAGGACGGCATGGCCGCCCTAATCTGCGCCCAGCTTCTCTATCTGGAGTCCGAGAACCCCAAGAAAGAGATCTCCATGTACATCAACTCGCCCGGCGGCATCGTGACCTCCGGCCTGGCGATCTACGACACCATGCAATACGTGAAGAGCCCGATCTCCACCGTCTGCATGGGCATGGCGGCCTCCATGGGCTCGTTCCTGCTGATGGCCGGCGAAAAGGACCAGCGGATTTCGCTGCCCAACGCCCGCATCATGGTGCACCAGCCCTCCGGCGGCTATTCCGGCAAGGCCTCGGACATCCAGCGCCACGCCGAGGACATCATCAAGACCAAGGGCCGTCTGAACGAGCTCTACGCCAAGCACACCGGCCAGCCCATCGAGGTGGTTGAGGAGACGCTTGATCGCGACCACTTCATGACCGCCGACGAAGCCAAGGCCTGGGGCCTCGTCGACCACGTCTATGAGCGGCGCAGCGAGGACTGATCCAGGCGGGCGCGGGCGGCCGCGACCAGGCGCGCCCGGCCTTCCGCTCCGGTGACGTCGAACCGTTCGAAGTCGGCGTCGGCCGCGCCGCGCAGATCGGCGAACAGGCCGGCGGGATCTTCGTGGAAATGCAGAAAGGCGCGGCTCTTCGCATAGAAGACGCCGCGCTTTTTTTCGTTCAGGCCTGGCAGGACGCGCAACTCGGCCAGCAGGGGCTCCAGGACGTCGAGGGTCGCGGGGCGGGCGTGACGCACCTCAGTCCTCCTGCAGGTCCGAGCCACAGTCGATCAGAGCCCGGCCGTCAGACCGTGGCGGGTCGAGGCGGAGGCGCCCAGGCGCAGGTGACTATGGCGTGTCCTTGAACACGCGATAGCCCGCCTCGTCGGCGATCTTCAACATTTCCCGGTCGCCGCTGGTGTCGCCATAGGCGGCCCGCAGGCGGATATCGGCGCCAAATTGGGCCTGCAGGCGGACAACCTTTTCCGGGCCCCGACAATTACGGCCGTCGATGACGCCGGCCACCCGGTCCTCGGCGTCGAAGACGAGGCGCGTGCCGATGAGGTGGTCGGCCCCCAGCCCGCGGGCGAAGGGCTGGACGACAATGTCCGGTGAGGCGGTGACGATGACCATGGTCGCCCGCCGTTCGCGCCAGCGCCGCCAGGTGTGCAGGGCGTCGGGACGCAGGAGGCGCGGGGCGAAGGCCTCGGCGAAGGCGCGGGCCTCGGCTTCCAACTGCGCCCGGGGCACGCCCCTGAGGAACTCCCGCACGGCTGCGGCCTTGATCCGCCCCCGATTGCGGTGGAACAGATAGGCGCCGGCGGCGGGCGCGAGGCGGCGCATGCCCCGGGCGTAGCGGGCGCGGCTGACCCGCCACTTCAGAAAGGTGGTGAAGCTGTCGCGGGTGGTCAGCGTGCCGTCGAAATCGAAGGCGACGACGCCGGTGTCTTCGGCAGGATCGTCCATCAAGCCCCCTGAGCGCGCCTTGCGCCGAAATAACGCAGTCTGAACATCGCGCCCCTTAAACCCGCCGCCCTGCGAAAAGGGCGCCGGAGGATTTGCACAGGCTTGAGCCCCGATACGCCCTTTGGGGGCAAGGTGCGCATGGGGTCACTTGCGCCAATCCGATACAGTCCCATCTAGAGATTCGAAATTGCGCGCCATCGGGCGCCTGGCCCTTAGAAGCCTCTGGGCGTGCGCCAAGGCTTGTGATCCGGCGCCGGATCGGGGAATGTCAAGGATTAGACAACCCCCGGCGCGTATCCTGCAAGGATGGCGGGAAATCGCCGCCTGCGCCCAGGGCGATGATTTCGACCGGCGTCGTCGAGAGAGTGAGACTGAACATGACCAAGGCCGCGAGCGGGGACTCCAAGAGCACGCTGTACTGCTCCTTCTGCGGAAAGAGCCAGCATGAAGTCCGCAAGCTCATCGCGGGCCCGACGGTGTTCATCTGCGACGAATGCGTCGAGCTCTGCATGGATATCATTCGCGAGGAGCACAAGATCTCCTTCGTGAAGTCGAAGGACGGCGTCCCGACGCCTCGGGAGATTCGCGAAGTCCTCGACGATTACGTGATCGGCCAGGACCACGCCAAGAAGGTCCTCTCGGTGGCGGTCCACAACCACTACAAGCGCCTGAACCACGCCACGAAGAACAACGACGTGGAGCTGGGCAAGGCCAACATCATGCTGATCGGGCCGACTGGCACGGGTAAGACCCTGCTGGCCCAGACGCTGGCCCGAATCATCGACGTGCCCTTCACCGTGGCCGACGCCACGACGCTGACCGAAGCCGGCTATGTCGGCGAGGACGTCGAGAACATCATCCTCAAGCTGCTGCAGTCAGCCGACTACAACGTCGAGCGGGCCCAGCGCGGCATCGTCTATATCGACGAGGTCGACAAGATCAGCCGCAAGTCGGACAACCCCTCGATCACCCGCGACGTGTCGGGCGAGGGTGTCCAGCAGGCCCTGCTGAAGATCATGGAAGGCACGGTGGCCTCGGTTCCGCCCCAGGGCGGCCGCAAGCATCCGCAGCAGGAATTCCTGCAGGTGGACACCACCAACATCCTGTTCATCTGCGGCGGCGCCTTCGCCGGCCTCGACAAGATCATCTCGGCCCGCGGGCAGGGGACCTCGATCGGCTTCGGCGCCAAGGTCTCTGACCCCGATGATCGGCGCACCGGCGAGATCTTCCGCCGGGTGGAGCCCGATGACCTCCTGCGCTTTGGCCTGATCCCGGAATTCATCGGCCGCCTGCCGGTGATCGCCACCCTGGACGACCTGGACGAAGAAGCCCTGGTCAAGATCCTGACCGAGCCCAAGAACGCCTTCGTCAAGCAGTACCAGCGCCTGTTCGACATGGAAAATGTCGGCCTGACCTTCACCGACGACGCTCTGAACGCCGTGGCCCGCAAGGCCATTGCGCGCAAGACGGGCGCGCGGGGGCTGCGCTCCATTCTGGAGGGCATCCTGCTCGACACCATGTACGAGCTGCCGACCTATGACGGCGTGGAAGAGGTGGTGGTCAACGCCGAGGTCGTCGAAGGCCGGGCTCAGCCGCTGATCATCTATGCCGAACGTCGGGACAAGGGCGGTGCGGCCTGAGGCCGCGCCGTTTCCCCACGAATTTGTGTTGCGGCGCCGAAGACACGATGTCGCGCAACACCCCTGTGGCGCTTGAACCACGGCGCGAAGCGTCCACATAAATAACCTGAAGAGACCGCCGTCTTGGCGGACGGGCCGTCCGACTCAGGCGCATCGTCTGGGTAACCGCGGTCCGATGGTCGAGCCTTGCTTGTATCAGAGGGGGCCGGCCAGGAGTGAAAGCATCATGTCCGAGACAAAGACCCTACCTGTCCTGCCCTTGCGCGACATTGTCGTGTTTCCCCATCAGCCCGTGCCCCTCTTCGTGGGACGGGAAAAATCCGTGCGGGCGCTCGAAGAGGCCATGCGCAACGATGGTAAGGACATCCTTCTGCTGACGCAGAAGGACAAGGACGAGGACGATCCCGCGCCCATCGCCATCTATGATGTCGGCGTTGTCGCCACGATCCTGCAACTGCTCAAGCTGCCCGACGGCACCGTCAAGGTGCTGGTGGAAGGCAAGACCCGTGCGGGCGTCGCCCGCTACACGTCCCAGAGCGACTACTACGAGGTCGAGATCGCCGACCTCCCCGATGACAGCCTGGCCTCGGCCGAGGCTGAAGCCCTGAGCCGCGCCGTGGTCGAGCAGTTCGAGACCTATGTGAAGCTCAACAAGAAGGTGCCGCCGGAGGCCCTGGCGGCCATGCCGCAGATCGAGAACCCCGGCGAGCTGGCCGACCGCGTCGCCTCTCACCTGTCGGTGAAGATCAGCGACAAGCAGGCCCTGCTGGAAGTCTTCGACGTCGTGAAGCGTCTCGAGAAGGTCTACGCCCTGATGGAGGGCGAGATCTCGGTGATGCAGACCGAGAAGAAAATCCGCAATCGCGTGAAGCGTCAGATGGAGAAGACTCAGCGCGAGTACTATCTGAACGAGCAGATGAAGGCGATCCAGCGCGAGCTGGGCGAGCAGGACGACACCCGAGATGAGCTGAACGAGCTCGAAAAGCGGATCAAGAAGACGCGCCTGTCCAAGGAAGCCCGCACCAAGGCTGAGGCGGAGCTGAAAAAGCTGCGCTCCATGAGCCCGATGTCGGCCGAGTCCACGGTCGTGCGGAACTATCTGGACTGGCTGCTCTCGATCCCGTGGGGCAAGGCCAAGCAGAAGCCCATCGACCTGACCCGGGCCGAAGCCATCCTCGACGAGGACCACTATGGCCTCGACAAGGTCAAGGAGCGGATCCTGGAGTATCTTGCTGTCCAGGCCCGCACCGGCGCACTGAAGGGCCCGATCCTGTGCCTCGTTGGCCCCCCCGGGGTCGGCAAGACCTCGCTCGGCCGCTCGATCGCCAAGGCGACGGCGCGGGAATTCGTGCGCGTGTCCCTGGGCGGGGTGCGCGACGAGGCCGAAATCCGCGGCCATCGCCGGACCTATATCGGCTCCATGCCGGGCAAGATCATCCAGTCGATGAAGAAGGCCAAGACCACCAACGCCTTCTTCCTGCTGGACGAGATCGACAAGATGGGCGCCGACTACCGCGGCGACCCGGCCTCGGCCCTGCTGGAGGTTCTCGATCCGTCGCAGAACTCCACCTTCGCCGACCACTATCTGGAGGTGGACTACGACCTGTCGCCGGTGATGTTCGTCACCACGGCCAACTCGCTCAACATGCCCCAGCCCCTGCTGGACCGCATGGAGATCATTCGCATCCCCGGCTACACCGAGGATGAGAAGGTCGAGATCGCCAAGCGTCACGTCCTGCCCAAGCTGACCAAGGACCACGGGCTGAAGCCCGAGGAGTTCGTGGTGCCCGAGGACGCGATCCGCGACCTGATCCGCTACTACACCCGGGAAGCCGGCGTGCGGTCGCTGGAGCGGGAACTGGGCAACCTGGCCCGCAAGACGGTCCGGGACCTGGGCCGCGAGTCGCTCACCAGCGTCACCATCGACGCCGAGCGGCTGGCCAAGTACGCCGGGGTGCGCAAGTACCGCTATGGCGAGACCGACGCCGAGGATCAGGTCGGGATCATCACCGGCCTGGCCTATACCGACTTCGGCGGCGACATCCTGACCATCGAGGCGGTCAAGATGCCGGGCAAGGGCCGCATGTCCATCACGGGCAACCTGAAGGATGTGATGAAGGAATCCATCGCCGCGGCAAATTCCTACGTCCGCAGCCGGGCCACCCAGTTCGGCATCGAGCCGCCGTCCTTCGAGAAGACCGACGTCCACATCCACGTGCCGGACGGCGCCACCCCCAAGGATGGGCCCTCGGCCGGGGCGGCCATGGCCACGGCCATTGTCTCGGTCCTGACCGGCATTCCGATCCGCAAGGAGATCGCCATGACCGGCGAGGTCACCCTGCGCGGCCGGGTGACCGCCATCGGGGGCCTGAAGGAGAAGCTGCTTGCGGCCCTGCGCTCCGGCGTCAAGACCGTGCTGATCCCGCAGGAGAACGAGAAGGACCTGGCCGATATCCCCGCCAAGGTGAAGGAATCCCTGGAGATCATCCCGGTGAACACCATGGACGAGGTCCTGGCCCAGGCCCTGGTGCGTGCGCCGGAGGCGATCGAATGGACCGAACCGCCGACCAAGCCGGGCGTCCCCACGGACGATGGCGAGGCCGAGGCGATCATGACGCACTAGGCGTCGGCTCTATTTCTGAGACGGCCAGCGGCGCGGGGGACCTCCCCCGCGCCGCTTCGTTTGACGCGCCCGGCGAAGCTCGCATAATCCCTTGGCGCGAAGGCCTTTGCCGCTGCCGAGCCTTCGCGAAAAAAACAGAAAAAGGGCAGGGAGAGGAAACGACAATGACCAAGGCTGAACTGGTCGCGGCCATGGCTGACAAGGCCGGCATCACCAAGGCGCAAGCCAAGGAGGCTCTGGAGGCCTTCATCGATTCCGTCACGGGGTCCTTGAAGGGGGGTGACGAGGTCCGGCTGGTGGGATTCGGCAGCTTCGTCCCGGTGAGCCGGGCCGCGGGGGTGGCGCGCAATCCCAGAACGGGCGAAAGCGTCAACCGTCCGGCGTCCCAGACCGCCCGCTTCCGCGTCGGCGAAGGGCTGAAGAACGCGCTGAACGCGTAGGGCTTGGTCCCTAGGGGCTGAGGATTCCGAAGGGGCGGGCGCCATGCGCGGCCGCCCCTTTTTCATGAGCGCGCGGCGGCAATTCTGCTCCGAATCTCGCGCCTGAGCGTCTAAGAACGCTGGCGAGGGCGGCTAGCTCAGTTGGTCAGAGCACCTGGTTTACACCCAGGGGGTCGGGGGTTCGAGCCCCTCGCCGCCCACCATATTTCCGGCCAACCCCCGTCGGGCGAAGGGCGCATGAGACATCGTCCCCTGGGCCGCACCGGGCTCACCGTCTCGGAGATCGGCTTCGGCTGCGCCAGCTATTGGGGGCTGTCCCGCTTCGACGAGGGCGAGGCCGTGCGGCTGGTCCACCGGGCGCTGGACCTCGGGATCACCCTCTTCGACACCGCCCCGGGCTATTCCCGCGGCGAGGCCGAGCCGCGGCTGGGGCGGGCGCTGAGGGGGCGCAACGTCTCGGGGCTGGTCGTCGCCACCAAGGTCGGCACCTTTCATGCGGGCGGCGGTCGCACAGGCCGCGATTTCTCGCCCGCCGCCATCACCGCCAGCGTCGAGGCCAGCCTCAAGCGCCTGGGGCTGGAGCGCCTAGCCCTGGTCCAGCTGCACGGGCCTGCGGCGGCGGAGCTGAACGACGACCTGTTCGCCGCCCTGGAACGCCTGCGCGAGCGCGGCCTGGTGGCGGCCTTCGGGGCCAACAGCTTCGATCCAGAGGTGATCGCGGCCGTCATCGCTGCGCCCAGCCTCGACGTGGTGATGCTGGATTACAATGTCCTGCGGCCGGAGCGGGTCGCTCTCATTGAGGCCGCCGCCGCCCGAGGCAAGGGCGTCCTGGCGGGGATGCCCCTGGCCATGGGTCACGTGGATGGCCAGATCCGCAAGGTCCGCGGCCTGCGCGACCTCTGGTACGCCGCCCGCGCGCTGAAGAACCATCGGGAGGAGCTGGCCTTGGCCGAACGGTTCGCCTTCCTGCGCCACCTGGAGGGTATGAGCGCCGCGCAGGCCGCCCTGGCCCATGTGCTGGCCAATCCGCACGTCGCCTGCGCTGTCACGGGCACCACGCGGCTGGCCCACCTGGAAGCCAATGCGGCCGCCTCGGGCCTGGTCCTGCCAGACGAGGTGCGCATGAAGATCTATGAGGCTCAGCAAGGCTGAGCGCGGCCGGCGTGCGAGACGGGCTTGGAGATCCGAATTGTGGGGGAGGGGGCGCCTGGTCTTCCGACTGGAAAACCATGGCGCGAGTGACGGGACTCGAACCCGCGACCTCCGGCGTGACAGGCCGGCGCTCTAACCAACTGAGCTACACCCGCTTAAGGGCCTCACGTCTCCGCGAGGCGCGTCTGATAGGTCCCGACCTGAATCGTGTCAACTGCCGATCAGCGGCTAATCGCGCTGGGCGGGGAATAATGCACGCCAGCCTGTGGACCGAGGGGAAGCTCCAGGGCCGACCACAGGCCGACGAGGATCAGGCCGGCGCTCATCATGGCCGCCGAATAGGGCAGCATGGCGCTGATCAGGCCGCCGACGCCGAAGCCCGGCCGCCAGCGCTGGCAGAACCCCAGGACCAGGGCGAAATAGGGCATCAGCGGCGAGGCCATGTTCACGCTGGAATCCCCCATGCGATAGGCGGCCGTCGTCATTTCCGGGCTGATCCCCAGCAGCATCAGCATCGGCACCAGCACCGGCGCGATGGCCGCCCATTTGGCCGAGGCCGAGCCGATCAGCATGTCGAGGGCGGCGGTCAGCACCACGATGGCCATCAGCAGCACCGGAATGGGCAGGCCGGTGGCGCGGATCGTCTCGGCCCCGTGGATGGCGATGATCACCCCCAGGTTCGACCAGGTGAACATGGCGATGAAGTGGGCCGCGGCGAAGGCCAGCACGATATAGGGCGCCATGGAGGCCATGGACTCCGAGGCCAGGCGCACCACGTCCCTGTCGGTGCGTATCTGACCGGTCAGCCGGCCATAGGTCAGGCCGCCGGCCAGGAAGAGGACGAAGAAGCCGGCCACCAGTGAGCGGAAGAAGGGCGTCCATCGGGCGGGCCCCTCGACGCTGCGGTCCACCAGCGGCGCGCCAGGCGCCAGAGCCAGGGCCGCCCACAGGAGGATGACCCCCAGGACGGCCACGCCGGACCAGATCAGGGCGCGGCGCTCGAGGGGCGACAGGGGCGTGTCCTGCGGCGGCAGGTTCTCCGGTGGGGTCCAGGGGCCAAGCCGGGGCTCGACGACGTTGGCGGTGACCCACCAGGCCACGGGAATGAACACCAGGGCGCCGGCCGCGGTGAAGTACCAGTTGCCGACCAGGTTGGCCGTCCAGGTGGGATCGATCAGCCGGGCGGCGGGCTCGGACAGGCCCAGGATGAGCGCGTCGAACTGGCCGGGCAGGGGGTTGCCGGCGAAGCTGCCGACCACGCCGGCGAAGGCTGCGGCGATGCCGGCGATGGGGTGGCGACCGACGGCGGCGAAGGCTGCGCCGGCCAGGGGCAGCAGGATGACGAAGCCCGAATCGGCGGCATGGTTGGCGATCAGGCCCAGGAAGATGACCACCGGCGTAACCAGCAGCCGCGGCGTGCGACTCATCATGGCGCGGATGGCGGCCGACAGCAGGCCGACTCGCTCGGCGATTCCCGCGCCCAGCATGATCAGCAGCACATAGCCGAGCGGCGCAAAGCTGGTCAGCGTGCGCGGCATCTCCACCAGCAGGGTCTGGATGTTGGCCGGCGTGAGCAGGCTCTGAGCGCGCAGGAGTTCGCCGTCGACCGGATTGATCGCGCTAACGCCGGCCCAGGCGCAGATCACGCTCGCCAGAACCAGGCCGCCGATGATCCAGGCGAAGATGAAGACCGGGTCGGGTAGACGGTCGCCCAGGCGCTCGATGGCGTCGAGCGCCCTATGGATAAAGGGTTTGGTGGTCAACTTCCCCTCCGGCTTGAGCGGGCAGCCTAGGGCGCGCCAAGGCCTGCGCAAACCTGCGTCACAGCTATTGCGAAGCATTCGCAAAATATATCGACGGGTGCACGCTTCAGCGGCGACCCTGACATCTCGCGACGTCTGGTCAGGGCAAGTGCGACGTCGCCGGTTGGCGTATCTCTGTTGCGGGAATCCGCTGTTTGAACCCTGCGCATTGCTGGTCTAGAAGGGCCCGCGACTCCTTCGAGGACTCCATGAACGCGTTCCTTCTGCAGTACCTGCCCATCGTGATTTTCCTGGGAATCGCGGCGGTTCTGGGCCTGGCCTTCGTGCTGGCCGCCGCCGTCCTGGCGCCCAAGGCGCCGGACCCTGAAAAGCTCTCGACCTACGAGTGCGGCTTCAACGCCTTCGACGATGCGCGGATGAAGTTCGATGTCCGGTTCTATCTGGTGTCGATCCTCTTCATCATCTTCGATCTCGAGGTCGCGTTCCTGTTCCCCTGGGCCGTCAGCCTGATGAACCTGCCCACCGAAGCCATGCAGTTCGCCTTCTGGTCGATGATGACCTTCCTCGGCGTGCTGACCGTCGGCTTCATCTATGAATGGAAGAAGGGGGCCCTGGAATGGGAGTGATCGTTCCGGCCAATTCGGCCGCCCGCGCCACGGTCGAGGGCTATGACGCCAAGATCCACGACCCCTTCTTTGACGGGGTCAACGACCAGCTGGCCGACAAGGGCTTCATCACCGCCGCCGCCGACGACCTGATCACCTGGGCGCGCACAGGCTCGCTCATGTGGATGACTTTCGGTCTGGCCTGCTGCGCGGTGGAAATGATGCAGGCCTCGATGCCGCGCTATGATCTGGAGCGCTACGGCTTCGCGCCCCGCGCCAGCCCGCGCCAGTCCGATGTGATGATCGTCGCCGGCACCCTGTGCAACAAGATGGCTCCGGCCCTGCGCAAGGTCTACGACCAGATGCCGGACCCGCGCTACGTCATCTCCATGGGCTCCTGCGCCAATGGCGGCGGCTACTACTATTTCAGCTATTCCGTCGTCCGGGGCTGTGACCGCATCGTGCCAGTGGACATCTATGTCCCGGGCTGCCCGCCCACGGCCGAGGCGCTGGTCTATGGCGTTCTGCAACTGCAGAAGAAAATCCGCCGGACCGGGACGATCGAACGATGAGCTGGCCTGTCTCCGCCGCCGACCTCCAGGCGCTCGGCCAGGCGATGGTCGCCAACAGCGCCGGCGCGCTGACCGGCGCCCATGTGGCCTTTGACGAGCTGTCCCTGACCGCCCCCCTGCCGCGCATCGTCGAGGCCCTGACCTTCCTGCGCGACCATCCGGACTATCGGTTCGAAGTGCTGATCGACCTGACCGCGGTGGACTATCCCGAACGCGAGAAGCGCTTCGAGGTGGTCTATCATCTGCTCTCGATGAGCAAGAATGTGCGCGTGCGGGTCAAGCTGGTGACCGACGAGGACACCCCGGTCCCCACCGCGACCCCGGCCTATCCTTGCGCCAACTGGTACGAGCGCGAGGCCTTCGACATGTACGGGGTCTTCTTCGAAGGCCATCCGGACCTGCGCCGCATCCTCACCGACTATGGCTTCCACGGCCATCCGCTGCGCAAGGACTTCCCCATGAGCGGCTATGTGGAGCTGCGCTATGACGACGAGCTCAAGCGCGTGGTCTATGAGCCGATTAAGATGACCGAGTGGCGCAACTGGGACTTCCTCAGCCCCTGGGAAGGCGCCGAGCGCGGCTTCGCCGCCCTTCCGGGCGACGAAAAGGCGGAGCCCAAGGCATGACCGGCGAAGTCGTCCCTGCGTCTGAGGCCCAGCTGGCCCACAGCCCCTCGACCGAAACCGAGATCCGCAAGTTCACCATCAACTTCGGTCCCCAGCATCCGGCCGCGCACGGTGTGCTGCGCCTGATCCTGGAGCTTGACGGCGAAGTGGTCGAGCGGGTCGACCCCCATGTGGGGCTGCTCCACCGCGGCACCGAAAAGCTGATGGAGTACCGGCCTTATCAGCAGACGATCCCCTATTTCGATCGCCTGGACTATGTGGCCCCGATGAACCAGGAGCACGCCTATGTGCTCGCCATCGAAAAGCTGTTGGCCGTCGAGGTTCCCTACCGCGCCCAGCTGATCCGGGTCCTGTATTCGGAAATCGGCCGCATCCTGAACCATCTGCTCAACGTCACGACCCAGGCCATGGACGTGGGCGCGCTCACCCCGCCGCTGTGGGGCTTTGAAGAGCGCGAAAAGCTCATGGTCTTCTATGAGCGGGCCTCGGGCGCGCGGCTGCACGCCAACTATTTCCGCGTCGGCGGCGTCCGTCAGGACCTGCCCGCCGCCCTGGTGGCTGATATTTCCGCCTGGTGCGACGCCTTCCCCAAGGCGCTGAACGACATCGACAGCCTGATCACCGGCAACCGGATCTTCAAGCAGCGCAACGTCGATATCGGCGTGGTCAGCAAGCAGGAGGCCCTGGACTGGGGCTTTTCCGGCGTGATGGTGCGCGGTTCGGGCATCGCCTGGGACCTGCGCCGCAACCAGCCCTACGAGTGCTACAATGAGCTGGAATTCGACATCCCGCTCGGCGTGAACGGCGACTGCTACGATCGCTATCTCTGCCGCATGGAAGAGATGCGCCAGTCGGTCCGCATCATGAAACAGTGCTGCGATCGTCTGGAAAAGACGCCAGGTCCGGTGCTGACCGAGGACAACAAGATCGGCGCCCCCCGTCGCGGCGAGATGAAGCGCTCGATGGAAGCGCTCATCCATCACTTCAAGCTGTTCACCGAGGGCTACCGGACCCCGGTCGGCGAGGTCTATGCCTGCGTCGAGGCCCCCAAGGGCGAGTTCGGCGTCTTCCTGGTCTCCGACGGCTCCAACAAGCCCTACAAGTGCAAGATCCGCGCGCCGGGCTATCCGCACCTGCAGGCCATGGACTGGATCAACCGCGGCCATATGCTGGCCGACGTCTCGGCCATCCTAGGCTCGCTGGACATCGTGTTCGGGGAGATCGACCGATGAACGCCGCAGCGACGCCGGCGCCGGCCGATCTCGCCCAGGGTCAACTGGACGCCTACAACGCCCAGGACGTGGACGCCCTCTGCGGCTTCTTCGCCCAGGATCTGGTTGTGGCCGACTTCAATGGCGCGGTGACGGTCGAAGGGCTCGATGCTTTCCGCGCCAAGCACGTGGCCCTGTTCGCCGAGCATCCGCAGAACCGCGCCGAGCTCGCCCACCGCGTGGTGATCGGCGGCCGGGTGATCGACCACGAGCGCGTCTATCGCCAGCCCGGGCCGGTCAGCTTCGAAGTGGCGGCCATCTACACCATCGCCGGCGGCAAGATCGCCCGCATCGACTTCGTCAAGTGAGGGGCATGTGAGCGTTCGTCGTCTTTCGCCCAACCAACCGTCCAGCTTCGCCTTCCAGCCCGAGACGCTGGAAAAGGCCAAGTGGTGGATCGCCAAGTTCCCGGCCGGCCGTCAGCAGTCGGCGGTGATCCCGATCCTGTGGCTGATTCAGAAGCAGGATGGCTGGGTCAGCGAGCCCGCCATCCGCGCCGTAGCCGAGATGCTCGGCATGGCCCGCATCCGGGTGCTGGAGGTCGCAACCTTCTACACCATGTTCATGCTGGAGCCGGTGGGCAGCGTCGCCCTGGTCCAGGTCTGTGGCACCACGCCCTGCCAGCTGCGCGGCTCCGAGAGCCTGATGTCGGTCTGCAAGCGCAGGATCGGCGCCAAAGACCACCTGTCGGCCGACGGCAAGTTCTACTGGCAGGAGGTCGAGTGCCTGGGCGCCTGCGCCAATGCGCCCATGGCGGCCATCAACGACTATTATTACGAAGACCTGACGCCCGAGAGCTTCGAGGCCCTGCTGGACGACTTCGCCGCGGGCAAGGCGCCGGCTCCGGGCTCGGCCACCAAGCGCCAAGGCTCGGCGCCTGAAGGCGGGCCGCTGACCCTGTCCGATCCGGCGCTCTATGACGGCTCGGCCGCCAAGCCGATGGCTCTTCCGAATGCCGCGCCCAAGGCGTCCGAGCCGGAGCCGACGGCGTGAGCGCGGAAGCTGACATCAAGGCGCGCTTCATGCGCATGGCGGTGATCAACCTCGTCTGCGTGCTGACGGCGATCGCCGCTGTGATTGGCGCGCTCGCCACCGGCCAGGACTGGCTGTTCGCCATCTTCGGCGTCGCTCTGGCCGCAGGGTTTGCGGCGCAGATCTGGTTCATCGCCGCCTTCCGGCGCGCGAAAGAAGGAGTTTGAGGGGCGTGGTCGGGATTCTGGAAGACAAGGACCGCATCTTCACCAACCTCTATGGCCTGCACGATTTTGGCCTCGAGGGCGCCAAGCGGCGCGGCGCCTGGAATGGCGTGCGGGAAATCCTGTCGCAGACCCCGGAGTGGATCTGCGACCAGGTGAAGAATTCCGGCCTGCGCGGCCGCGGCGGGGCGGGCTTCGGCACCGGCCTGAAGTGGACCTTCATGCCCAAGCAGGAGAGCGAGCGACCGCACTTCCTGGTGGTCAACGCCGATGAGTCCGAGCCCGGCACCTGCAAGGACCGCGAGATCCTGCGCAACGATCCGCACCTGCTGATCGAAGGCTGCATGATCGCCAGCTACGCGATCCGCGCGCACGCCTGCTACATCTACATCCGCGGCGAATATGTCTTCGAGCGCGAGCGGCTCGAAGCGGCGATCAAGCAGGCCTATGAGGCCAGGCTGATCGGCAAGGACAATATCCACGGCTGGGACTTCGACCTCTATGTGACCCACGGGGGCGGGGCCTATATCTGCGGCGACGAAACCGCCCTGATGGAGAGCCTGGAGGGCAAGAAGGGTCAGCCTCGGCTGAAGCCTCCGTTCCCGGCCGGGGCCGGCATCTATGGCTGCCCGACCACCATCAACAATGTCGAGACCATCGCCACGGTGGGCTCGATCCTGCGCCGCGGGGCCGAGTGGTTCGCGGGCTTTGGCCGGCCCAACAACACCGGCACCAAGCTGATGGCCATTTCCGGCCATGTGAACCGCCCCTGCGTGGTCGAGGAGACCATGTCGATCCCGCTGCGCCAGCTCCTCGAAGAGCATTGCGGCGGCATCCGTGGGGGCTGGGGCAATCTGAAGGCGGTCATCCCCGGCGGCTCGTCGGTGCCGATGATCACCGCCGAAATGGCCGAGAGCGCCCTGATGGACTTCGACTCCCTGCGCGAGATGCGCTCGGGTCTGGGCACCGCGGCGGTCATCGTCATGGACAAGGACGCCGACGTGGTGAAGTCGATCGCCCGGCTGTCCTACTTCTACAAGCACGAGAGCTGCGGCCAGTGCACGCCGTGCCGCGAAGGCACCGGCTGGATGTGGCGGGTGATGGAGCGGATGGTGACGGGCGAGGCCGACATGGCCGAGATCGACATGCTGCTCGACGTCGCTTCGCAGGTCGAAGGCCACACCATCTGCGGCCTGGGCGATGCGGCCGCCTGGCCGATCCAGGGTCTCTTCCGTCACTTCCGCCATGAGGTGGAGGATCGCATCACCCAGTACCGCGCCGGACGCCCGCACGTTCAGGGCGCCACGCTCGTGGCTGCGGAGTAAAAGACATGCCCATCGCAAAGGTCGACGGCGTCGAGGTCGAGTTCGAACCCGGCATGACGGTTCTGCAGGTGGCGGAGCTGGCCGGGAAGGAAATCCCGCGCTTCTGCTATCACGAGCGGCTGTCCATCGCCGGCAACTGCCGCATGTGTCTGGTCGAGGTGAAGCCCGGCCCGCCCAAGCCGCAGGCCTCCTGCGCCCTGCCGGCGGCCGAAGGCCAGGAGATCTTCACCGACACGCCGATGGTCAAGAAGGCCCGTCACGGGGTGATGGAGTTCCTGCTGATCAACCACCCGCTGGACTGCCCGATCTGCGATCAGGGCGGCGAGTGCGACCTGCAGGACCAGGCCATGGGCTATGGCCGCGACGATTCCCGCTATGGCGAGAACAAGCGCGCGGTCGAAGAAAAGTACATGGGTCCGCTCATCAAGACGGTGATGACACGCTGCATCCAGTGCACCCGCTGCGTCCGCTTCGTCACCGAGGTGGCCGGCGTGCCGGAGATCGGCCTGATCTCACGGGGCGAAGACGTTGAAATCACGACCTATCTCGACGCGGCGGTCACGTCCGAGCTGAGCGCCAACGTCATCGACCTCTGCCCGGTCGGCGCCCTGACCTCCAAGCCCTACGCCTTCAACGCCCGGCCCTGGGAGTTGAAGAAGACCGAGAGCGTCGACGTCATGGACGCCCTGGGCTCGGCCATCCGTGTCGACGCCCGCGGCCCGGCCGTGCTGCGCGTGCTGCCGCGCATCAATGACGACGTCAACGAAGAGTGGATCAGCGACAAGACCCGCTACGCGGTCGACGGCCTCTCGCGCCAGCGCCTGGACCGGCCCTATATCCGCGAGAACGGCAAGCTGCGTCCCGCGAGCTGGGCCGAGGCTCTCCAAACCGTAGCCGCCAAGGTGAAGGCGACCGCGCCCGAGCGCATGGGCGTCATCGCCGGCGACCTGCAGGACGCGGAGTCCATGAAGGCCGCGCTCGACCTGTTCGGCGGCCTGGGCGTGACCAGCCTGGACTGCCGCCAGGACGGCATGGCCCTGGGCGACGGTCCCCGCGAAAGCTGGCTGATGAACTCGACCCTCGCCGGGATCGAGGACGCCGACGTCATTCTGCTGGTCGGGACCAATCCCCGCCTGGAGGCGCCGGTGTTCAACGCCCGCCTGCGCAAGCGCTGGCTCGCCGGCTCCCTGCGGATCGGGGTCATCGGCGAGCAGGCCGACCTGAGCTATGGCTACGACTATCTGGGCGCCGGAACCGACACGCTGAGCGGCCTCTCCAAGTCCCGCAGCGACTTCGCCAAGGCCTTCAAGGGCGCCGAAAAGGCCGCCGTGATCCTGGGCGCCGGGGCGCTGGCCCGTGCCGACGGCGCGGCCGTGGTCAAGGCCGCGGCAGGCGTGGCCAAGACCTTCAAGGCCACCTGGAACGTCCTGCACACCGCCGCGGCCCGCGTGGGCGGCCTCGACCTGGGCTTCATCCCCCGGGAAGGCGGCAAGAGCGCGCTGGAGCTGACCGCCAAGGGCGGCGCCGACCTGCTGGTGCTGATGGGCGCCGACGAGGTGGACCTGTCGGCCACCGACGCCTTCGTCGTCTATATGGGCACCCATGGGGACGCCGGGGCGCACCGGGCCGACGTCATCCTGCCCGGCGCGGCCTATACGGAAAAGAACGGCCTCTATGTGAACACCGAGGGCCGGGTTCAGCGCGGCGAGCGGGCGGTCTTCCCCAAGGGCGAGGCCAAGGAGGACTGGGCCATCCTGCGGGCCCTGTCCGAACTGCTGGACGCCAAGCTGCCCTATGACAGCCTCGACCAGCTGCGCGCGCGTCTGTTCGCCGATCACCCCACATTCGGCCGAATCGACTATGTGCCTGAGACGCCCGGCGCGCTGGACCTTTCGGTGCTGGGCGGGGAGGGCGCTCTCTTGGACGCGCCCTTCGCGAGCCCCGTGAAGGCCTTCTATCTGACCAACCCGATCGCACGCGCCAGCGTGACCATGGCCGAGTGCCAGGCGCTCGTCCCGGGCGCCGAAAAGATCGCCGCGGAGTAGGGCATGGACGCCACCACCAATTTCTGGGCGACGCCAGGCGGCTGGACCCTGCTCGCCGTGGGCCAGATCCTGGCCGTCATGATCTGGATCCTGCTGTCGCTGGCCTTCCTGCTGCTGGCCGACCGCAAGATCTGGGCCGGCGTGCAGATGCGCAAAGGCCCTAACATGGTGGGCCCGTTCGGCCTGCTGCAGTCCTTCGCCGACTTCCTTAAGTTCGTGCTGAAGGAGATCGTCATCCCCGATGGGGCCGACAAGGTGGTCTTCATCCTGGCCCCCCTGATCAGCTTCGTCCTGGCGTTCGCGGCCTGGGCCGTGGTGCCGCTGGCCCCGGGCTGGGTGGTGTCGGACATCAATGTCGGCGTCCTCTACCTGCTGGCGATCAGCTCGCTGGGCGTCTACGGCATCATCATGGGCGGCTGGGCGTCCAACTCGAAATACCCCTTCCTGGGCAGCCTGCGTTCGGCGGCCCAGATGGTCAGCTACGAGGTCTCCATCGGCTTCGTGATCATCACCGTGATCCTGCTGGCCGGCACCATGAACCTTCAGACCATCGTCGCCCAACAGGCCGGCGGCTTCTGGAACTGGTATGTGTTCGGCGGCGGGCTCGCCAACCTGCCGATGATCCTGATCATGGTCCCGATGGCCGTGGTCTTCTTCATTTCGGCGCTGGCTGAGACCAACCGCCCGCCCTTCGACCTGCCTGAGGCGGAGTCCGAGCTCGTGGCCGGCTATCAGGTGGAGTACTCCTCCACCCCGTACCTGCTGTTCATGATCGGCGAGTACGCCAACATCGTGCTGATGTGCGCCATCATCACCATCCTGTTCTTCGGCGGATGGCAGGCGCCTTTCCCGACGCCCTTCCTCGAGAGCTGGCCCGCGACCGCGCAGAGCTTCTTCGGCTTCATGTGGTTCTTCGCCAAGACCGTCTTCTTCTTCTTCCTGATCGCCATGGTGAAGGCGATCGTCCCCCGGTACCGCTATGACCAGCTCATGCGCCTGGGGTGGAAGATCTTCCTGCCGACCTCGCTGGTGGCCGTGGTGCTCGTCGCCGCCTGGCGCGTCTTCGGTCCGGCCCAAGGAGCGATTTGATGAGTTTCGCCGCCCGTATCAGCCAGGCCGCCAAGGGCGCGGCGCTGATGGACTTCATCGGGGCCTTCGGGCTCGGCATGAAGTACATGATGCGCCCCAAGGCCACGGTCATCTATCCGAACGAGCGCAACCCGCAGTCGCCGCGGTTCCGCGGCGAGCACGCCCTGCGTCGCTATCCCAACGGGGAAGAGCGCTGCATCGCCTGCAAGCTGTGCGAGGCCATCTGCCCGGCCCAGGCCATCACCATCGAGGCCGAACCCCGGGACGACGGCAGCCGCCGGACGACCCGCTACGACATCGACATGGTCAAGTGCATCTACTGCGGCCTGTGCCAGGAGGCTTGCCCGGTGGACGCCATCGTCGAGGGGCCGAACCTGGAGTTCGCCACCGAGACCCGCGAAGAACTCTATTACGACAAGGAACGCCTGCTCGATAACGGGGACCGTTGGGAGCGGGAAATCGCAAAGAACCTAGAACTCGACGCGCCCTATCGCTAAGAGACAGGCGCGATTCCGGGGCTTTAGGACGTTGGCGTCCGACCTGGGCCATGCGCCCGGCGGGCGGACCAACCTGATGATTGAGGGGCGAAAGTAGAGCCGTCATGGCCTTGCAGGCGATCGCATTTTATCTGCTGGCGATAGTCACCATCGGCTCAGGCCTCGCCGTGGTGTCCGTCAGAAATCCCGTGCACTCGGTGCTGTTCCTGATCCTGACCTTCTTCTCGGCGGCGGGCCTCTTCCTGCTGCTGGGCGCCGAGTTCCTGGCGATGCTGCTGGTCGTGGTCTATGTGGGCGCCGTCGCGGTGCTGTTCCTCTTCGTCGTCATGATGCTCGACGTGGACTTCGGGGCGCTCAAGCAGGGCTTCGCCCGCTACATGCCCCTGGGCGGCCTGGTGGCCGGCATCCTGGCGGCCGAAATGATCGTCGTCGCCACGGCGGTGGCCACCGGTGGAGCTGCCAGCGGGCCGCGGGAGCCGATGGCGGCCCTCGACGGTCTCTCCAACACCGAGACCATCGGGCGGGTGCTCTACACCGACTATGTCTACTTCTTCCAGGCGGCGGGGCTGGTGCTGCTGGTGGCCATGATCGGCGCCATCGTCCTGACCCTGCGCCATAAGCCGGGCGTGCGCCGTCAGGTGATCGCCGACCAGGTGGCGCGCAACGCCGAGAACGGCATGCGCTCGGTCCAGATCAAGCCGGGCGAGGGAATGGGCGAATGACGATCGGTCTCAGTCACTATCTGGCGGTCGCCGCCATCCTGTTCACGATCGGGGTCTTCGGGATCTTCGTGAACCGCAAGAACATCATCGTCATCCTGATGTCGATCGAGCTGATCCTGCTGGCGGTGAACATCAATCTGGTCGCGTTCTCGGTCTATCTCCATGACGTGGTGGGGCAGATCTTCGCCATGTTCGTCCTGACCGTGGCCGCCGCCGAGGCGGCCGTGGGCCTGGCCATCCTCGTCACCTTTTTCCGTAACCGCGGCGGCATCGCCGTGGACGACGCCGCCGTGATGAAAGGCTGACGGAGCCCATGACCCCTCAGTCTCTCGCCATCATCCTGGTCTTCGCGCCCCTGCTGGGCGCGCTGATCGCGGGTCTGTTCGGCCGCCGCATCGGCGACTTCGCCTCGCAAGCCGTGACCACGGGCCTCCTGCTGCTCGCCTGCGTCCTGTCCTGGACCATGTTCATCCAGTGGACCTGGGGCGGGCTCGAAGCCTTCACGCTGACCCTGCTGCCCTTCATCAATGTGGGCGACTTCCAGTCGGCCTGGTCGATCCGTATCGACGGGCTGTCGGCCGTCATGCTGATCGTCGTCACTTCGGTTTCGGCGCTCGTCCACGTCTATTCGTGGGGCTACATGGCCGAGGACGACTCCCGGCCGCGCTTCTTCGCCTATCTGTCGCTCTTCACCTTCGCCATGCTGGCCCTGGTGACGGCGGCCGACTTCATGCAGCTGTTCTTCGGCTGGGAAGGGGTGGGGCTGGCCAGCTACCTGCTGATCGGCTTCTGGTTCAAGAAACCCACGGCCAACGCCGCCTCAATCAAGGCCTTCGTGGTCAACCGGGTGGGCGACTTCGGCTTCGCGCTGGGCATCATCACCGTGTTCTGGATGTTCGGCACCATCGAGTTCGCCGAGATCTTCCCGCGGGTTGAGGAATTCGCCGCCGTCGGCTGGCAGTTCGCCGGCCAGACCTGGCACGCCATGGACCTGGCCTGCGCCCTGCTCTTTGTCGGCGCCATGGGCAAGTCCGCCCAGTTCTTCCTGCACACCTGGCTGCCGGACGCCATGGAAGGCCCGACGCCGGTCTCGGCCCTGATCCACGCCGCCACCATGGTGACGGCCGGGGTCTACATGGTCTGCCTGCTGTCGCCGATGTTCGAATATGCCCCGGTGACCAAGCAGATCGTCACCCTGGTGGGCGCGGTCACGGCCCTGTTCGCCGCTACGGTGGGTCTGGCCCAGAACGACATCAAGCGGGTCATCGCCTATTCGACCTGCTCGCAGCTCGGCTACATGTTCTTCGCCGCCGGCGTCGGCGCCTATCAGGCGGCCATGTTCCACCTGTTCACCCACGCCTTCTTCAAGGCCCTGCTGTTCCTGGGCGCCGGGTCGGTGATCCACGGCATGCACCACGAGCAGGACATGCGGAAGATGGGCGCCCTGTGGAAGCTGCTGCCCGTCACCTATGCGGTGATGGTCATCGGCACCCTGGCCATCACTGGCTTCGGCATCCCCGACCTGCACCTGGGCTTCGCTGGCTTCTATTCCAAGGACACCATCATCGAGGCGGCCTATGCGGCCGGCCAAGAGAACGGCATCGCCTATTTCGCCTTCGTGGTCGGCATCCTGGCCGCGGCCCTGACCGCCTATTATTCCTGGCGGCTGGCCTTCATGACCTTCCATGGCCACGCCAAGTGGGGTCATGAGACCCACGACGACCACGCCCATGCGCCGGCCCAGCAGGTGACCCACGACGAGCCGCTGCCGGACGCCCACGACCACGGTCATCACCATGGCCACAAGCCGCACGAGAGCCCCCTGGTGATGGTAGTTCCGCTGCTGCTGCTGGCGCTGGGCGCGGTGGCCGCCGGCTTCGCCTTCGTCGAGCACTTCGTCGGCGACCACCAGGCCGAGTTCTGGCGCGGCGCCATCTTCACCGCGCCGACCAACCATGTGCTGGAACACGCTCACCATGTGCCGCAGTGGGTGCTCTATGCGCCTCTGGTGGCCTCCATGCTGGGCCTGGCCATCGCCTTCTATATCTATGTGCTGCGCGAGGGCCTGGGCGCCCGGATGGCGGCCAAGGAAGGCCCGGTCTGGAGCTTCCTGTACAACAAGTGGTTCTTCGACGAGCTCTACAACGCCACCTTCGTGCGCGCCGCCCGCGGCCTGGGCGACCTCTTCTGGAAGGTCGGCGACCAGAAGATCATCGATGGCGTCGGACCCAACGGCGTGGCCGCGGTCTCTGCGGCGATTGGCCGGCGGACCGGCAAGCTGCAGACGGGCTTCGTCTACCACTATGCGTTCGTGATGCTGCTTGGGGTGGCGGGGCTTCTGTCCTTCGCCCTCTTCGCCTGGGCGGCCTGAGGCGGGGATAAGTCATGACCGGCATTCTCTCGCTCATCACCTACGCGCCCGTCGCGGGCATTGCGGCCATCCTGGCCCTGCGGTTCATCGCGCCTGCGGGAAGCGCCAAGTCGGCTGACCTGGCCAAGTGGATCGCTCTCGTCACCACCCTGGCGACGCTGGCCCTGTCCCTGGTCATGCTCGGCCAGTTCGACCGCGGCACGGCGGACTTCCAGTTCGTCGAGGACTTCGCCTGGTTCGGCGGGCTCCATTATCGCATGGGCGTGGACGGCATTTCGGTGCTGTTCGTGGTGCTCACCGCCTTCCTGATGCCGCTCTGCATCGCCGCCTCCTGGCGCTCGATCGAACATCGCATCGAGGAATATCTCATCGCCTTCCTGGCGCTGGAGACCCTGGTCATCGGCGTGTTCTGCGCGCTCGACCTGATCCTCTTCTACGTCTTCTTCGAATTCGGCCTGGCGCCGATGTTCCTGATCATCGGGGTCTGGGGCGGCAAGAACCGGGTCTATGCGGCCTTCAAGTTCTTCCTCTACACCCTGCTGGGTTCGGTGCTGATGCTGGCCGCGGTGCTGGGCATGATCGGCATCACCGGCACCTCCTCGATCCCCGAACTGATGACCTACGACTTCGGTCAGGAGATCCAGATCTGGCTGTGGCTGGCCTTCTTCGCCTCGTTCGCGGTGAAGATGCCCATGTGGCCGGTGCACACCTGGCTGCCCGACGCCCACGTGGAGGCGCCGACGGCGGGCTCCGTGATCCTGGCCGGCGTGTTGCTGAAGATGGGCGGCTATGGGTTCATGCGCTTCTCGCTGCCCATGTTCCCCGACGCCTCGGTCTTCTTCACCCCGCTGGTCTTCGCCCTTTCGGTGATCGCCATTGTCTACACCTCGCTGGTCGCTTTCCGGCAGACCGACATCAAGAAGCTGATCGCCTATTCGTCGGTCGCCCATATGGGCTTCGTGACGCTGGGCATCTTCTCGGGCAACGCCCAGGGCGAGCAGGGCGCCATCTTCCAGATGGTCAGCCACGGCCTGATCTCCGGCGCGCTCTTCCTCTGCGTCGGCGTGGTCTATGACCGGATGCACACCCGCGAGATCGCCTTCTATGGCGGCCTGGTGAACCGCATGCCCTGGTACGCGGCCATCTTCCTGCTGTTCACCATGGGTAATGTCGGCCTGCCGGGCACCTCGGGCTTCGTCGGCGAGATCCTGACCATGACCGGCGCCTATCAGGCCTCCACCTGGGCGGCCATCGTGGCGGCCACCGGCGTCATCCTTTCGGCCGTCTACGCACTCAGCCTCTATCGGCGGGTCGTGTTCGGCGAGATCACCAATCCGGCCCTGGCCGAGATCAAGGACCTGAACTGGCGGGAGGTGGCGATCTTCGCCCCCCTGATCCTGGGCACCCTCTATCTCGGCATCTATCCGGCCGCCGTTTTCGACATCACCCAGGCCTCGGTCGACAATCTGGTCGCGGTCTACCGCGCTGCGACCGGCGGGTGAGGGGGCTTTTGCGATGAATTTCTCCGCTGATCTGAGCCTCGCCCTTCCCGAGGTGATCCTGGCCGCAGGCGCGCTCGCCCTGCTGGTCTGGGGCGCCTTCCAGAGTCGCGCCAACGCCGTGTTCAGCCTGGCCGCCGTGGCCCTGCTGGTCGCCGCCGGCGCCGCCGCCGTGCTGGGGCCCATGGGCCGCGGCTTCTCCGGCGGCCTGATCGCCGACCAGGCCTCGGCCTTCGCCAAGGTGGCCATCTATGCGGCCAGCGCCATCGCCATCCCCCTGGGCCAGCCCTGGTTCCAGCGCCGCGGCGTGAACAATTTCGAGTTCCCGGTCCTGATCATCCTGGCCGCGCTCGGCATGGGCATGATGGCCTCGGCCGGCGACCTGATCTCGCTCTATATCGGCGTCGAGCTTCACTCCCTGGCCCTTTACGTCCTGGCCGCCATCCACCGGGACAACGCCAAGGCCTCGGAAGCCGGCCTTAAGTATTTCGTCCTCGGCGCCCTGTCCTCGGGCCTGCTGCTCTATGGCGCTTCGCTGATCTACGGTTTCGCCGGCTCCACCCACTTCGACATCATCGCCCAGTCGGTCGAGGGCGGCGCGGGCGTGGGCGTGCTGTTCGGTCTCGTCTTCCTGATCTGCGGCCTGGCCTTCAAGATCTCGGCCGCGCCCTTCCACATGTGGACTCCGGACGTCTATGAGGGCGCGCCGACCCCGGTCGTGGCCTTCTTCGGCGCGGCCCCCAAGATGGCCGCCATGGTGCTGTTCGCCAGGGTCCTGGCCGAGGGCTTCGGCGGCGCGGCCGACCAATGGCGCCAGATCCTGGTGATCATCGCGCTCGCCTCGGTCGCCGTCGGCGCCTTCGCCGGCCTCGCCCAGAGCAACCTGAAGCGCCTGTGGGCCTATTCCTCGATCGCCAATATCGGTTACGCGGTCCTGGGCCTGGCCTCGGGCGACGCCGCCGGCGTTCAGGCCATGCTGGTTTTCATGGTCCTCTACATGGTCGACGTGACCGGCTTCTTCGCCTGCCTGGCGGCCCTGTCGCGGGATGGTCGTCCGATGGAGACGATTTCGGACATGGCCGGCCTGTTCAAGGAACGCCCCGGCATCGCCTTGGCCATGAGCGCCTTCGCCCTGTCGGCGCTTGGCCTGCCGCCCTTCTCAGGCTTCTGGGCCAAGTTCTATGTGTTCAAGGCGGCCATCGGCGCAGGGCTCGGCATTGCCGCGGTCTTGGCCCTGGTGGGCAGCGTGGTCGCGGCCTTCTACTACCTGCGCCTGATCAAGGTGATGTGGTTCGACCCCGCTGTGGGCGGCACCGACGCGCCGCCGGTGGAAGCCAAGGCCATCGCCATTGCGCTCGCCCTGTTCACCTTCCCCGTCGTCCTGGTGGCCCTGACCTTTATCGACCCGCTGGCTGCGGCTGCGGCCGCCGCCTTCGGCCTGGCCTGATTTGGCCAGCGTCCACCCGCCGATCGCGTTCTACGACGAGCTCGACTCCACCAACGCCGAGGCCCGCCGTCGGGCCGAGGCCGGCGAGGCGGGGCCTCAATGGATCGCCGCGCTCAACCAGACGTCTGGGCGCGGTCGCCGCGGCCGAGCCTGGGAGACGGGCTCAGGCAATCTGGCCGCCACCCTGCTGATGGTCACCGACCGAACGGCGGCCGAGGCGGCGCAGTTGTCCTTCGTCGCGGCCCTGGCTGCGGCCGACTTGGCCGAACGCTTCGTGGGCGCCGACCTGGTGAGCGTGAAGTGGCCCAATGACCTGCTGATCGACGGGCGAAAAGCTGCCGGCATCCTGGTGGAATCCGGCGCGCGGCCTGATGGACGTATCTGGCTGGCGGTCGGCATCGGCATCAATCTCGCCGCCGCGCCGATGGCCGCCGAGCGCCCGTCGTCCACCTTCGTCGAGCACATGTCTGGGCCGCCACCCAGCCCGCAGGACGCCCTTGAGGTCCTGGCGACGGCCTTCGAAACCTGGCGTAGTCTCTGGGCCAGCCGGGGCTTCGCGGCGATCGCCCAGGGCTGGACCCTGCGGGCCCATGGCCTGGGCCAGGCTTGCGTCGCCCGCCTGCCGCAGGAGACGGTCGAGGGGATCGCCGAAGGCATGGAGGCCGACGGCGCCCTGCGTCTGCGCCTGCGCGACGGTCAGATCCGGCGGATCACCGCCGGCGATGTTTTCTTTGGAGACGCCTGATGCTCTTGGCCATTGAACAGGGCAACACCAACACCCTCTTCGCCGTGCACGACGGCGACACCTGGATCGCCCAGTGGCGGGCGGCCACCGACTCCACCCGCACGGCCGATGAATACGCCGTCTGGCTCTCTCAGTTGTTGCACATGGCGGGCCTGCAGTTCGGGGTGCTGGACGCCTGCATCATCTCCAGCGTCGTGCCGCAGTCGATCTTCAATCTGCGCAACCTGGCCCGCCGCTATCTGCATGTGGAGCCCCTGGTGATCGGCGAGAACGCCAACCTCGGGATCGCCGTGCGGATCGACAAGCCGTCCGAGGCTGGCGCCGACCGCCTGGTCAACGCCATCGGCGCGCACATCCAATATTCCGGCCCGCTGATCGTCATCGACTCCGGCACCGCCACCACCTTCGACGTGATCGCCGAGGACGGCGGCTTCGAGGGCGGGGTCATCGCACCAGGCATCAACCTGTCGATGGAGGCCCTGCACGCCGCCGCCGCCAAGCTGCCGCGGGTGGCGATCCAGAAGCCCCAGCGGGTCATCGGCAAGGATACGGTGGGCGCCATGCAGTCGGGCGTCTTCTGGGGCTATATCGCGCTGATCGAAGGCCTGATCACCCGTATCAAGGCCGAATGGCCACAACCGCTGACGGTGATTGCAACCGGCGGCGTCGCTTCGCTTTTCCACGGGGCTAGTCTGGCGATCGACCACTTCGATCCCGACCTGACCATACGGGGTCTGCTGGAGATCCACCGCCGCAACCTCGGAGGCGCCTGATGGCCGCCCACAAAGACCAAGACGAACTCGTCTTCCTCCCGCTCGGCGGGTCGAACGAGATCGGCATGAACTTCAACCTCTACGGCTTCGGGCCGCCGCATGCGCGCAAGTGGATCATCGTCGATCTCGGCGTGACCTTCGGCGACCTGACGACGCCGGGGGTGGACCTGATCCTGCCCGATCCGGAGTTCATTGAGGAGCATGCGGACGATATCCTCGGCATCGTCCTGACCCACGCCCATGAGGACCATATCGGCGCGGTGGCCTGGCTGTGGCCGCGGCTGCGCGCGCCGCTCTACGCCACGCCGTTCACCGCCTTCCTGCTGCGCGAGAAGCTGCGGGAAGGGGGCCTTGAGGGCCAGGTGGAGATCAATGTGGTGCCGCTCGGCGGCCGCGTGACGCTCGGCCCCTTCGAGATTGACCTGATCACCCTGACCCACTCGATCCCCGAGCCCAACGGCCTGTCGATCCGCACGCCGCTGGGCACAGTCCTGCACACCGGCGACTGGAAGATCGATCCCGATCCAGTGCTGGGCGAAGCCACCGACGAGACCTTCATCCGCCAGCTGGGGGACGAGGGCGTCCTGGCCATGGTGTGCGATTCCACCAATGTGTTCGTCGAGGGCGAGTCCGGCTCCGAGGCCGATGTGCGCGATGCCCTGGCCCGCCTGATCGGCGAGCTGAAGGGCAAGGTGGCCGTCGCCTGCTTCGCCTCCAATGTGGCGCGGATGGATTCGGTGATCCGGGCGGCCGAGGCCAATGGCCGCCGGGTCTGCCTGGTGGGGCGCTCAATGCACCGCATGGCCGCCGCCGCCCGATCCGTCGGCCTGTTCAAGGGCCTGAAGGACTTCGTCAATGAGAGCGAGGCCGGCTACTTCCCCGCCGACTCCATCCTCTATCTCTGCACCGGCAGCCAGGGGGAGGCCCGCGCCGCCCTGTCGCGGATCTCCGAGGGCACCCACCCCCATGTGAACCTGGGCAAGGGCGATTCCTGCGTCTTTTCCTCCCGTGTCATCCCGGGCAACGAGATCGCCATTCGCAACCTGCAGAACCGCATGGCCGACCGCGGCGTGCGGCTCTACACCGACAACGATCACCCGGGCATCCACGTCTCGGGCCACCCCTGCCGGGACGAGCTGGCGCGCATGTACGCCTGGGCGCGTCCGCAGATCGCCATTCCCACCCATGGAGAGCGCCGCCACCTGCTGGAGCATGCGGCCTTCGCCCGGGATCTTCAGGTTCCGCAGACGGTCGCTCCGCGCAATGGCGACATGGTCCGCCTGGCGCCGGGCCGCGCCGAGATCATCGATGAGACGCCCGCCGGCCGCCTCTATGTGGACGCCAATGTGGTGGTCAGCGAGAACGGCGAGGCCCTACGCGAACGTCGGCACGCGGCCCACAACGGCGTGGTGACGGTGGCTGTCGTGCTCGATAGCCGCGGCAAGATCACCTCGGGCCCGCAGGTGCGCGCCATCGGCATGCCCACCGATGACGACTATCCCCTGGACGAAGCGCTCGACGATCTGGCCGAAGAGGCTGAGCGCGCCCTCTCACGCCTCTCCGGCGCCGACCGTGATCTGGATCAGGCCGTCGAGACCGCCATGTCGCGGGCCGTCAAGAAGGCCTGCCAGCGGGTGTGGGGCCGCCGGCCCGTGGTCGAGACCACGGTGCTGCGACTTTAGGGTCTTCGCGCCGTAGGGGCAGGGGGCGTATACCGGCGTCCATGATCGGGAAACTGAACCATGTGGGGGTCGCCACCCCCTCCATCGACGACGCTGTGCGGATGTATCGCGACGTCCTGGGCGCTACCTCCATCACCGAGAAATGGGCCATGGAGGAGCAGGGGGTCTGGGTCTGTTTCGTCAACCTGCCCAATTCGCAGATCGAGCTGATCGAGCCGCTGGGCGAGGACTCTCCGCTGACAGGCTTCCTGGCCAAGAACCCGGCCGGGGGGCAGCACCACGTCTGCTTCGAGGTGGAGGACATCCTGGCCGCTCGCGACGAGATGCGCTCCAAGGGCGCCACCGTGCTGGGCACGGGCGAGCCGCGCATCGGCGCCCACGGGACGCCGGTGATCTTCGTCCATCCCAAGAACATGGGCGGCGTGCTGGTCGAACTGATGGAAACGCCGAAGGAGGCCCACTGATGGGCGTTACGACCGCGATCGCCACCTATCTGATCATCTGGTGGGTGGTTTTGTTCGCCATCCTGCCGCTGGGCACCATCAGCCACGCCGAGGCTGGCATCGACAAGGGCGACGGCGGCGATCCCGGCGCGCCGGTGGATCCCAAGCTCAAGCGCAAGTTCATCACCACCACCTGGGTTTCGGCCATCGTCTTCGTGATCGTCTGGGCGGTGATCTGGTCGGGCGTCATTCCCATGCCCACGGGGCCTTCGAACTTCTAGGCCTGCCCCCGGCGCCCAGGCCTTGCGCGGCCGGCGGTCGCAACGCCTGCAAATTGGGCGAAGGCGGCGGCTCTTTCCGGCCCGCGCCCGAGATGGGCGCGCATCTGATGTTACGGGGGTTACAACGGTCTCAGCCAAGCGGCGACGCCGGCTTGCGTAGCGTTTTCCCCGATGACCAACTTGGAGGCCGCCCGCCTTTGCGCCGGCGGCCTTCTTTTCGACGCTTCGATTGCCAAGGTCAGACGCTCAGGGCTAATCAGGGCCTATTCCGAAGAGTCTGGTACGAAGGCCCCGAACGCATGCGTCTTTCGCGTTATTTCATTCCCACGCTGCGTGAGGCGCCCTCCGACGCCCAGATCGCCTCGCACCAGCTGATGCTGCGCGCCGGAATGATCCGTCAGGAAGCGGCGGGAATCTATGCCTGGCTGCCGCTCGGCCTTCGGGTCCTGAAGAAGATCGAGCAGATCGTCCGCGAGGAAATGGACCGCGCCGGCGCCATCGAGGTGCTGATGCCCACCCTGCAACTGGCCGACCTGTGGCGCGAGAGCGGACGCTATGACGACTATGGCGACGAGATGCTGCGCATCACCGACCGCCACGAGCGCGACCTTTTGTACGGCCCCACCGCCGAAGAGGTGATCACCGAGATCTTCCGGGCGCATGTGAAGAGCTACAAGGACCTGCCGAAGAACTTCTACAACATCCAGTGGAAGTTCCGCGACGAGCGCCGCCCCCGGTTCGGAGTGATGCGCGGCCGGGAGTTCCTAATGAAGGACGCCTATTCCTTCGACATCGACGAGGCTGCCGCCCGCCGGTCCTATAACCGCATGTTCGTGGCCTATCTGAACACCTTCGCCCGCCTGGGCCTGAAGGCGGTGCCCATGCGCGCCGATCCCGGCCCTATCGGCGGCGATCTGAGCCACGAATTCATCATCCTGGCCGAGACCGGCGAGAGCCAGGTCTTCTGCCATCGCGACCTGGTGGAGATGCCGCCCCCTGGCGACGTCGATTGGGACGGCGACCTGCAGCCCATCGTCGACCAGCGCACCGCCCTCTATGCGGCCACCGAGGACATGCACGAGCAGGCGCGCTTCGAGTCTGAGGTCGGCGAGTCCGACCGCCTGTCGGCCCGGGGCATCGAGGTCGGCCACATCTTCTATTTCGGCGAAAAGTACTCCAAGCCCATGCGCGCCGTGGTCACCGGGCCTGACGGCCAGGAGCGGCCCATCCATGGCGGCTCCTACGGCGTCGGCGTCTCGCGTCTGGTGGGCGGCATCATCGAGGCCAGCCATGACGATGCCGGCATCATCTGGCCGGAGTCCGTGGCGCCCTTCGGCGTGGCGGTGATCAATCTGCGCCCCGGCGACGCGGCCGTGGATCTGGCCTGCGAGCAGGCCTATGGCGCCCTGCGCGACGCCGGCAAGGATCC